>CAIMUF010000073.1 GCA_903844635.1 uncultured Sulfuricurvum sp. | reverse complement strand
TGACAAGATATTGGTTTGGAAGGCAATCTTTTCGATAATTGCTACCGCTTCATTGATCGAGTTGGTAGCCACTTGTATTTCATTCATAGCCAATGCCGTACGATTGGCGAGATTCGCACCTTCTTTTGCGCTCGCATCCGTTTGTGCTGCCATAACTGCCATATCATTGGATTTTTGGGCATTGTTTTGAACATTGCTCGTCATCTCTTCCATTGCGGCAGCTGTCTCTTCGAGGCTTGCTGCTTGTTGGTTGCTTGCGGTTGAGAGTGCTTCTACAGATTGCTTTAGTGCTTCTGCATCGCTATGAAGTTCCATCCCGTTTTGGAGTGTGCTTGCGAGCATTGCGGTAATAGATTGATTCATATTATTCAATCCGATAACAAGCCGCTCTAAAATACCTCCTTTTTCATCCGTTGGAGCTAATTTAGCTGTACGCGTATAGTCATTTTTTACATAAAGTTCTAAAATCTCATCAATCTCTAAAAAACGTTTTCGATTGCTATTTATCATATCATTCAACGTTACTTTGAATGAATTCATTTCTGAGGAAGATGGAATGGCTTCAATAAATTCGGAATACCATCCGTTTTTCACTCGCGAAACTATACGTTGAGATTCTGCAACAGCATACATGTCTTTTTGATTTTGAAGTATCATATTTCGGATTCTAATATCTATGACATGCTTTATTTTTTTTAAGCTATCGTTGGAAAATTCAGATTTTGAATATCTGAATACATTGCGTTTTCCTTCAAAAATATCAAAAGTCTCGTTAATGATGTTTTCTAAAAGTTGTGTATCTTTTGCATTAATCCCAAACATTATTTTTCCTTTACTTTAGTGTTTTGTAGAGTGATATTGATAATGAAATTTCATCTTCAGCAGGTTTTTTACGACAGGACATATAGTAACGTTTACCATTACGCAAAACAGGGTAAACAGTCGCATAAACCCAATAATATTCAGAGCTGTTTTTAACCGAATTTTTAACAAATCCTGTCCAAGTATCCCCATGTTTTACCGTCTCCCATAAATCTTTGAACGCCGCTTTTGGCATATCAGGATGACGAACGATGTTGTGTGGTTTTCCGATTAATTCATTGATGGTGTACCCTGCTACTTCACAAAAGTTGTCATTAGCAAAAAGAATAATGCCATTTTCATCGGTTTCACTGACGAGAAATGCTTGTTGAGATAGAACTCTTTCGTTCCCTTTTAATGTATAAATACTCATGCGCTTCCTTAAATACAATAATTAGATTATTAAACTAAGATAAAAGTATATAAGTTTAGTGTTGCATTTATGTTGCAAATTCGGCTGGTTTGATTCGTTTCATGGATTCGTTAAAAGGGATTGCTTTACCGTATAAAAATCCTTGGGATTGATGGATATTGAGTTTTGAGACCAATGCATTGATCTCATTGTCTGATACGTATTCTGCAATGCTTGTAAAGCCCATTTTTAAGGCGATGGTTGAAATCATCTCAACAATCACATACGACAAATGGTCTTCTTTGAGTTTTGAGATGAGGGAACCGTCGATTTTAATGTAGTCGATGTTGAGATTGGCGAGGTGTTCAAAGTTGGAATATCCAGAACCAAAATCATCGATGGCAACATGGCATCCGTATTTTTTGATTTCGGTAAAGAAGTGTTTTGCTTGATCGTATGAGCCGATTCCCTCAGATTCGAGTAACTCAAAAACAATCCGTTTCGGGTCAGGGAATAGTGCTATTTGTTCAAAAATAAATTCACAGGTAGAATGGTGCTTAATGTCGTCAATTGAAATATTCAAACTGATCATGCACTCAGAATCTTTAAAATCATTGAGTGCTTTTTGGATGATGAGACGTGTAATATGATGATAGGTTTTGGTTTTTTTAGAGACAGGAATAAAGGAACCCGGATAGATGACCGTATGATGTTGATCGTGCATTTCCAATCGGGCAAGAGCTTCATATTTAGTGATAGTATGGGTTTTGTTGTCTACTATGGGTTGGTAATAGGGGACAAATCGGTCTTCTTTGATGGCTCTCTTGATTTGATCTTCACAGTGCAATATCTCGGAACGCTGCTTGATAATGGAGATATTTTCATGATAGACGATGATGTTTCCACTCATTTCCGCTTCACGCAAAGCAGAATCAGCATGAGAAATGGACAATCCTCCTTCACACCCTACGGCACCTGCATCCATCTCAAATAACATTAATCTCTCATCGAGCTTAAATTCAGTGGCTTCGAATTGTTCGATGATACGATGGATATATCGCTCTAAACTGTCAATGTCAACTTTGCTCAAAATAACAAAATGAGCACCACTTAGTCGATAAAGAGTGCTGCTAGGGACGAAAATCTCCTCATCAACAATTTTTAGTAAAAATTGAGCGGTTTGTTTTAGAAGCAGATTTCCTTTTTCGTAGCCGTATAAATCGTTGATGTTTTTGAAATTCTTAATTTTTAAAAGTCCCAGAGAGTAGGTCGGATTTAGAAGAATATCTTGTTCGAGTTTTGCCAATGAGGAGAGTCCGGTAACCTGATCTGTCGATTGGACATGGATGATTTCACGAGCTTTTGTCTCGAGCATCTTTTCAAGGGCAACTTTGTGTTCTTCAATATCTTTTTGCATTTTTAGTCGCGTGGCGATTTTATGCAGGGTCTTAACCGTTTTGACTTGGTTAATTGGCTTATAAATGTAGCCATCTACCCCAAGCTCGATCGAATCATGGAGGAAGTCCACTTCTTTGTAGGCTGTAATGAGGAGTGTTGCTTGCTCTGGATTGTGCCATTTAATCTGCTCGAGCATGGATAAACCGTCAAGAATAGGCATTTTAATGTCACTGATAATAATATCGTAGCTATTTTTTAATGCCATTTTAAGCCCTTCCTCACCGTTATTCGCCGTATCAACGTGCAAAAATATTTTAGAAAGGAAATGTTTATATTGCTCTTGTATTTGTTCATCGTCTTCGACGTAAAGGATTTTTAGATCTTTAGCGCACTCTTTGAGTGCGCCAATGAGGTCAACGAGTGGTGTTTCAATAGACATGCGCTCTCTTTGGGTCTTGGTTGATGGGGAGTGTTATAGTGAACTGTGTCCCTTGATCGTTGTTTTTTGCGGTAATGGTTCCAAACAGGTGCTTTTCAATGATAATCGAGGACATATACAGTCCCAAACCGGTTCCATTTTTTTCGGATTTCGTTGTAAAGTAAGGCTCAAAAATATGATTGATAATCTCATCAGATATACCGCCTGCATTGTCTTGGATCTCAAAAATGATCGAATTCACAATTTTGGTTATGACAATGTTGATGAAAGGTTTTTCAACTTCTTTGACCTCGATTGCATCTTTGGAATTACTAAGAAGATTGAGGAACACTTGGAGGATCTCATTCTTATAGGTAGTAAACTCAAACTCCATCTCCCCATTAAACGTGAGTACGATGTGGTTATTATCAAACGTTTTGCCAAAAATCGTGAGCAGCTCACTGGATAGATCTCTCATGGTGACCGATTGAGGAAGTTTATTCTGGCGAAAGAAGTTTCTGAAATCATCGATTGTTCGTGAAAGATAGTGGACTTGTTTGTCGATCAAATCCATATCTGCGAGGAGTTGTTCTTGGTTTGACTCTCCCAATTGTATATCTAAAATCGTGTTATTGGTTATCATCCCGATGATGGTAATGGGCTGACGCCATTGATGCGCGATCATCCCGATCATCTCTCCCATAATTGCCAATCGAGACTGTTCAATCATCATTTTTTCAAGAAGGAGGATTTTATTTTGAGCTTCATGAAGCTGCTCTTCAATCGTAAGTTGTTGGATCAATGGGGAGTTGTTATTCATGAGCAGCCTCGTGATATTGTGAAATAGTGATGATAAATACTGCACCTTGTGGGTTATTAATCGCGATCAAATCCCCGTTTAGATGTTGTTCTGCAAGAGTTTTAGACATATATAGCCCTAATCCTGTCCCGTTTTTGTCGGTTTTAGTACTAAAATAGGGATCAAAAATACTTTCTATGATCTCCTCTGGGATGCCGCCACCATTGTCACTGATGTGGATCTGGTCCTTGTCCGTGATAAATCGATGAAGAAAATGGATATGTCCCTTTTGGATTTTTTTATCGACAATCGCATCTTTAGAATTATTAATGAGATTTAAACAAATCTGCATCAGTTCTCGACGATGAGTGGTAATCACGGAATCAGATTGAAAATCAAACGTTATTGCAATCCCTCGATGTTCAAGACTTTTACCGATTATAGCAATAATTTCATTGTAAAATTGCTCTATAGTAAAGCTTTCTTGGTTATTCTCAGGACGAAAATAGTTGCTGAAATCATCAATGGTTTTTGAAAGATACTGCACTTGATCGTTTATCATCGTGGTGGAAGTGGTTATTTTTTCCGTCGTCACTTCATCCAAGACTACATCAAGGGAAAGATTATCTGAAATCAGTCCTATCGTGGCAATGGGTTGCCGCCACTGGTGAGCAATCATGCTTATCATCTCTCCCATAGTGGCTCGCTTGGCTTGGGAGAGCATCATTTTATCTTTTTCACGATTTTGTGAGATCTCTTGGCTTATACGTCGTTTTAGCGTTGAATTGAGCATCTGAAGCTCTATGGATGTTTTGTTGATAAGATGAGAGAGTGCACTAAAAGTGATCATCGACCAATCGTCGATCTTCACTTTTTGGAATGGATCTTTGATAGATTGTGTATGCAGCAGATCCTCTGAAAGGGTGAGAATCGACATGGTTTGATTCATAAGTGAACATTGTTTTTGGAGGTGATTCGTGTAAAATTCACCGTAGGTAAAAAAACCGCTGACCGGTGCAATTTGCTGAAGGGGGAAGATTTCACTTTGTATGGATTCACCTAAAAAACGACGCCGTGCCATGCACGAGTAGATATAGATCCCCTGAGGTTGGTAGGTATTGATTTGGCGTTGTGTTTCATCCGTATTTTCAATCATCAAACTGGCATTTCCAAGCCCAATCTGGATTATTGTTCCTTCAGGTATATTTCCGCCAAAAAGGAGAGAATCATCCTCATAAATGCCCATAGCAGCACGACCAATCAGGTCTCCGGATGAACGCATGATAATGGGAAATGCAACACCCACTGCAGGCAGTGAATCGGCAACAGCGTCTCCTAAATACTCACGGTATACTTGCACAATTGGAATGTCATCGACACTATAAAGACGATTTTCTACGGAATGGGTCACAGTAAATTCTGGTCCGATCGGGATCCAGTTAAAGGAGTAATTACTGTTCGCACGAAGCTCGTCCCCGGATAAAAATGCAATAACGACAGAATTAAAGTAGATGACATCGTCTAAAATAACATAGGTTTGGTTGAATAATGCATTATCGCCTGACATTCCTCCGGCAAAAAGTACATTAGAATGGGTTGAAGTGATGCCGCTCATGAGATTGTCGCCATTGCAGTTAAGCCCATCGGCAAAGAGTATGGCAGCTTTTGCATTGTGCAATAAGGAGAGAGTCCCAATCTCAACCCCCAAATCAAAACTGTCCTCGTCGAGTTTTTTGACATACGTTACAATGCTGGTTGAATCAAAAAGTGAGAAATTCAGAATTAATGAATGATTTTTTATCTCTCCGTCGATAATTTCTCCATCCGTACTGGAACCTATGATGTAAGCACTTGGGAGGAGGGCTTTTAAATAAATCACCATAGCACCGGTTGTTTCAACGTCCAAAGTGCCGTCAAAGCATTGCACAAGAAGGTGCATCGAATCACAAATATGATTCTCATCTAAAAAGAGTTCTAGTGCTTCGTTCGAGCTAAATAAGTGTGTGTAAACTTTCATAACTAGAACCTTATCCTTTTAGTGTTGCAAGTACGTTGCAGTTAGAATGTATTAGTTTTCAAGACCGTGCTTTTTCATTAGCTTTAGGTACTCATCATCTTTTCCAAATTCTTTTAGATAATACGAGGCAATGGTTTTTGCCATCGCAATATTTTGTTCGTGCAAGAGGGAAGCCAGTTTGTTATAACTTGCTTGACGGATGCACTCTCTGATTTTAGGTTTAAATATCGGAAGCGTGGTATACGCTGCTAAAATATTTTGAGTTTGTTTGATCTCACCTTTGGCGACGGCTTCCATAGCTTTGGAAAGAGTATCATCAAAAGATTTTTCAAAGTCAACAAATTCTTGGAGTTCTTCCAGTTCTGGATAAGCATTGATAAGCTCATAGGCTTGGGTCATATTGCTGGATGCTATGACTGCAATCAACTTTTTTTCTCGCTGTATTTTAGTCGCGATAGCGGTAAGCTCTTCTTTGTAAGGGAGAAAAGCGAGGATTTGTTTAATACCTTCCATAGCTTCATCGTACAGACGATCGTGTGCCATCAGTGTGATTTTTTTGATGGCGGATTCTGCCAGTGTGCATACTTTTTTGTACATTTCCTCGTTTTTCAAAAAAGGGTGTTCCTGGGAAAGAAGAAAGTAGTCTTTAAAATTTTTTTCTTTGATATATGAATCTGCATTGAGAAAAACCGTATAGTGTTTCATAAGAGAAAATATCATCTCTTTTTTGGCAGGAACAGAATAAAAAGGTTTTAAAATCTCCTGTGCTTTTGCTTCATTTCGTAAAGGATCGGCGAAAATCATTTTTTTGGCTTCAGCAAACGCTTTGATAAAAAAGAGCTCCAGCTTTCGGGCATTGTCGGTTTTGCTCAAAAATGGATTACGTTCTAGAAGGGAGTAGGCATCAAAAAAGTTTTTATTTTGAATGGCAAGGGTGAACTTTTCAAACTCTTTTTGTTTTTGAAACATAAAATTAAGTTCATTTTTTCGATCTTCATCCACTAAAAACGGTGCGGCGACTTCGAGTGCATTATGTGCATTACCGCTTGAGAGCTGGTTGAGTATGTCATTGAGGATTTCATCCCATGCATCTTCAAACACTTGCGAAATAGGGTGGATGGCTAAAAAGATATTCTGGTCAAGAAACCTTTTGGCAATTTTGAAGTTTTTAACCGAAATGGCCTGTGAAAACTCATCGACATACGCATACATATCAATAACGTATGTCCAGCCTGTTTCAAATCCGACAAGCAGTTTCGAGCCATCGATATGAAGCGATGCAATCCCTTTTTGATCTAGTTTGAAGGTGGAAAGCATCGTATTATCACTAAGTTTTACAATATGTAAAAATCCACCACGTGTCCCTACAATCGCAAAGCGGTCACTCTCTTCGATAACACAGCAGCTCGGCCATGAGGAGAAAATGGCTTTTTTGGAAAAAATATTCTTTTTACGATCGTAGGTGTAAGAGACTCCGTCTCTTCCGATGGCGTAGACAAAGTTGGATTCTTTATAAAAAGCAGAGTCCTCTATGACGTCTCCCGGATAGCTCATCAAAAGTTCTTTTTGGTGTCGAATATCAAGAAGGGTAAAAGATTTATCAAACGACGCATATGCCATCAAATTTCCCTGTGGGTTGATGGTGATATGAGAAATGTAATCAGGGTTAGGTTTCAGGGACATCAATATTCCCCCTGAATCAACTGAATACATATAGACTTTGCCATCGGAGCCGCCTGTAAATATGTATTGGCTTTTTTGACCGCAAAATTGCATTACCTCTGCACGCTGATCGTGTCCGCGAAGAAGTAAGGCGGTTTCATGGTTGGCAAGGGGAACTATGCTGTTATTTTTTGTCGTATCTGGCTCACTATTTACAGGTACTTTGGCGCACAATGCGCAGGAGCCTTTTGGGTTGGCACTGTATAAAACATGACCGTGCTTGCTGAATGCCGCCCCTTTTTGAAACAAGTGAAGCGGGGAGGGTTCGTGGTCCAGCAAGAGGTATTTGTTGAGTTGAGCTGATTTATGTTTTACATCAAAAATCTCCCCAATATTGTTGGCAAAATAATAATGAGTTTCATCGGATTGAATTGCGATTACGCTTCCGCTTACTTGGTAGGATTGATCGACTTTAATCATCTGAGCATCTACTTACAGGGTGTTTTGGATCAAACACACGACGTAAACACGCGTGAGCTTCTCGGCAACAATTTTTTTGATTTTTACCAAATACGAGATTGAATCAATGGTACAGTTAAGATCGTTCCCCAGCTGTATCACTTCTTCTTTCCAATCACAAAATTGTGGATGTCCGTGATCATTTGAGACATCTTTTAGGTCATTGAGCTTGAGTTCTTTGGCCAGAAATTGTTGATACTTAGGCGTACCTGCCATCAAACAGGCCAGTTCATCGTTATAGATGAGAATATTGTCGTCTTGATCGATGACCATCGAGGGAATCGGGATGTTGTTGACCAGCATATCAAGTGAATAGGTAAACGCGTGATTGACCTGATCGAGGCGTTCTTTACGCTCATATTCGATGGCGAGTTTTTCTTCTTCGATTTTGTTGGCTAAATCAAGGATGATCTCATCAAGCTTATCAAAATAAATCGGTTTGATCAAAAAGTGCTCAATACCGATTTCAATGGCTCTTAACATGTATTCTGCCTCTGAGTGAGCCGTCATCATGATGCACTTTTGATTCGGGTTGATCTCTTTGATCAGGGTTAGCATATCCAGCCCTTTCATGATCGGCATGGTTTGGTCTGTTATGACAATATCAATAGGGCGCAAAGAATTTGTGTATATATCCAGACCTTCTTTGCCATTGACCGCCAACGTAAGATGCCCGACGGTCTCGGAGAGGACTTCATTCATCATTTCACGAATCATCTCCTCATCATCGACAAAAAGAACGTTTAATTTTTTAGTAATTTCCAGAGTGTTTTGCATGATTATCCTTCAGCTGAATTGGTTATGGGTATGATGATTTTGAAACAGGCACCTGCTTCGTTGTTGCTGACAGAGATTGATCCCTCTATTCGCTCTTCAACGATGCGTTTGGACATATACAGCCCGATCCCGGTTCCCTGGGATTTGTGCTTGGTGGTAAAATAGGGTTCAAAAATCTTTTCGATGGTATCAATAGGTATTCCGCCTCCATTGTCTTGGAAGGAAATGAGGGCATTTTTTTCATCCATTTTTTCAACATAAAATTCAACACATCCTTCCGCAATATCATTTCCTTTGATGGCGTCTTTTGCATTGTTTAGGAGGTTCATCAGGACTTGCTTGAGGTCTTCAGGATAGCCGCAGAGGGTTATCTCATCGTGGATTGTGTTTTCAATAATAATATTAGAGAGTGTAAAACTACTTTTAACCAATCCGATCGATTGTTCGATTACTTGTGATAATGAGTACTCTTTTTTCTCTTTATTTGGCTCAAAATAGCCTCTGAAGTCATCGATAGTCTGAGACATGTGGCTGATGGTATCCATCGCTTGAACGAGCATGGAATCGACTATCTCGTCGCTAAGAGTTCCATGTTTGTATTGTCGGTTTACTTTTTGAAAAAGCATCGAGATGACATTGAGCGGTTGTCTCCACTGATGGGCGATGTTTCCGATCATCTCACCCATTGCCGCCAGTTTTGCTTGATGAAGGAGAAGTGAATCTTTTTGACGATTCTTTTCTATTTCCTCTTCCACTCGGCTTTCGAGGTCGGTATTGAGCATATTGATGGTTTTGGTCGCTTCATAACTGATAGAGAGAGAATAAACGAGCTGATAGATTTCTTCACTGTTAAACGGCTTACGAACATAATAAATATTGCTTTTAAGACAGGAGAGAATCTCTTTTTCGCTTCGGTCGGAATACGCTGTTGCGATGATTATGTGGACATGGGGATCGATTAGTTTTAAGCGTAAGGATGTTTCAAGACCATCGATTCCATTGGGCATACGCATATCGACGATACATACCGGAACACTAATTCCATTGTCATGAAGCTTTTGAAGCTTTGCAACCCCTTCCAGACCGCTTGTTGCTTGGTTAAGGGTGAAATCGATCAGATTTTCATCGGACTCAACATCACTCACTGCCTCATCGTGGAGCATTTCTAGCTGCATAAGGGCATCTTCGAGACTATTTTTTTTTCGAGGTGAGAGTATTGATTCGTATGCTGCCAAAATGCCTTTATCATCATCGATGGTGAGTACGTGGGTTTCTTGGATCATTCTTCACCTCCTACAGAAAGGGTAACAATAAATTTCGTCCCTTTACCGATTCCCTCAGACTCACAGGTAATCGAGTGACCGCAACTGGTCAAAAAGTTGGCAAAGGAGTGCAATCCCAGTCCATGACCGTCTGTTTTTGTTGTAAAGCCTTGCGTAAACATGTTTAGAATGGTGTTTTCATCCATTCCAATTCCGTTGTCCTGAACTTCGATAATGATATCTTCGTTCGTTATGATCGAGTCACTCATCATGCTGTCAAGCTCAAAAAATGAACATTCTTGAGGGACACTTCTTGCACTTACCCAAAGCTCTTTAGTCGTACAAAGCTGTTTAGAATAGGCACTGTCAAGAGCATGAACCGAATTTTTTAAGAGGTTTAACAAACCATTAAAAAGATGAATACGATTGATTTTAAAGGTCAGTTCAGGTGAAATATCCAGGTGAAGCGTCACATCATGGTTTATGAGTTGCTGTTCCATCACCCCGTTGATTTCCAAGAGTACATCTGAAAGTTTGATGAGATCGTCAATGTTGGTCTGATTCGTTTTGTAAAGTTCCTGCTGATAGACAATCGTTGTGGCGATATTGCCAATCGCTTTTTGAAGATTTTGCATATCGAGCTCGAGAACGTTTTTGATTGTATCCGTCAGTGAGGATTCAATGATATTGAGGCTCATCTCAATTTTTTTCTTGCTTTTGATGTAATCCGCTCCTACGTCATCTTTGAGATATATCTCATTTTGATTCATCTGCTCTTTGATATGATCGAAATATTTGAAAAAAAACTGCATAGGTTCGAGATTTTTAATGATACGCTCAGAGAGATGCTGGGCACCCGTTACGATGTTGCCGATGTTATGAATGTACTCACTGGTGACATCAAAAATACCTTGTTTATACGCGAGTTCTTTTGAGATACTGATTTCATTGTTGTGAAGCTCTACCACATTTGTGATGTCTGTGAGAGAGAGAGGATGAAGCTTTTAGAGTCGCTCTCATCATCTTTGGTTCCAATGACAGTTGAGATAATTGTAAAATAGAGAAACACATTATTGACACACATTTCTACTTTTGGAAGCATCCTCTCATCTTCGAGAGTCAAAAATTCAAACCATGATTCGTTGGCGCATGCACCATAGGTATTAGTAATGGGAAGAGTGCTGATTTTGTCCGATTTTTTCATGACGTCATCAAATATTTGATGAAAATAGTTATTAGACTGAAGCAACTCCTCATGCTCGTTAACTAATAAAATGGCGGTATGGGCGGTTGAATCAAAAAGGCTTTTGTTGATTTGATCTAAATCTTTTTGGAGATCGGCGATGTTTGCTTTATGACTTCGTAAAATGTGAGAGTTACTCGAAAACATCATTTTCCTTTGCAGTATTACAATAATTGCTGATATTGTCGCGCTTTAGTGTTGCAAATGTGTTGCAAAATGTGATGTTTTTATGATTAATTTCTACATCATCTCATTGATATCGATAAAAGTCATTTCTTGAAAAAATTGGGAAACACGTTTTAAATGTTCTTGCTTACGTTTATTGGGGGCATTTTCGGCAAGGGCTGTGTAGTGTTCCAAAAAAGAATTCCGCATTAACACATATTCCCCGTATTCAAAAGGTTTACTGTGGTGTGCTTTTTGAATCGCTGAATAGACCTTGTGCTGGTTGCTGATGAGAAACTCAGATTCATCGTGCATCAATATGACATCACACGCCTTGATGGCTTTCATGATTGATGTGTCATCGATTATGGTTGCTTTATGCGCATGGAGGTATTTGGACGAAATAACAATATTTTCATAAAGATGCTTGTATTTAGTTCTAAGATTATACGAATGGATGAGTGCATCAATTGCCCATGCAATGTTGATAAAATATAGGGGTAGTTTGCGAGTATCGTGGATGATAATACGACCGTTTTGGGAACGACTCCACGAATGGACTGTCGCACCCTTGAGATGTGCATCGTGAATGACACAGTCAAGTATGGATTCATTGATCGACATAAAATTATTTCTTATTGTTGGTGATTCGTTTGGGTAAGAGTCGTGTAAACCAAGAGGACCAACAAAAATGAGATAGCTGAAAACAGGATAAATAGTGGATCGTAAGACATAACTCACCTTGTGCATTTGGATTGAATATCAAATCTTATGCCATTAGTGTTGCAAGTATGTTGCATTTTTGACTTCGACTAAAGGATTTACTTTAGTCGGTCATTGTTTTTTTCGGTAAGACATATGCCCAAAAGAGTGGATTTTATCGGGAATAGAGGGCAAATCAACCACGTCTGTGACTGCGTTGGCTTGGATAGCTTTATCTGGCATTCCAAAAACAACACATTGCTTTTGACTTTGGGCGATAGTATAGGCTCCTGCATCGTACATATTTTTCATTCCGATGCTTCCATCATCCCCCATCCCTGTGAGAATAACACCCATAGCATTGGAACCTGCGGCATTGCATACGCTTCGAAAGAGTATATCTACACTGGGCTTATGTCGGCTGATACGCGGACCATCCAAAAGCTTGGTATAGTATTTACCTTGACGATTTTCGACCAATAAATGGCGATTTCCGGGAGCGATCCGAACGGATGACATTTGCAATAATTCCCCGTCTTTTGCCTCTTTTATGTCCAAAGAAGAAGCGCGGTTAAGCCGTTCTGCAAAACTTCCCGAAAATCCAAACGGGATGTGCAAGGTGATGAGGATAGGAGGCAGGGGAGGGGTGAGTTTAGAAAAAATATCCATCAATGTCTCAACCCCACCTGTTGATGCACCAATCGCAATGATTTTATCTCCTACGGCTTGAGATGATTTGAGCGGCAAAAGGAGATCCGGATGGTTTTTAATGATCTCTATTTCGATAACTTTAGGTTTGGAGGCACTGTTTTTCATTTTATAGCGATCGAGAAAAAAAGTAAGTCGCATCAGCGTGTCTTCAATGCGGGCAAAAAATGATGCATCCTTTTCACCTATCCCTTTTTTTGCGATAAATCCGACTGCTCCATCATCAAACACTTCGTGGTGTTTGGATGCATCGGTTGAGATCACAATGGCAGGCATTGGATGCAGGCGCATCAGGTTGCGTAAAAAAGTGACTCCATCCATTTTGGGCATATTGATGTCAATTGTGACGAGATCAGGCTCGTGCTGTTTAATCAGTTCACGTGCTTCATACGCATCGGATGCCGTAGCCACGACTTCAAAATCTTCTATTCGTGAAATCATATCCGAAAGGATACGTTGCATAAGAGGGGAATCATCGATAACCAGTACACTGTACATACTGCTCCCTTTTAGAAAAGGATAATGTCATCGGTGATGACAGTGTCAGCTTTGTTGATGGCATGCGCAAGCGCTCGGTCTGCTTGAGCGAGTCGCTCATCCATCATACGGTTTGCAATCGATTTTGCCACCGTTTTAAAGTCGTTATCGAGCATGACAACGCGCCCGTTATTCCCCAATACACTTTCTGAAATAACCCTAATTCCCTCAGAACGGCAAAAACTTCGTGCAAACATGACATTTCGCTCGCCTATGTTTTCCGTTAAATCTTGCAGTATCGTTGCACCGCCTGCTATTTTAGCCGTTATGCTCTCTTTTTTACATCCGAGTTTGTACATCTCATTGAGCATGGTCTCCATCGCGTAAAGTCCAAAACGGCAGGATTCGCCTTTTGCACAGGAGGAGGGTAGAAGAAAATGATTCATGCCTTTGACTCTCACCACATTATCGTAGAGCATTACCCCCACGCATGAGCCTAATAATGTTGTGATAGGCATATCATCATGATCGTACGTGATGGCAAATTCTCCACCAATGATCCCTAATGTCTCACGATTTTGTATGTACTTGATCGAATCAGGTCGTGCAAGCTTGATGATCTTTGAATCAATCGTACCTTTTATAATGTTCATAAAAACTCTTTTGTTTTAATAAAAATATTTTGTCCGCATCGCTCTACGTACGGTGTAAGTCCTAGTGGACTTTCAGAGTGTCCGAGATAGAGCGTTCCTCCGATTCTGAGGGTCTTAAACAGTTTTTTTAGAATAGCATTTTGATCATCTTGGTTGAAATAGATCAACACGTTTCGGCAAAAAACCACATCAAAATCACATGACTTAAAAGGGTAGGTGGGTGTCATCAGATTAAACTGCTGAAATTGAACTTTTCGCTGTAAATGATCTTTGATTTTTACGAGAAACTCCCCATTTTTTTCGGGATGTATTCTCCGTTTGAAATACTCAGAAGGTTTGATCCAGTCGGGAATATCGTCCCCGACTTTTGTGTATTCGTACACCCCTTTTTGACATTTATCCAAGACTTGTAAATCAATATCGGTCGCTAAAAGCGAGTAATTGATGTTCAAAGCTCCATAAAGAGCTTTTGCATATTCAAGTGTCATAAGAATCGAGTAAGGTTCTTCACCGGTTGAAGACGCAGAGCAATAAATTTTTAATCCGCTTCTATTTTCAATGGCTTCTTTAACCACTCGGTCTTTAAGATCCTCAAAATGAAAGGATTCTCTAAAAAAATTGGTTTTGTTGGTCGTAAAAGCACTGATAAACAACTCTATCTCTTGACCTGCTTCGATAGCATTGAGAACGGCATCAATCTCATCATTTTCAACAAGCCGTTTGAGTTTGTCCAAACGGTTGGCAATCATAATGTCTTTGTTGCTGCCCAGAACTATTCCGCTGTGTAAATAAGCTAACTGACGTGCCCGATCAAGCTGACGCGCTGTATACATTTTGTGCCTCAGTGCTTTGTCGTGACAAACGTTTCATTTCGTCTTTATCCAAAATACGGTCAATGTCGAGTATAACGATCATTTTTTCTTCTTTTTTAAAGAGACCTTTTAGATATTCCGGTGAGATGGAGGTTCCCATATCCGGTGCAGGATAGAGACGCTCAAGATCTACATTTTCCATATCCGAAACTTCATCAACGACCAGACCGATCATACGATTGTCTTGTGTTTTGACGGCTATGATGATGGTGCGCTGTGTGTAAATCGGGTCATTGTTGATATTGAACCGAACACGTAAATCTATAACAGGTGCGACTTCTCCACGAAGATTGATCACACCTTTAACCCAGCGTGACGCATCAGGAATCGGAGTGACGGTTGGGTAAGTGAGTATTTCACGTACTTTATTAATTTGGATACCATACGTCTCTGTTCCTAGTTTGAACGTGAGTAATTGGTTGCTCTCGATAATAGCCATAATTTTCTCCTAATTAGTATGTTGTTCGATCCAAGATGTTCATAGTGTCGATAATAAGTCCGATTGTGCCGTCTCCGCGCACAGTTGCTCCCCCGATACCGCGAGCATTTCGGAAGTTTTTGTCCAAAGGTTTAATAACAAACTGCTGTTGATTCATAAACTCATCCACAAAAAGAGCGATTTTATCACTGCCTGAGCGTACAACGATCAGCAGACCATCCGAAAATTCTTGATACTTTGGTTCAATCCTAAATAGTTCATGAAGTCGTATGATCGGGATGAACTCATTGCGCAACATCAAAATCTCAGAGCTTTTATCTCCGATTTGTTTAATCATCTCAGGTTCAGGATTCAGCGATTCGATAATGACTGAAAGAGGTAAAATAAATTGCTCTTCACCCACTCGTATGTTAAGACCGTCCAAAATCGCCAAAGTCAAAGGCAATGCGATGGTCAAAGTTGTTCCGTAACCATCTTCCGTTTCAACTTTAACGATTCCTCCAAGCTTTTTGATATTGGACATCACAACATCCATACCTACGCCGCGACCGGATATATCCGTAACCTCTTGCGCGGTACTAAGCCCTGGTGCAAAGATAAGCATTGCTTTTTCTTCTTTGGACATCTGTGTGGCTTGATGCTCTTCGATCACACCATTTTCAATCGCTTTTGCCGTAACACGCTCAACATTGATTCCGCTTCCGTCATCTTGGATTTTGATGATCATCTGTCCGTTTGCCTGTTCCGCACTCATCATCAAAATTCCGGTTTCCGATTTTCCGATTTTTAGTCGATGTTCGGAAGATTCAATACCGTGATCCATTGCATTACGGACAATGTGCATGAGCGGATCAGTCAATCCCTCAATCATCGCCTTATCGATTTCAACGCTCTCACCACTGTGACGGAAATCGATTTTCTTGCCCAGTTTTTTTGCCGTATCTCGAATAACACGAGGAAACTTCGAAAAGACTGTTTCCATAGGAACCATACGGACACTCATCACCGATTCTTGAAGTTCACGTATGTGACGATCGATCAAATCAAGCCGTTCACTTAAATCCGATTTGATTTTCTGATCTTCCATCGTTGAAGTATATTGCGTGAGCATCGAATGTGCGATAACCAGTTCACCAATATTGTTCATCAACTCATCGATTTTTGAGAGATCAACGCGAATAGAACTTACGGTGTTGTCAATTTTTACTTTTTTGACTTCTTTATCGATATTCACCGTCTCTTTTGAAACTTTTAGTGTACTCTCAACCTTCTTCTCAGGCGCACTAAACGTCTCAGTAAAAAATCCAAACCCTTCACTCTCATCCGAAGTAACCGCTTTTATATCCATCTCATCGAAAAATCCAAATGCATCCTCGTTAATAACGGCGGGAGCAGGGTCGTCGAAAAATCCAAACATCTCTTCATCAACAACCAAAGAAGGGATCTCATCATCAAAAAAGCCAAAATAATCCTCCATTGATTCAGGAGTCTCATCCGTTTGGAGCTGAACATGATTGTCAAACAATCCAAAATCATCACCGAATGTTTCAGGAATTATGAGTCCAAATTCTTCGTCAGCATACACTTCACTGATGATTATAATCTCAGCAGCATCTTCTGAAAATGAATTGAGCTTTTGGAGTAAAACAGCTTTCGTGGTTTCATAAAAATGATCTTCCAGTTGCTCGGAGAGTTCAAGCTCTAACACTTGTTTAAGTGTATCAATTCCCTCCAAAAGTAGTGATGCCATCCCCTCTGCAAACGTGAGTTCCCCATTACGCAAACGATCCATAAAAAATTCAAGTTCATGCGCCAGTGCAGCAAACATCGCAAGTTCTACCGATGCCGAGTTGCCTTTGAGTGTATGTACCGAACGAAAGAGCGAATTAATCGCTTCAGTGTCCATATTGTTGCTCTCTTCTGCACCGAGTAAAAGAGTGTCGATGGTTTCAAAAATATCTTCTGCTTCTTCGAGAAACATCTGCCGGTATTTGTTTATATCAAATGTTGCCATGATGTGCCCTTATCGACTGAGGACGATTCCAACCGCCTTGAGAAGCTGCTCTGGGACGAACGGTTTTACGATCCAACCGGTTGCTCCTACTGCTTTCCCTTTTGCTTTCATCTCATCATTTTTTTCCGTTGTCAAGGTCAAAATAGGAGTTTTTACATACGTAGGGAGTTTGCGCAACTCGACAATCAGATCAAATCCGTTCATGTTAGGCATGTTAATGTCTGTAACAATCAAATCAAAGGCAGTTGCCGTAGCTTTAGCCAATCCGTCCACACCGTCAACCGCTTCAGTAACTTCTGGATATCCACCTTCATTTAGGGCGTATTTCACCATATCTCTGAGCATGTTTGAATCATCTACTATTAAAATTTTTGGCATTGTTTTCTCCTGTGGTTAGTTAAAATAAAATAAAATCGTCGATATCGACGGATTCGGGTTTGCACCCCTTCATTGCATCTTCTTCGCCCAACACATAATCGCGCTGGTCTTGGATGGTGTAATAAGGGATGAGTCGATTTTTAAGTTCCGTTTCATTGGCATACGATACATAGTATCCGTTCTCATTGGCGAGTTCAATATCATCGTTCATGATATTTTCGATACCATCGATCATTTGACTGATACGGTCTTCACATTGCAATACCGATATGAATCCAAACATTGCTTTAATAACGTCGTCGGTACGTTTGAGTATCGATTGCGTAATCTCCCACGAGGATTGAAGATCTTCAAACACCTCAGGGACGATTTGCTCTTTAAGACGGGTGAGCTGCTCGTGAGCACTTTGGGTATCGGTATGGATGGAGCGCATCTCTTGAACACGAGCTTCAAAGATGGTCTCGATCTCTTTGGTACTCTCACGCATACTTTTTTTAATTCCGTCTAAATTCGCATGATGAACTGAAGTATCTACGATAAACCGTTCCATAAGAGCACGCGTTTCACGAATGGTACTTTTTTTATCAATATTTGCACGGTAGATATCCAGCATCTCAGGGAGTCGTTCAAGACGATTTCGGCTTATCCATGCGTGAAATGTAGAGGGGATAAGAGCTTTTTCATGCACAGGATCGTTGAGTGCGATGATAAAAAAAGTCTCCTCTGGATTGGCAATAGCCCCTACAAATTCGATATGCTCCAAACCGCACACAATCACATCAGAGATCGATTGGTCGGATTGCACTAATTCAAAAGAGGTATTCTCCAACGATGGGAAAACATCCTCTTCCAGTAAATTTAAAACGGTTTTCATCCTCTCTCCTTAGAAGCTTTCCCAAATATCATTGTCGTCATTGCTGTGAGGTTTAGTCGCAGCGGCTGTTGATTTTTTCATAGGGATTGCAGTAGTTTTCTTTACAATTGGACGTGGTTTTGATCGTACTGGGGCAGCTTTCACAGTGCTTGCTGCTTGCATTTGATCTTTACCTATAAAGTTTTTAGCTGAAGCATCCGCAACCATAGCCTGAGCTTTATCGATAGTCGTATCGGCGATAGTATCCGCTTCAGCTGCTATTTTTGCATTTTCTTGAGTCATTTGATCGAGCTGTGTCACAGCGGTATTGATTTGACCAATCCCTTGCATTTGCTCACGACTGGCATTACTCACATCTTGAACCAACATCGTGGTTTGGGCGATCTTCTCTGCAATCACTTCAAATCCTCGTGTCAGTTCAGTGGCGATGGCGGTTCCTTCGTTGGATTTTTGTGCTGCTTGTGCTGCGAGAGCTTTGATCTCTTTAGCGGCATCGGCGCTTCGGTTGGCGAGATTTCGAACCTCTTGGGCTACAACTGCAAATCCTTTACCCGCATCTCCTGCTGTAGCTGCCTCGACAGCTGCATTGAGACTTAGAATATTTGTCTGAAATGCGATATTCTCGATGATCGCTACGGCATCATTAATCGAACCGGTTGCATGCTGAATTTCATTCATGGCATTTGCAGTACGTCCGGCCAGTTCAGCTCCCTCTTTGGCACTTGCATCGGTTTGTGCTGCCATGACTGCCATGTCGTTTGCTTTTTGTGCATTATTTTGTACGTTACTGGTCATCTCTTCCATCGCTGCCGCTGTCTCTTCGAGGCTTGCTGCTTGTTGGTTGCTTGCGGTTGAGAGTGCTTCGACCGCTTGTTTTAAGTTTCCGGCTTCGTCTTGGAGTTCTAAACCGTTTTGGAGAGAATTTTTGAGCATTTGCGTCACAGCATCACGAAGTTTGTTGATGTCGGTTGCAAGAGTATCAAGAACTCCGCCTTTTTCGATGTTATCAAGCTTGAGCTCTTTGGTGTAGTCATAAGATGCATACTGCTCGAGAATAATGTTCATCGCAACAAAATGTTCTTTGGTCGCTTTGATCATATCATTGACACCATTTTTGAACTCTTCAAGTGAACGGTTAGTCGTGGTTGCTTGGATATGTTCGCTGTACCAGCCGTGCTGTACACGGACGATCGTGTGTTTGGCTTCTTCTACGAGACGCGTATCGAGATTGATTTGTGCTTCTACTTTTTGAATGTTTTCATTGATCTCACGTGCGATGATTCCGAACTCATCTTCACTGTTTATATCGATCAAAGCCGCTTTGTCAATGTCTCGATTCAAAAAGGCGAAAAAGCCTCTCAATCCGATTTGTGTTTTACGCAATGATACTTCGATTTGACGAACAATAAAATAGACCGCTATGAGTCCAAAAAGAAAGACTAAAATGGATGTTGTAACGATTTCTAAGATAGCACTGTGCGCGACAGCATCAGCCTTTTCTTTTAGTTTTTTTCCATTTTGCGCATTCCAGTCGATGACAGACGTGATGGATGCAGCATAGTTTTTAGACATCTCTTGGTTACTATTTACCAAAGCGTTTGCTTCTTTAAACTTACCCTGGCGAACCAACTCTATCGTTTTTTGAAGTATTGCATCATTGACTTCTTTCAACTTTGATGCTTCATTAAAAAGCTTGCGATCATCTTGCGCAACGATGGTTTTTTCATAATCATCGAACGTTTTTTTCTCTTTACTTATTGCATCTTCTAGATCTTTAATACTATCATTTATATGACCTTTTAGGGACTCATCGGTAATAACTTTGGATAAAAATCGAGTACGCTGAACCTGCATACCCGCATTCGCAGAATTTTGAAGTACCAAAACAGGATCTTCATACATTTTAATACTTTCTGCGGCTAGGCTTTGCGCCGCGTTGTAGCTTATTGTCCCCACTACACCTAGACCAACCAGAAGTGATCCGGTGACGAAATACAATTTTGCTTTGGTTGTCATATTGCCCAAATTAAGCATATTAGTGCTCCTGTAAATTTTTAATACTAGAACTTTAACTCTTTAGTGTGGCAATTGTGTTGCAAAACGATGATTCATCCTTATTTTTATTCTTCTTAAATAGATAGATGTGAAATGTAATAAATAGAGAAAAAATGCAACATAATTGCAACACATACGTGATATTATTTTTCGAATATGTACTCTTTGACATAAAGCCAAAAGGTGCTCTCGACAAAATATAATAATGAAAGAAAAAACATGAAAGACACCCAAAGCTCACCCTCTGAAATGCCAAACTGTTTTTGTGTAATGCATAAAGGTGAAGAGTATAACTTCACGATTGAAACACAACCCAATTTTTTACCGCATGATGGCGTGTTTGCTGTTATTGTTGCAAATGAACGTAATAAAAATAATCTCTTTAGAACTCTGATGGATAAATCGTATGATTTCGATTCAATAGATGAAATAACCAAAGAGAGTTTGCTGGAAGGATATTGCATCTATAATATTGGATTTGCAGAAGCAATGATTTTAGGAGAGATGGCATCCTGTGAAAGCATTTTTTATCGTCATACAAACAAAATTGGAAACTATTCGACTGCTTCCAAAGAAGCACTGGAAGAAATATTTTTTGAATAACTTATATTTTTGGATTTCTCATTCCTCTTCTATTTATTTGATTTTCCAATAAAGTTCATTTGTAAAGTATCAGAAACCATCTCCTGAGCTTTTTCGATGGTTGCATCTGCAATTCTATCAGCTTCAGCAGCGACTTTAGCATTCTCTTGTGTCATTTGATCGAGCTGAGTGATAGCGATATTGATTTGACCGATCCCCTGCATCTGTTCACGGCTGGCACTGCTCACATCTTGAACCAACATTGT
>CAIMUF010000072.1 GCA_903844635.1 uncultured Sulfuricurvum sp. | reverse complement strand
GTGCCGTGATGGTAAAGTCACCCGCAATTGGGCCATCCGTTTCCGTAACGGTTTTATCCCCAGCGGTTGCTCCATTGGTGTCTGGAATCGTGATCGTAGGTGCCCCATCGGTGTTACCGTTAATAGTAATGGTAAGAACCGGTCTAAAAGTATCAATAGTCTCATTAGGCTGCTCTACATTTACTGCCGTAAAATCCAATAGTGTTCTAACATCCTTAACTAATCCGTCACGATCTGCAAATACAACGGAAGTCGAATCTTCACTCATAATGACTTCATTACCGGCAGCTGTTTCATTATCATTATTTTTATCATCTATTAATGCAGGATCAACAATGTTAAGGGCACTTTTGAGAGAATCAGTATGAATAACAGCGTCATCACTTAAAAAAATACTTTTGAGTAAAGAAGTATCAAAATTTAGAGCACTATTTCCAGCAAGTGTAATATCAGCAGCACCTGCATTAGCCATATCAATAATAATTTTTGCAGTTTTTACATTTGTTTGGTCACCATAGACCAATTCACCCTCAGAAATAACATCACCAGCTTTTAACTGACGAATATTTCCGTGTATATCTTTGACAAAAAATGTTCCATTCTCTACTGCTTTTACATATCCAATAATTCGTGCCATAGTAAATCCTCATAATATAAATAATTCTCTTATTTTAACACTATTAAGAAAGTAATACTATTGTACTAAGGTACTAAACAAAAGGTTTAGTATCACATACTTGTCATATTAAAGTATAAATTATGAATGAAGGAGAAGAGAAAGGGCTAAACGGTCTTTGACAGCGAGTTTTTCATAAATAGCCGAGCAATGAGCTTTGATCGTACGGACAGTAATATCTAACTTTTCAGAGATTTCATTATGTGTCATTCCTTGAGCCAGCAACAAGGCAACTTCTCTTTCTCGAACTGATAATTTATTCAGCTCTTTATGCTCGCTAATAGCCTTCGGTTGAGATTCAGCTAGACGACTGATAAGGGCTGCAATAAAATCAGGATACAGCCATACTTTTCCCTCTTCAATGGTTTGATATGCCGATTGAAGATGGGATTCATGCATCAAAGCATTTCCATACCCCATAGCACCAGCATTGAGCACTTGTTGAGCCTTATTAAAATCAGGTACCATGGATAAAATCATAATTTTACTTAATCCGGCACGGATAAAATCATCCAGTTCAGAATCACTCAGCGACGAATCATGTATAAAAACTACACCTTCGTTAGGACGATTGAGCTCCGTAATAGTTTTGAGTTGTATAGGATGAAAAATTTTTAACGCCCTACCCCAATGTTCTAAAACAGTATCCACTGAACTCACAATATAAAGTTTCATTAACGCTCCGAAAAAGTATATTGTTTTGCACGAAGCAAAGGTTTGAGAATGTATTCCAAAACCGTCTTTTGACCAGTAATGACATCAACATTTACCATCATTCCGGGAATGATTTTCAGTGGTTTTTCTTTTGTACCAAGATACTTTTTATTCGTTTGAATTCGAACAATATAATAAACATTTTGCTTATCATCCGTTTCCGTATCAGGACTAATGGTTGATACAATACCATTTAATGAACCATACGTTGAAAAGTCATAGGCCGTTACTTTAACAACAGCTTTTTGTCCAGGATAAATAAATGCAATATCCGCAGGTTTTATTTTTGCCTCAATAAGCAATCCACCTTCTGTCGGGACAATTTCAATTAAATTATCCCCAGGTTTTATAACTCCGCCAACTGTGTTAACATACAATTTTTGGACAATACCATTAATGGGTGATTTAATTGTCGTACGCGTTACTTGATCGGCCAATTCCGAACTTTCAGCACCGACACGCTGATACTCAGTTATGGCTTGGTTAAGATCTAAACGTGCTTTTGTAACGTATTCTGATCGCGCTTCACGCATCTTGCTGGTAATTTCATTGATAGCTGAGCGGAGTCTTGGGATAGATGATCGTACCGCATTATATCGTTCATTAACATCACTATATTCGCGCTGTAATTTTAGAAATTCTACACGAGGTTTAATCCCTTGAGCCACCATCGGTTCAGAAATAGCGACCTCTTCACGAATAAGATCAAGAGCATGTTTTTGCTCACTAATATGACCTTGAGCTTCGAGCAGTTCGCTTTGCTTTTGTGCATATTGATCCTGCAATGAAGCTATCTGAGATTCCAAATGCTCTTTATTGGATAAAAACAAGCTTCTTTCTTCCATAATCTTCATGGGAATTGCTTTCATATCCGCATCAGATGGTGAAAAAGATCCACCAGTGGATTCAGCACGCAAACGTATAATTCGTGCACGTAATTCACCTGATTTATACTGAGAACTTTCATACGTAGAAGAGGATTTTATATTATCAATTTTAAGCAGGATTTCGTCAGTTTTGACTTTTTGTCCTTCTTTAACCATAATTCCACTAAGAATTCCACCCTCAAGATGTTGAATCATTTGATTTTCACCACCGGGAATAACTTTACCATCTCCTCTTACAAGCTCATCAATAGGTGCTAAAGCTGCCCACAAGAAAAAAGCGAATACCGTTACCATCCAAAAAATAAACACAAAACGCAATTTATGCGGCGTATCCTCTAAAACAGCTGCAGAGATACTTCGCATAAACTGATAATCATTGGCATCAAAATTAAACTTTTTTTTAGGACTCATACTTGACCTCCTGAAAGCTTCGCGATGACACTGTCACGAGGTCCATCCAAATAAATTTCACCTTCATTCATTACAATTATTCTGTCAACCAAAGGTAAAACCGTATTTTTTTGCGTAATAATGATGGCTGTCTTATCCACTAAATACGTTTGTAAATTAGCAATCAATCGATTCTCGCTAAGTTGATCCATGGCATTTGTCGGCTCATCCATGATGACGATTGGTGATTCCAATAATAAGGCTCGAGCAATCCCGATACTTTGACGCTGGCCGCCTGAAAGACCCATTCCACGCTCACCGATAGGCATTTCGTAGCCCAAAGGATGACGACGTATAAACTCATCAGAGCCTGAGATAACCGATGCACGAATCATCTGTTCATCCGATACTTGTGTATTTCTGTACGCAATATTGTCTTTTGCATTACCCTTAAAAAGATTAATATCTTGGGAAACGTAACTAATGTTTTTACGCAAATCTGCAGGATCAATTTGATTGATATCAATACCATCCAGTAAAATCGAACCGCTCTGAGGTTGATATAAATTAAGCAACAACTTGGCTATCGTACTTTTACCGGAACCGATACGACCAATAATCGCTATTTTTTCTCCCGCTTTAATCGAAAATGAGAGATTTTTTAAAGCACTAAACTGGGAATCCTCATATCCAAAATTGACGCCTTGAAACTCAATTTCACCTTTCAATTGGGAACGGGCTACAAATTTCTTACCGTGCGGTCGCTCCATCGGTTGTGAAATAATCGTATCGATAACATCATAAGCGGATTTTGCATCTGAGTAATTTGAAATCAGGGAAGCCACTTGTCCCATCGGGGCAACCGTTCGACCAGCCAAAGTCATAATAGCGATTAATCCACCCATACTCAATTCATGTTCACCAATCATATAAACCCCAACGATAACCGTTACAACTGTCGTCAATTGTGTGAGATAGCCAGTAATCGTTGAGATTGATGTTGAGATAAGACGTGATTTTAAACTTTTTTGGGCAATTTCCCCAGTGGCTTCTTCCCATTGCCATTGCATCTGCCCCATTGTTCCCAAGGTTTTCAACGTTTCGATGTTTTGTAACGCTTCAATAAGAATGGAACTTTTGGCCGCAGATGCTTTATGGCTTTGTTCAATACTTTCTCGCAAGGGATGGCGCATAAATAGAGCATACGCTGCGATAAGAAGCATGATTGTGATCGGAACGACGACAACCCAACCACCGATATATCCAATGACGATTAAAAATAAAATAGCAAAAGGAAAATCTACTAACGCCGTGAGTGTCGCATTGGTTAAAAATGAACGTATCGAATCAAAGTCTTTCAGATTACTGGCAAAGGACCCAACGGATTTTGGGTGAGATGACATTTTAAGATCCAAAACTTTTTCAAAAATAATGGATGACATAATGACGTCACTTTTTTTACCCGCACTCTCCAACAGCATTGCCCGAGTAAATTTTAAAAAAGTATCAAGTAAATAAATTATCAACACACCTACAGCAAACACCCACAGCGTTTCAGTTGCATTATTAGGAATAACACGGTCATAAACACTCATTGTAAACATTGGAGTTGCCAAGACAAATAAATTGACAAGTACAGTAGCATAAATTACATCACGGTAAATATTTTTTGAAAGCTTTAAAGTATCCCAGAACCAATGTTTATGCTTAACATCAAGTGTCAAAGAGTCATTTTCATCATACACAAATGGTCGCTTGATCAAAAATCCATACCCTGCATATTCTTTTTCTAAAACGTCAATAGGGACAATTTCTTCTACTGCTTCTTCAGCAGGAAGTATAACTTTACATGTTTTTAAATCCGAGGAAAAAGAGTCCAATATACAAGCACTATTATTTTCCAAAAGTAAAATCATGGGTAATTGCAAAGGAGAAATATCACGTAAATGACGATGTACTAATGTACTTTTTAACCCAGCACGACTTGCTGCACGAGCAAAAAGCCCTTTAGATGACTTTAAATTAAAAAGCTGAAGAGCTCCCCCAAAAGGAGAAACAGGCAGTCCGGCCATAAGGACTTCAGCACTGTAAGGCTTATGATAAATATGGGTAAATAAAACCAAACATTGCAATAGAGGATCAACACCAAAAGCTGCTCCTTCTGGATCACTTATACTGGATTGCTCATTCTTCATCTATTATTACCCTAATCAACAAATTCTTTTACTTCACAGTGTATCTAAATATTACTTTTCAATTTCTCTTTTATATTTATCTATTTTTCTATCTGCGAAAATAAGGTTTTCAATACGCTCATTATTATCCAGTCGATTATCCAATGATTTCAATCCAACTCGTGCAATCAGGGCACTTTCTTGGGTCCTAAGAATCGATGGAACCATCGTTCCCATGGAATCTAAAATTCGATAATGAGCAAGCATCAAATCATTTTCAGCACGAATTATTTGTGTTTGTGCTGAGACATGATCACTTTGAGCTGTGAGTAAATCCAGCAACGTACGGCGACCTAAATCATACTCTTTTTGATACAGTTCCAATGTTCTTTTACTTGAAATCTCATAGCGCTTAAGATGAACTATTTGATCCGCTAAATTTTTCTTAGCAGACCATGAAAGCGATCCTTGTTCGTCTAACTTACGTAGATTATCTCTTCTCGTTTCAGATTCCTGATTGATCTTACTCAAACTTTTATGAATTTGAGACTCATCAGCTCCACCACGATACAAATTATAATTAAGAGTCAGTCCAGCTTTAAAACGATCATCATTCCCGGGTATTCCACCAACGTTATTTGCCCAACTTTGCCGTGCAAAGGCATCAATGCTAGGATAATATCCTTTTTGTGCAACCTGTTTTTGAGCTTGAGCTGCTTTGATATTGTAATCGTTGACTAAAATAGAAGGATTATGAAGCTGTGCATATTCTTTCATTTCTTCAATTGAATCTGGTAATTCTCCCGAAAAAGAGAGTCCTTCCATTTGGGAAGGAGAAACTTTTTTACCATAAATACGTTCTAAATTAAAAAGTGCATCATCGAGATTATTCTGAGCAACGACAAAATTTGATTTAGCCAGAGAAAGAGAAGTATCAGCTTTTTCAACCTCTGAACGCGTTGTTAGACCCGCATTAAAAAGTTTTTCTACTTTGATTACAATGTCATCATTGTATTTCACATTGGACTGCGCAACAAACATGATATCGCGTGTTTTAAGAGCGTTTATATAAGCTGTCGTAAAGTTAAAAGCTACGTCATTGGCGTTTTCGACATAATTGTATGCTGCGGCTAAAATACGTGCTTTATTATAATCCGATTCGTGTGTCGTCCCAAAGCCATTAAAAAGATTTTGTGTCAGTTGCAATGAGTGCTCATATCCATTTAGTGAAACACTATTAAAGCTTGTACTTGGTGAATTTGTTTTCTCACGTCCAATGGTCGCTGTATAATCCAATGTGGGAAGATACTGCGCCTCAGTCGTTCGTAAATCTTCTAAAGTTGCACGATAGTTGTGAAGCCGCTCTTGTACGATTGGATTGGTGCTAAGAGTATCATCGACCCCCTCTTGTAAAGAAAGTGCATTTAATGCAGAAATGGCACACATTGAAAGTGTTGTAATAATAGCCCATTTGTTTTTCATTTATATAGCCTTTATATTATAAAGATTTACAAATCGTAAAACCACGTGCCGATTGTAGGTAAATCATGTTTTTTATTATCAATAGCAATTCTATATAAAAATAATAATTGAAATGTGACAATTTGTCAACAATTCAACACTATAATTATAACTGCAAAATAAGTTTAACGTAAAAATCAATAAATATCATATTATTTAGATGATTTAACCTTATATTATAGATTCTTTTATTGAGAACTTGTAATAATAGCACTTATCATAATCAAATATTAGGAATACCTATGTCTATTCGTACTAATTCTAAGATTCCCTCATTTGTCTATCTTTTTACTGTTGGCTTGTCCCTCTCAGGTTATGCTGTCGATCAGCAATGCATAATACGGCATGAAACATGCCCAGAGCATTATAAGCAAACAACTTTTACTCCAAGCTATCAAGAGATTATCAAAAATCAACCTACTGCACAAGCGGCTCCAATAGTTGCTCCTATCGCTGTAGTAGCTATTCCAATACTTAGCGATGATGACCATGATGGAGTCGAAAATACTTTAGATCAATGTCCTCAAACTCCACAAGGGTATAAGGTTAATTCAACAGGATGTCCAAAAAATGTTACTCTTCACATCAATTTTCCTTTCGCATCTAATGTCCTTCCCGCGTCTTCTGCAAAAGATGTAGAGACATTAACAGCCTTCCTGCAAGAAAGTCCTGCATCCATGGTAACGATTATCGGGCATACTGATAATAACGGGATTGATGCGCGTAATCAACCTCGTTCAGAAGCCAGAGCAAAGGCATTAGGAGATAAATTAATTTCAAATGGAATTGATATGAACCGAATTAAGACATCAGGTCGAGGGGCAAAAAATCCAATTGCTTCCAACGCAACGGATGCGGGTCGTGCCCAAAACCGTCGCATAGAAGTTCAAATCAAATAAGAGGGTAACACCTCTTTCAGCTTGAGATAAATCCGCTCAAAATCGGTCGAATAAACTCGTGTTTGCGCGATAGAAGTAATAAAGTTCGTATCTCGCTCCCATCGTGGAACGAGATGCAGATGAATGTGTTCTGCTATTCCAGCCCCCCCTGCCCTTCCCAAATTCATTCCGATATTTACCCCATGTGCACCCAATGACTCTTTAAGCATTCTAACTCCCCGTTGCGCCAATGCAGTTATATGCAACCATGTCGCAGGATCAAGTGATTCAAGAGCATCGGTATGATGATGAGGAATAATCATAAAATGTCCTGGAGTATAGGGATAACGATTCATCACCATAAAGCAGTACTCATCACGATACAGTACGTGATGCTCTTCATCTAACGTGGGATTCTCACTAATATTACAAAAAACGCACCCTTGATCTTTTGCACCCGCTACGTACTCATTGCGCCATGGAGCGTATAAAGTATTTTCCATATTGTATCCCTATTATTTATTCAGATTTTGAAAATAATAAAAGCACGCAAGCGTGCGTGGGCTTCCTGCCGAAGGCGAAGTGCCCTCTGGGTGAAACTCAGTTTTAACGTAGTAAAAGGGGCTTTGCTCCTTTTTCGTTTCAATTAAATAAAATTCGGTGCGTCGTTGGCAAAGAGGATGATATCTCCTGCACGTGTCACTTCCCCTAGAGTCTTAACCATTTGAGATTTATCACTTAACATTATCACTTCAGGCACTCTCAACTCTTTTTCAAACTGCATTGCATTAAGAGCACCCGTGATAATAGCAATATCAAACACATGATTGATTGCTTCAATAAGCTCAGAGTTCAGTTCATTCGTACTCTCTACTAGTCCAGGAGTAACGATCACCTTGCGTCCTGTATGAAGTGAACATAAACGGATTCCCTCAAGCATCCCGTCGATATTTCCATTGTATCCATCATCTAAAATAATCTTCCCACCTGCATCAATACGCTCTAACCGATGTTCAACACTTTTGAGATTTTTAACGGCTTCTATCATCTCATCCCTGCTCATTCCCAATTCATCAGCGATTAAAAGGGCCGCATTGATGTTCATCGTCTGAAATCCACCTAACACTGACGTATGAAAATGATAAGACTGATTCCCAAATAACAAATCAAAATCTGTACCGGTCAGTGTTGCATTAAGATTTAAAATCCCATCCCCAAAGAAGGTTACTTTTTCGTGTGGTACATCGGTAACCGAGGTATGAATAAAGGCTCGTTTGAGTCGATTAGAGTGGATAATCTCCAGCTTAGTCTGCTGAATACGCTCTAACGTTTTAAAATATTCCAAATGTTGAGGTCCGACTTTTCCTACGACCACGATTTGAGGATTAAGAAGCTGTGTAATCGCATAAATATCACCGATTTCACGAGCACCTGCTTCACACACATAAATTTGGGTATCAGAAGGCAAAGATTCATTCACATCACGAATAATGCCACCCAATGTATTAACACTTCGTGGTGTAGCATAGACGTTAAATTTAGATGCAAGGATCTGAGCAATGAAATTTTTCATCGATGTTTTGCCATAGCTCCCCGTCACACATATAATAGTAAGTTCTGACATAGATGCTATTTTTTTCTTCGCTTCTCGTTTATACGCTTCAAATAAAAACTTTTCAGTTGCCCAAGATAGAGCGTACGTTAAGAATAAAGGAAAAAAGACACTGTATGTTTGAGAAATACCTTTGAGAGTACACAGTATATTTAAAAAGAGGGTAATCGAGAAAAGGAGGATTAAGAATCGCTTCACACGCCATGTCATGACAAGCTTTTTATCAAGTTTAAAATGCCAATATCCCAACAGTGGAAGATAAGCAACCAAAACAAGAGGGGAATACATTCCAAGTGCATAATAGGCTAAGAATGGAATAACAAAATAAAGTGCATGCCACCATGACTTATGATGACGAAGCACAACTCGTTCAATACGATAATCGTACCATTGTAGATTGGTAATCAAATACCATCCCAGTGCCATGACAAAAATAGTATTACTCATAAAACTGATTAACTGTATATTATCCATTAATTTCCTCTCAAATTTTTCTCAATCTCATTTGCAATTAATTTTCCCTCTTTAAAAAGAAAATAATGATCCCCTTCATACGCCACCAATCGTGAATCTGTAATCAGTGTATGTATCATTTCACCCGTCCACAAAGGCGTTGCCGTATCCGTCTTTCCAAAACACAATAAGGCCTTGTTTTTAAATGCTTTAAAGTGCTTACTAAAATCTTCATTTACGACATTTTTAAACGTTTGATACATTGCTTCAGACATTCCGGCTGCATCAGGAGCAACGAAAAAACGACGTAACGATGTGAGTCCTGTCAATTTTAAAATTTTAAAGAGAGCGATTTTGACACGAACTTTGAACGGTTTCGGAACTAAAATCCCAGCAGATGCAACTAAAACTAATAGATCCGGGCTAAGCAGTGTAGCAACTTTTCCGCCAAATGAATGTCCTAAAACAATCTCTTTAGAAGCATCTATCTCATGTAAAAGCAGTTCCATAATAGCAGCGTAGTCCTCAGTAGTAAGAGCAACATCACAATTACTCCCACCAAATCCAGGCATATCGATGTAAATATGGCGAAAATCCGGAAGAGTACGCCCAAAGGCTTGCTTCATCAACGCTTTCGAAGAACCCCATCCGTGTAAAAATATAATATCTTTTTTCTGCGCAGGATTGAGAATTTCATAGCTAATGGCAAATCCATTGCCCTTATAGAGGAACGATTTTACTGCCACGTTTATTTGCCCTTAGCTTGTGAGATAGAGTGAATGTAATCGTACTGTACTCGAATCTCTTTTTTAGCAGGGAGGGAGCCTAACAATTTTGTGATAGAAGCACTAAAATCTTCAAATAGGTAATTTGCCATCGAACCAGGAATCGGATTGACCTCATTGAGATACACTGCACCCTCGATCTCAAAGAAATCACAACGAATCAGTGCACCCTCAAACAACGGTGTATAAATCGTTTTGAATGCTGCTTGCAACTGTTGAACGAGAGCTTCAGGAATCGATGCTTCAGCTACAGTGCTGGAACGTGAAAAATCAAGATATTTTTTCTCAAAATCTAAAAATTCCGCTTTTTGAGGCTCTTCAACGATAGAGTAAGTAATCTCACCGCGCGCACTGAAACCGGCAAGGTTATATTCTTTTACTCCGCTGATAAATGGCTCGATCAGCATTACCTCATCAAATTCAAATCCGACATCCAACGCATAGTCAAGCTCACTGGCCTCACGAACGATACTGACCCCGATAGAGCTTCCTAAACGTGCAGGTTTAACAATAAAAGGATACTGTGTGGTAATCGCATTACGCTTTTCTTGGGTAATCGCTTCAAAAGGAAGAGTTTTAACCCCCAAAGATGCGGCGAGCCATTTGGTGTAATGCTTATCAAAACTGAGCATCGACGCTTCTTTACGAGGTCCGATAAACGAAATTCCGTAAAAATCCAGTAAAGCCGCGATAGTGCCGTCTTCACCGTCTCCACCATGGATAAGGTTCAAAATTGGCATTGTGTGCATCTTGGAGCCAAACATCCCTCTCTGCTCAAAACCACCCTTCATCAAAGAAATTTGAGGCATTTTAAGATGTTCACCGCGAGAAAAAGTAACCGCTTTCATCTTAGAGCCTTCCACGAGATAAAAACGATGATCCTGATCACAGAAGATAAAGCTTAAATCAAATCCTCTGAGTTTTCCTTTGACCGTAATCGCACTAACGATACTGATTTCGTGTTCGAAGCTCGCTCCGCCGAATAAAATAGCTAATTTCATTATTTTCCTTTTAGAATTTTTGCAGTTGCTTTAACGCTTCTTTGACTAGCGTTGGGGTATCAGTTGCACTGCACTTACTAAGCGCATTAACAATCACCTCTTTTTTAAATCCAAGTGATTCAAGCGCCATTAATGCTTCGCTAGATGCACTGGTCGTAAATGTATCGCCTTGGAGCAATATCGCATCGAATCCAGCCAATTCGACCATAATTCGAGCGGCACTTTTGGGACCGATCCCCGGAACTTTTTTTAATGCATTGACATCTTTAGATGAAATAATACCCGCAAACTGCTCCGGCGTAAAGGTGCTGCAAATTGCAAGAGCTGCTTTTGGCCCGATCCCGTTGATTTTCAGCATCCCCTCAAAAAGCGTTTTTTCACCTTTTTGGGAAAATCCATAAAGCTGCTGTGCATCTTCACGTACAATATGACTGATATGCAATCGCACATTTTGAGTTGTTAATTCACCATAGGTATGGAGACTAATAAACACTTCATAAATAATTCCATTTACTTCTAAATGAAGTTTATTAGGTTCTTTATGCTCGATATTACCGATTAGTCCTACTATCATTTACTCAAAACCTTAATACTAAATTCACCCTCTTCATCTTCATGCAGTCCCAAAACATTTTCATCACTGTTATCTGCTGGAAAATAAGTGACATCAATACGAGGCTCGATCAATTTGAAAACAATTTCATTATAGTTACGCCAAAGATCATGATTAACAATACGTGCCTCAAAAATTTCACTTTGCAATGACGTATGTTGATTGCTAATAAGGGTAAGATACGATTGTTTTTCAATAAATTCATCCTGTAATGACTCAAGCTTACGTCGAAACTGCAAAAACTGCTGATATTTTTGGACATATACGGAAGGGGGAGCGATATTATTTCGTTTATAGTGAATCAATTTTTGTTTAATATCCTCATAGGAGTTCTTGTTCTCTTTCATAGTATTCTCATACTCTAAAAGCTCTTTTTCAACACTGTAAAGCGCTTTCTTGGCTTCATTCATTTTTATTTCTTCATCATCTAAACTATCACGTGATTCATTCAAAAGAGGATCGATTGTTAAAACATTTTCTCCGCCCTGAAGTTTTTTAATTTCAATACTCTTAGATGCAGTCAACTTTGTATGTGATCCTAATAATTCAACAAAAATCTCTTTTGCACGCACTTTTCCGCCAACAGCTTGGGTAATGAAAACACGATCTCCTTCAACTTCACCATGTTCAAGTCGAGTAATATGAATTTCTTTCCCGTACGCTTTGCCTTTGTGAATATTAATGGACAACTCATCAGCAATGACCGTCGCACTGCTATGTACTTGTCCTTCGATATTTGCTTTGTGTGCAGTAATTTTAGCTTCAGCTCCTACATTTCCTTCAACATTGATAACATTTACGGTTACCACCATTCCTACACCAATGGCATCTTTGAGAGAGTCTTTCTCTTTGACATTGATCGATACATCTGCATCCAGTTCAGTATCAATGGAGCCTGTAGAGCGAAAACTAATCTCACTCACATCCATTTCAGTTTTGACATCATACATCCCGCCTTCGAATGTCACATATCCACCAACAGATGCATAAAAACCTACCGTCGTATCACTCTCATCACGTCTAATTTTGTCACTAATGGTAAAAGTAGGCTCATTACGGATAACAGGCTCTTTTGGAACAATCAATTCGCCTCGAACATTTCGACCTAACGTCCCCTTGATGGGTTTAATGTATTCAATCAATAAATCATCTTTCACTACACTGACAATATAACCGCGCTTAGCATAATTAATTCTGCCATCTTCGTCCATATCCTGATGTTTTTTGTCATAATGCAATATAAGCTTGTCATCAATTGTCAAGATAGGCTCGAACCCTTCAGCAACAATATAACGTTCTTGTGTTTCAAACTGATACGTTCCATTGATTCTTACTTTCGCAATGACTTCAGACAAGTTAGACGACATCATTGAATCAAACATACCGATAAACACATTAGCTCTTAGCTTTTTCTTTTTAATAAGTTCAAAAAAATTACTCTCAAATGTTTCATTGTAAGTCGCTACACTGCCCGCTTTGATCGTCAAATAAATTTTGCACAGTGTTCCATTTCCGGCAATAGAAATATCTAATAAATCTAAAGGTCCAGCTTGTGTTATCGTAAAAATTTCTATTTCATAAATTTGCTTGAGTTCAAATTTCGGGTTTAGATACATCTCTTCAGTAATGTCCTCAAGTTCCTCTGGATTTACCTCAATCCAATCGTCACCATCCGTGAGAAGACGGATAAAAGTTTGTGTTTCTAAAAGTCTAAAATCAAGTGTTTTGATAGATACTTTGTGATTACTAGCAACGCCCATCAACTCTTTGGCGACATTACTCGTTCGAATCACAATAGAAGGTATTTGAGAGGTAGTAGTGGACAATTCAGTTTTTTTTGCAAACAATGCCATCAAAGTCCTCCACACAATATAATGAGCTATTTTAATCACATATCGGTTAAGCCCTATATTGTGGGCTTTTAAGCCCCTATTTGGCAAAGGTTGCCATATAGTTGCCATAGTGTATGCGTTATTATAATGCTATTCTATCCAATTTTGTCATATCTACGCGCAAAGTCCCAGTGTAGTGGTTGCGGTTTACTTTGTCGTCCATGTGACCCATAATATCCAGTATCCAATCAGTCGGGTATCCGTATTGCTTCAAAAGCGTATTAAACGAGCGTCTTAGATCGTGAATTGTTCCACTCTCCATTTCATGCTTATCTAATAATCTTCTAAATGCTTTTTGCATTACGTCGGAATCATAAAGTGATCCGCCATGATGCGCTATAAATACGAATTCACGTAACCCACTAAAAATACGCTGTTTACTTATTGCTTCCATTGCTTGCTTGAAAATAGGAACGAATCGTGTTTTACCTGATTTCGTTATATCCTCTTCGCCATCAACGATACGAGTATCAACCCGAATAACATTTTTGTCGAAGTCAATATCATTCCATCTTAAAGCGATAAGTTCTGATCCGCGTAATCCGGTGAAACACGCTAACTGAATGTAATTTTTTAACTGACCTTTTGCAACTCCAATGATTGTTTTGATCTCATCCTCATTGTAAAAGTTCTTTTTACGTACCGGAACCCGTTTTGGCAGTTTTACCAACGGGACCGGATTCTTTCGGATAATATCGTCATTCATTGCTGCTTGCAATACCATTCCAATATAAACTCTATGGCTTGCTATCGTTTGGCTCGCAAGCCCACAATCTTTTTGCCACATTAAGATATGAGTCGGTTTAATATCATTCAGCATCATATCGCCGAACAATTTACCCATCATCTTAAAATCGCAAGTCAATCTAAAAATACGCTCTACGTGAGTTTGAACGTTTTTCTTTCGATTACAGCTCGTTAATTCTAAGATCATTTTCCCATATTCTCGAAGTGTTAAATCGGTAATATCAGGCTTAACGTTGAACTTTTCATCATAGAGTTTTTTATATTCGGTTTCAAAATTCTTCTCATAATATTTGAGTAGATACTTATCACTCTTTTTACCAGTAGAAAGTCTCTTTCTTTCTCCGAATATATCGCTATCTAATGTTATAATGCCGTGTTGATTTTCATAGATTCGACGTATCATGATTTCTCCTTGATATGTCGGCTATTGAACGACATATTTTACACTAAGATGCTTTCATTTTTACATGCGATAACGATCTTACATGTATGAACCAAAACTTGCCACGCTTTACAAAATCATCAGGTCTTAAATTACTTCTGCACCATTTTGTTAATCCCCAAACAGTCCTATATCCACACTCATCCGCAAAAATTTTCGTTATTGGATACCATTCAGGTAATGATTTGTGAATTTTCAAGACTTGATCAAGCTTATTATTTAACTCTTCAAATTTCTCTTGCAACATATTATTTTCCTTTCACAATATGACTTCGTTTCTATCTCTCTCATGCTACCATCCTCACTTTCTTTTTCGTAATCTCTTCAATCCCATAACACACTTTCAAGTGTTTCATAAAACAGTTAGATACACGCACACTTGCCATCACGTTTGTTTGAATACCGCTTTTAGTAAGTGACTCAATGGCGTTACCGTTTAAGCCGTATACCCGCTTTAAAAGCTCTTTGTGTTGCATAAATATTCTTGCGATTGTTGCGTTGATCGTTACGTCTGTTCCGGTCATTTCGTCCATCGCTCTACGATACGCTTCACCTGCAAACGCTACGGCTTTAAAATAGTTTTGATTACGTTGTCGTTCTTCTTTCAAATGTCGTTTTTTTAATGCGCCCATGATTGCCATTACGTCAGCTCTAAAAGCTCCTTCGTCGGGTGTAACTTGGTCGATTAGGACTACAAGGAATAGCCCTAATGAGAATGCGAAACGGTCTGAATTGGGGGTTATTTGTTTATTCATTCGATTACCTTTTGTTCATATTCAGTACATCCAAAATCATCTTTTACAAATCCTTGATAGCTCTCATCTACAAGTTCTCTTCCATAGCGAATATCATAATCACAGTCTCCAATATCAAGAAAACTTCCATCGGTACATTTCCATGGACGGTATCGTCTATAAGTTTCACACGTTTTAGGTTGTGTAATGCTCTCAAACGTAGCTCTAAAACTCTCGATTCCATCTGCATATCCGCGTTGGTATTCATCGCTGTGTTCTAATTCGATACACTCTTTCATTTCAAACTCTCCCAAACACAATTTAGTTTATTTTTGTAATACGTCATTACTTTTTCGTAGCTCATGCGCGGTGGAATTTGCTTGCTTAAACATTGCACCATCCTATCAAGAGACAACGTAAAATCAAGGTTTTGTCTCTTTATAAAAACGTGCTCACCGTGTGTTAATTTTGCCATTTTTGTTTCTCATCTTTTTTAAAATCTGTTGAGCTTCAATCGCATCGAAATAATCGTTTATGCTGCCAAAGTCTCTTCTCTCAATTTCTTCCGTTTCGCTAACGCCCATTGTCTTGAATATTCCCGACGGTGTTCGCGGTTCTTCTCTTCCCATACTCGTACTGCTTGATTTTTCAGTGCTCGCGCTTCGGGATTGGTTGCTATGTATTCGTTGCGTACAATCCATCGCTTCTCTCTGTTCCGAGCGTACCATTCCCGCGCGATTTGTTTCTTGCGTTCGATCTCTTCTACATTTAATACTTTCACACCGTATTTTGCTTTGTGAGCTTCTCGATACTGTTTGCGTTGAATTCGTTTGTGCTCCAATTGTTCTTCCGGAGATAGACTCTCCATCAAGAACCGTCCCGTTTTCCCTTCCGCTTCCCGTTTCTTCTTCATTCGTTCCGCATATAACATATTCGTACGTAATCGTTTCTCTTCGGGGGTAGAATATTTCAAAACTGCCTTTGGCTTTGATACTTTCGGAGGCTTCGGAACTTTTACCGCTTTGATTTTTGGAGGCTTCACAGCCTTTAGCTTTGGGGATTTTTTCTTTGCGTTTAGTCTATTTTCAAGAACTTGCAAAAGCTCGTTTGATGTTGGCTTTGGAGTGTCTAAGAGGTTCACTTTTAGTGGTGGATTGGTATCTTTTTTGTTAGCCCCATGATTATGTAGTGACGGCTCGACTCTTTTGCCAGTTGCACTTTTGCGAGCTACAAGCGGGATATGATCGGCTTCAGTTTTAATGCCCCATGCTTCATGGAGTTGCACTTCGTTCATTGTTGGTTTCAATCCGCGCTCTTTCATTTGAGCGCAATATCTTTCGTATGGAGTCATACCTATTCCCTTGGTTCGTACATATCATTAAAAGCATAAGAGCATATACTGCATGGGTATATTTCAAAATCACCATCATAATGTATACAATCATCGCATTTTTTAGGTGTTTCTAGTTCTTTTATGCGTTGTTCAAGGAAATCAATATACTTGTTAGTAAGTATAACTTTTCCAAGACCTGTAACTTGCAAATTCCATCTTTCAAAATATTCTTCTCTTGTCATACCTCAACCTTCTTACTTCGATCTTTTACACTCCTACTTTTTCCGATTGTGAGGAAGCTATGATTAGCACCTAATTGAGGAATTCCACTTCTATTTAGCGCGACGTTGTTTATTTCTTTTCCGTTTAGTGTTGTGGCGTTTCCGCATCGTTGTTTTTATTTCATTTTAGTATTTCCATCATATCATCGGTAATCGGCATCGTAAGTTCAGTTTCTAACCAAATTTTTTGCCTTGCACTTTCTTCATCGGGAGTTCGTGCGATAAGATTTCCATCTTTGCGAACTACCCACCATTTGCCATTTGTTGGTTCAATTGTAAAATTTTTGTATTGTTTTTTCATTATTTATTCTTTCAAAATGGGATTTCTTCACTATCTATATCTATCTCAGGAAGAGTATTTTTCGGCATCTCTTGGCGCGGTGCAGGTTTGTAGTCTGTATGTCGTGCAGGTGCTTCGTAGGTTGGTGTTGGTGGGGTGTATGGTTGTTGTTCGCTTTGCCCGTATTCTTCTTTCGGCTTAGTATCAAGCATTTGCATTGTCTCAACGATTACGGAGTGTTTAGAGCGTTTTTGCCCCTCTTTATCAACCCATTGGTCGAAATTCAATCGTCCCTCAACGAGTATTTTTGAACCCTTACGAAGGTATTGATTGGCAATTTCGCCTGAACGTCCAAAAAAGGTTAAATTAACGAAACAAACCTCTTCTTTTTTCTCACCGTTTACAGTGAATTTTCGGCTCGTTGCAATTGATGTGTTTGCGATTGCGCTTCCTGATTGAGCGTAACGAAGCTCAATTTCTTTTGTTAAATTTCCAACTAGAATTATTTTGTTAAAGCTCATTTACGTGCTCCAAAAATAGATTTTAAAATAATCACTAAAATCCATACACCTACTGCAATTTTCCATGAGAACTGCAATCCAAACGCCCAACAGATAACCCATGTCAGTCCTACTGAAAATAAAAACGCAACTCCCAAAAGTGCAACTATAAATAAAATAACCATTAATGCTTTCATAAAATTTCCTCAATTTCAATTAAAATACCACTCGTTTGAGCGTATTGTTTACGTGCTTGTAAAAAGCACACCTGAGCATCATCACGGTACGCGATACCATTTAACGCATCTTTCACACCCTTTACCAAATTATCCGTGTCAGGTCGAGATATATGCCATTTAGCTCCATCTTTTTTAACCTTGCTCCATGATTTCGGAATCTCAAAGAAAAATTCAATCTTCATAAATATTGGTGACATCGTGGGGGTTTTGATTTTTGACTTTGCTATCATGGAGATAGCTTTTTTGTAGTTTGTATATTTTGGATCGTTGTACGTTCCGTTTCTTGTAACTCGTGGTCGTGGTGCGGGTTGTGGTTTAATCGGTATCCATAGATTCATTCTTCCATACCTCAAATAATTTCGTAGCGATTGATTTTTGAACATCGAGCGGATAGGTTTCACGCCATATTTTAGGTGAGCCGTGAGGGGACATAAATTCGCTGTATCGGTGATAGTATTCACATAGTGGCAAAATGTACCGATCGTCTCTATTGTCGCTTGAATGTTCTTTTACGTGGTGGGCTTCTATCTGTGGATTGGCGCAAACTATACACCCGAAGCCTTGGCTGTGAAACCACGCTAAGTAATGTTTTGATTTGAATGGTTTTTCTTTTAGCGGTGCATTGCGTTTTAGTTGATCGGCTTTCGATATTCCGGTCATAATTGCGAGCGTAGAAGGCACGAGCCACTAACGACATCACGGTTCAAAGTATCATACGTGATAGAAAGCTTTTCATGTGCCTTCACTTGAACAGTAAGCTCCCCAAGAAGAGCATTATTTTCACTTTCATATTTAAGAGTAATTACAAGGAATATTACAGATAATAAAGCCGTAATTATTCGATAAAATCGGATTGACTTTTGTTGTTCTTCGTATGTTTTGTCAAATTTTTTAAGCATTTTTTACCTTTTTATTGTTTTGATATTCAGCCCATTTTTGCTGTAAGTATTGAGCATCGATAAAAAACTTCTGCCCCACGTGGTGAAACGAAAGCGATTGATGCAGTTCGTAATATTGAATTGCTTTTTTTAGGTTGCTATTCATACGTTTATATCCGCCTCTTTTTCAGCATAAAACTCTTCCAAGATTTCTTCACATTTTCCTTGACCTAATGCTAAAAATCCATCTTCTGTTTCATCGGTGATATTTGCCCACTTTATGAAGTTGCTTTTCTCATCGTCTGTCATACCGCGACCGTTAAAGAATTTTTCCAATCCTGACAGTTCAGGCTCGATAACTTCTGCCTCTTTGATTGGTTCGACTTTCGGTGCTACCTTTGTTTGCATCATTGCGTTTAAATCAACGTTCTTTGGACTTTCAATTGCTTCAACTGTTTCGATTGTATTTTCATCTGATGCGATGGCTAACATCATTTGTTCACCGAGTGGAAGCTTTTTATTAAGTCGTTTAATTACCGTTTTAAGTGCTTGCTGATCGTACCATTGCTCCCAAATTGTAGGTTTGCCCCATTTGTCAGTCTTGCCACCGCTTTGGCTTGTAGCTCTAATTTTGTCTACCTGCCCTTTATTCATAACTTCGATATAAAGCTCACCATCTGGGCTTTCTGCCATTGCTACTGCGTATTTGAACGTTTCGCCAGCTGTATCAAGATTTTTACGGAAAGTGATTGTTTCTTGGAAGCCGTTTATCTCGTAATTGAAAAAGTCATCTTCGTAAACAATGAAACTTTTAATCTTCCATCCGGTACGCGTTGCGATTGCTGTATATCCGCGAGCTGTGACGATCACTTGCACACTGTCTTTGTACGGGACAAGATATGCGTGTGAGATAACGGGATTTAAATCTAATCCCAACTGAGCAACCAAGATACACGCATCGATTACCGATTCAACTTTACACGCTGATAATTTGCTATCACCTGCTACCTTGACGGCCGTGGCCAAGAACTTATCTGATTTTGATTTATCCCCCATAAGTAGGGAGGTAATCATTTTTTGTTTTGCAACCAATCCGCTACTAATTGCCTGATCTCTTACTGTTAATGCGCTCATTTTTTTATCCTTATATTTGGCAATTTTTATATGTAATTTTCTGTAAAGTTTCCCAATCAATCGAGCCATCTCTAAATAATTGAACGATTTTGCAATCTGGAATAACTGATTTTTCAACATCGATTGGCTTTAATTCTTCTGCAATTTTTTCACGACATAAGCGCATAATTTCACTTTCTAGTTTTTCTTCTGAAAGCTCATAATATTCATACTTATATCCAATATATGAAATATACTCATTACCAACATCTACCTCGTTTTTAATTGCACTTTTTGCAATACCATCGCAAGATTCATATCCTTTCATAAGCTCGTTTAGCTCTTCAATTAAATCTTCAATGTCCATGCCTTTGAGCGTATCGCATTGGACTTCTACTTTTATGACTAACCCTTTATGTGACCACCAACCGTGCGACATAGCCCCTATTTTTTCGTACTCTTTAAGAACAGTAACGCCATTATTTTTTAGCTCTTTTGCTTTGTTAAAAATAGCTCTTTGTTCTGCTTCAACCGATGCTACCATTTCATTGAATTGCTCTAATTTCATAACTTCAACCTCTTAATTATTTTGATAATGTGCATACGATGGAAGCACAATAGTTTGAGCAAGTTGCGTCGTGTCCTCTTTGTCTCGATACAACGGTTTGTCGAATTCATCAATACGCTTGTAAATCTCAATGGCTTGTTTGACTTTCTCGCGTCCTAAATCTAAATCCGCTTCACAGAATTCATACACTGCCACCATGAATGGAAATTCAGGCTCAACGCATACCAGTACGAATTTATCAACTCGCTTTCCGATTGAGCGTAAAGTATCGATGTAGTGTGCAGCCGACACGTGGTAACCGAAATTAGCACACGCTTTGGCAAATCCATCCTTTGAAGCATCGACCGTCTTTTTAATATCAACGACCAGTCCTAACTCTTCAATGAAATAATCGGGCTTGCATTTAACCTCGATACCGTCAATTTCTCCAAAGAATTCTTTTTCAGCGATACCGCCTTGAAAGAAACATTTTGCATCGCTTTGAAGTATTGCATCGGCACAACTTTTGGCGATAACATAGTCATCATTTCTCAACACAGTTTTCCCGATTGATTGAGTTTCAAACTCTTCCTTGATAGCTTTTCCCTCTTTCGTTCTTCCGTCGTACTGAGGGGCTATTGCGTAATCCTCATCGAATAGGTGAGGCTCTAAAACCATGCAGTGAATAGCGGAACCCATCACCATCGCGGGGGTTTGTTCTTTTTTAACACCCATTTTGAATTTGTAAGGATTTTTCAGGATCTCTTTTATGTTTGTTGAACCAAGTGCAGGGTGGGCGTGATATTGTTCGTTTGTCATTGGTTGGATTAATTTGCTCATGCTACTACCTCAAATCTTTCATAATATGGAGCAGTCGCTTTCAGCTCAAAAACCTCATAGCGCGTTTGTTCCAGTTTGTCTTTTAAAGCCATAAAGCGAGTTGTTAAGTCGATCAATGCTCGTTCTATTTCGTCTTTTTGCTGTAGCTCTTTTTGGAGGTTGTATGCGTTTACTAAAATCTCTTTCTCTTTAGGAAAAAACGAGAGGAGTAATTCGTCTCTTTGGCGTTTGTTAATCATTCAATTTCCTTCATTGTAATAACATTTCTTTTTTAGCTTTTTTGTACATATCTCTTGATATTTCAAAGCCGTATGAGTGTCTGTTTAGTTCCGCACACGCTCGAAGCGTTGAGCCACTACCCGCGCATGGGTCGATCACTACGTCGCCCTCATCGGTAAATATTCGTATCAATTCCGCAAGCACATTTACGGGCTTTTGTGTTGGGTGAATTTTTGGGATATTCTTTGAGTCACTATTCCATTTCATCCAGTTAAAAACCATCTTTCCATTGTTGTTGAACTTTGGAAGTTTTTCCCGATATAAAACAACTGCGTGCTCAGTCGCTCCAACGATTTTCATGTTTGCTTTTAAAACTTGTGGGGAATAATCTTTGATAAAAAAGATGGGGTAACTATTTTTAAACCCGTATTTTTTGCCGTAATCCATAACCGTTTGCATTTGGTTAAACGCACAAAATACGATCATTGCAGGAGCTTTACCAGTTTCTTTCGGCTCTTTAACAAGGAGTTTGCTACAAAAGTGCATATATTCAGCGATATTAAAATTAAAGTCAGTACCAAAAAAAGCTTTTCCAGCCTTCTTGCTCTCACCTTTTTTATTATCACCGTCTATGTACCACTCTGTCGAGCTTGCATAAGCGTTAATCCCTAAGTTATAGGGAATGTCAGCGATAACAAGTTGAGCTTTTCTTATCCCGTATCGTTTGTAGTTTTGGAAGTTATCGTTATAAAATTCGCATTTCGTTTTTTTGTCAGCGAATAGATTTATTGTTGATAACCCTTTTGGTGGTTCGTCAAATAGGCTCATCAAAAAATCCTCGTTCCCATTTTTTCCATCCAGTTTTCGAACCGATTCATAATCGTTTCAATCTTTTTCATAATTCCATCCACCCTGAGCCACAATGTAGGATGTTGTGGGTTATGTCTGACTTCTTTTTAACAATCCGTAATCCGGTACGTTTTAGCGGTAAACGCTGTTTTTCTTGTTTTTGGTGTATCATTTCGTATTCCTTTGTTAATTTGGATATTTCGGGCTGTTCGTAGCAGTCCGTTTAAGACAGTGAGTGACCCTGCGTGTTGTGACGGGTTTTATAGAACGGTTTTACAACTCTTACACTCAAAGCCTTTAGCGATACACACCGAACGTCATTTGTCGGAAACGCTGTGTGCATCATTAAAAGCTTTTATAAGTATCATCCCCACTGGTTCCAACCATTGAGATACTTTATTGACTGCACTTGTTAGCTTGTGGGGCAGTATAAAAGGGCTTACCATGAACGTCATGGAGCCAAAGCTGAACGTTTAACCGCTCATATAAGCCCTCCCGAGAGGACTCTATTAGAGGTTATGCGCTAATTTGAGTTTCTTCCCATCTTGCAATGCCTAAAGATATCAATCTTTCAGCTACAGACTGCGCCTTACTGCCTTCATCAAATCTCTTACGCTTTGAAGCCATTATGTTTGTAAGTGTTCGATAGTCAATTCCATGTCTCTTACAGAATGAAGTTACTGATCCACCACTATCTGTCATCATTTTCTTTTTATCAATCTCAAATCTCAGCATTATTGTTAACCTTTATTCGTTTTTGTGGTAAAATCTTTTTTTCTTGTTTTTGGTGTATCATTTCGTATTCCTTTGTTAATTTGGATATTGCGGGCTGTTCGTAGCAGTCCGTTTCTTCAAGTAGTGAGTGCGTCGCCCGATGTTCGTTATGGTTGCAACCGATGAATCAGTTAATCCCGTATTCCACTCAAAACCCTCAATACACCAATACCATCACCCGATCAACTGCTGACTTCTACCTAATAGCAATCGGTAGAAACACTCTGATATTGGTTTATTGAAGGTTTAAACTCTCTTTGAAACACACTGAACGTCATTTGTCGGAAACGCTGTGTGCATCATTAAAAGCTTTCTTTGCGCTATTGTCCCATTGCAAACAACTCCAACTTAATAGAGGTTTTACGGCGCGGTTAATCCATTGACTTGGTGGACTTATAGTATCGCTATGAACTCCATAGACTTTGAGCTACGCTCATTAATCACCTCCTAAGAGGGGATTGTGAGGGTATGGCTAGGCTGCTAAAACTCGTTCAAGTGGTAGCGATTGGATAAAATTAACTGCTTCGTCAAATTTAACCATTGGAATATCTTTATAAGAAGGAACTTCAAAGTGGGTATACATTTCGCGGTAAATACCTGAATACAATTTGCGGTTATATTCTTTTGGTAGATTGTGAATGTTTTGGAGGGTATGCGCTCTAATTTTTACTTGTTTTTGTAGTTTTTGTTGTTGAGCATAGTTAGCAGTCATTTTTTGCTCAATCTCTACTATTTTATGCTCTACTGTTTCAACTCTTGAAGATACTTCAATAGTACTTTGTGCGATTACGGCAAGCTTCTCGTCATTTGTTAAAACGACTGGTTTATAAATTGATTTTTCCATTTGGTTAAATGCGTCGATAAAATCTAACTGCCATTGTTCAGCTTTTGCACCAGTGAATTTACTTACAAGAAAAATAAAACCATCTCGGTTCATTTCAAACATTGGACTTTGTCTATTGCTTTCATCTGTATAAGAGGTGTCGGTAAAATTGCGGAGACCTCTTTCGCTGAAAGAACGAATCTTTTTTAAAACATCATCGTGTCTTTTCTCAAAAACTGCCGCAACATCCAAAGAGTTTGCAAAAACTTTTCCATCAACCGATACGAGGTGAACCTCAACTTCATTTACTATTACATTCATTTGTGGTAACATTGCTGTTCCTTCTTTATTTAGTGCGACCGTTTCAGGGGTCGTGCTTATTCTAGTAACCATCTCAGGCCACGCATTCATTACGTTTTAAATATCCGCCAGCTTCCATTTTCTTAAAAACTTTATACGATTTACTTCCCTCTTGAAATCCCCATTGCTTTTTGCTTACAATCGCGTAAAAATGGGGGGTTGTTAACCCATAATCTTTAATAAAGCTTCTTATTGATGGGTAATCTTTAAGGATTTTTTCTTTATTCACTTCAATAATTGACAAAAAAACTCCTTATTTTTGATATAATGGTCAAACTATGGTTAAAGGTTTTTAACTTTTAGTCGATATTACTTTCTAACAGTCAAATTATAGTCAATATTTTTGACCGTGTCAAGTATTTAGTCAATAAATTTGTCTAAGGAGTAGCTAAATGGAACACATTAGAGATGTTTTTGATATGATAAAGAGGCTTCAAGGGTTCTCAAACTATGATGAAATAGCCGTATTTATGGGCGTTCCAGTAGGTAGAATAAAATATTTAGCTACTACGTCAAAAAAAGGCTTTGAAGGCAAAGAAATTGACTTCTTAGTTGAAAAATATAGACTGAACCCAGTTTATTTGATTACGGGAGAGGGAGATCACTACCTAAATGGACTTGGAGGGCATACTGAGCGTCAAGGACTTTCATGGAGTCTTGCTCCCGATACAATAAAGGTTCCAATTATGTCAGCAGTTACAAGCGGTTCAAAGTTGATTAACGGGATTGAGCATTTTGAAGTTGAAGCGAATGGGGTATTAACTCTTGATCGTATGCTATTTAAAATACTTCCACAGTTAGATAATATACAAGCGGTGCGAGTTCGTGGTGATTCTATGAACCCAACACTACGCGAAGATGATTACGTGGTTATAGAGCTTGAAGAGCAGTTCAGCGGTGATGGTATCTATGTTCTGTCATGGGATGGAATTTTACTTGTAAAGCGATTGCAAGCGGGAAATATGATTATTAAGGTTTTGAGCGATAACCAATCATTCGAGAGTATGGAATATAACCCAACGGAAGATCAACGTACTTTTCATATTATCGGAAAAGTAATTCTACGGATTCAACGATAAAAAGATACAATAAACAAAAAAGGTTTATTTTTGGAACTCACAATAGCATTTTTATTAATTGTTGCATACTTCATATTCCGTAAAAAAGATCAGCAAAAAAAACAAAATAAAAATGAACCTCAGCCAAAAAAAGAGGCGGTAGAAATACCGATCAATTTGGAGGGCATACTGGATGGATACACCGTATATCAGGATCAAAGCTTTTTTATTGCAGGAGTAACTTTTAGACGAGATAGCTGTGAATGGTGGGTTAATGGCAATAATCTATCACTATCTTTTAGAAGAGAACCAAATAATAAATATGATGATAATGCTATAGCCATATATGGTAAAAATGATCAAGGCAGTAAAAAAATTGGATACGTAGAAGCTGATATTGCAGATGATATAGTATCAAATGATCTAGTAAAAAAAATCATACCACGATTACTATCAATACGAGTTGGTGAGGCTCACTTTATCGAATATGAAATTTTAATAAAAGGCTAACCGATGCTAAAAATAATAATTAGTTTCGTAATGATATTCTTATTCTCGGGATGCACTTCATCAAGCTTCAATGAAATTAAAAATGACCAAAGCGTATTAAAGCAAAAGTATTCAGTAAACTAAAACTACCAATACTTATTCAAAAATAGCCTAGAAAAATCTCATGAGTGTTTTGATATGGGGTTAATTACTGGGGCGCTTACTACATACGGTCAGCTATATGGTGACTTGAAAGAGGCAGAGCTCTACACCTATGTAATTGGTGGCTTTGGTAAACAGATGAGGTTTGGTGCAACGATGAATGCTACTGCAGACAATAAAACCGATTTGATGATTTACTACTATGGCATGAACTCCGAGAATATGATGAGTATAATTAAAAGAACCTATACCGGAGAGTGTAAGAGCTGTAGATGCGTGGAAGAGGATAAAGCTAAGTAAATTACCTACATACCTCAACAGCCTTCCTAAGCTCATCCCTCTCCTGAACAATACCAATCAAACTCTCAGCATCATTTTTACCTTGAACCGATTTACTCACATCGGGCGCGATACACCGAACTGGAACATTTACTTTTACAACTCTATCCACATAAACTATTTTTTCTGCACAACCTACTAAGGAAATTAAAATTACACCAAGTATTAAAACACTAAGCCAAAATGTGACAATATCTTTCATAATGCACTCCTAATAATTTCACGCATAGCATCGCACTCATTAGAACCATTCAAATCACGCACTGCAACACGCTCACGTTCATATTTAGCGATAATCGTATATTGAGCCGTCTTAAACTCTTGAAGCTTTTTAACCGCATCAACGCGCTGTTTATCCACCGCATCGCTTTGATCTAAAATAGCCGAGCGCAAAGCTTCTTTTTGAAGATCATCGCTTATTTTTTCAGCTTGTGCGGCTTTAAGTTGTCCGGTAATTACGGATAGCTCACTCTTCAACCCAACAATATAAAAGTAAACTAAAGATAGCAAACAAATAACAGCTAATTGCTTCCAGTATTGTTGCGCTAGAGTCCACATCATGCGCCCACCTTATCGAGCGTTTTTGAAGCAATATATCCACCGCCACAATACCCCAAAAATAGACCTAAGTTTGTGCTGTCTAGTTTGCTGTGTATGGCTGTATCATACGCAATTAATGAAGCTCCAAGTATCGCCCCCATAAAATTGATTAGGCGCGCTGATGATTTATTACTGTCATTTGATAGCATTTGTTTTAAATACTCAGTCATCTATGCAACCGCTAAAGTGACGGTATGTTTAGCCGATAAGGCTTGTTTGACTTTAGAGTGTAAACGCTCATAAGCAACTTTAGAACCGCCTACCCAGTCGTCGTCTTCACGGTCATTAATTGAACCAACGATAATACAGCCCTCTGTATCTTTTGAGCTGTTACCGCTATGAATACGAACGCCTGCATATCCAGTTACTTTTTGCACTTCAATTAGCATCTTTTTAAAATGATTTGACATTGAAATAGTAATAGGATAAACACCTTTCGGGATAGCTGTCTTATCTTGTATTTTAACTCCTCCACTTTCTAGCCCACGATCCGCATCTTCTACGGTGAAGCATTCAAACTCACCATCTATATATAATCTACCTTCCGTAAAACCTGCTGTACCTTTTTTTCTTACTACTTTAATTTCCATATTTCTATCCTTTATAGTAATGTGAAATTAGCCACATTAAACTAGAACCAAGCACGCCTAATACTGGAATTGCAACAGCAATAGCCACCAACACATCATAAATAAAACTGCCACGGTCTGCTTTTGTAGAAATTGCAGTAATACGAGTATTTAATATGGTGCTTGCTATTTCTCTAATTTTTATATCATCATCGAAACGTCTATTAAGCAAACGCACTGACTCTTTGTGAGTGTTGTCTACGTTAGCAATTTTCTCCAGGATAAGAGCGTTTTGACTTATTACTGTTAGAACCACATCAAGCTTTTCATCTTGCTTTTCAGAAGAAGTAGCAATTCTAGTTAAAGATTCCGCTAAGTGCTCGATGGCTGAATCGTGCCTAATAACTAACTCTATTACTTCACCTTCACTCATAATCACAATACCTTTCCATAATAAAGTTGATAGCCCTTGCCATCAGGAGTGATACCCCATCCAAACTGTCTGCCGCTTATAATATGTAAGAACGGTTGAATCTCTTTTTGGAACTGCATATACAAGAAATTCTGTGCTGTATTGCGTGTGTTCCAAAACATAGTGGCAAAGAAATGAAAGTTATCCTCTCTAGCGTCACCTAAATCAAAACTATTTCCATACTGCTTACGAGTAGCGCCTTTGAGTAGAAACTTCCACACTTTAGAGTCTTTACGTAACTCTTCAACTCTTCCAACGTCAAACGTATCATCGTTAGTATCAGCATCGAGAAAGCCCCAAATGAACCAAAAGACTAATTGGTATTCAAGCCAAGATACTTTTCGGTATTCTATAAAGCCACCTTGGGTATCGTGATATTGGCGAATAATATAAAACTTGCCGAATTCACCATTTATATATTCGATTTCTCTTTCTCTCAACCGCTTCAAATAGATACCGTTTTGCAATACATAGTTAAACACTACATTGTTAGCATATCGTCTAAAGGGTACTACTGCAAAGAACCATGCGTAGCCAATAGCTTTGGATAGTACGTGCCAAATAAGGATTAGAATGTATTCTAAGTACTTCATACACTCAGCCTAATAAACTCACGAGCTTCTACACGTTTCAATGTGAGCTCACTACTTTCAGCTAACGTCAAAGTTGCATAGTAATCCATAGTCATCTTGTAATCAGTAGATGCTAGATATTGCTTAGCTTCACTGATACTATTATTAAGCTCTCGTTGAGCCAACTCTGCTTCTGTAAACTCAGGCTCAGGGACGTTACCTTCTGATAGCCATTGTATTACATCACTATTCTCATTACTGTACCATATATTAGGATTATCTAGATCTTTAAAGCCATTGCCACATATTTTTAACTTCATTTATTTCTCCTTTTATAATTCTGACGAAAAACTAATCCATGCGGTAGTGTCTGCCGCTTGTAAAGTATGATTAAGGCTTGCTATAGTTGAGCCGACTGTACAATTAAATGTGCATCCATTAACATTAACACTATTAACACTGATATTAGTCAATACCTGTACTGATCCGTATGTCGGTTCAACTTTAAATGTAGAAGGGGTTGAGAATAGTACAGAAGTGGGAGGTATACGCTTAATGGTGTTAAATACCAAACAAGGAAAGGTAGTTACTCCATTCGCATTTCCAGAAGTTGCAAATCTATAGTTTATTATTTTTGGCACAATGGCTTCATAATACCGCTGACAAGCCTGAATCTCTCCACCAAATTCACCTTCATAAGGAGTCCATGGTGTAGCTACTGAACCTTCTTCTAGCTTGACTTCTGCAATATCGAATGTACCTGATTGTTGTCCAAGACCTACGGCATCAGAATATGAACTTCCTGCATCAAACCAGAACTGCAAAGTAGTACAAGTAGTGTGAACGCCATCAGTTCCTAATGTCTTACCTATGATAGAAGGAATTGATACAGTAATAGTTTTCTTCTGCCAAGCAGATGTTAATGAAACTAACTGCTTGCCTAATCCAGTTATTGTAGCGGAATTACTTCCTCCAGTACCAAATTCTTGCCATAGGTTTATTGCTATATTTTTAGTTGAATTAGCTTTAGCCCAAAATGAAATAGTTACTGTTTTACCCGCAAGTTTAGTGACATTTTCAATACGTTGAAATTTATCTACCCTATTAGTAGCCCCAACAACACTTGTTACTACAGTACGTGAAAACTTACTTGCACTAAACAAAGCTCGTTCAGTATCTGTTGAAGCTACTTGTGAGTGTGTCTTAGTTGAACCGAAATTAAAGTTATACCATCTATCATCGCTGCCATATCCACTCATAGTCTGTGATGTAGCATAGTTCCAGTAATCAAAGCCTCCATTGATGATATAGTTCTTACCACTTGGCTGAATAATCGCTACCCAATTACTTGGTGATGCAATTGGCGATGTATTTCCTGCAATAAGGACTCTATAAAGCACTCCATTGTAATACCAACTTTGCCCCAATACCGTTGTCTGATTCGTCCATGTACCTTGAAAATTTGCAGTTGATGTACAAATAGCTTGCGAAGTACTTGCCGATACTGCCGAAGCTGTTGCGCTTGCTTCTTTACTATTGATGTTTGTTTCAGTAGAGTTTATTTGACTAATGACAGTGTTTAACTCATCGTCAAATGTGTTTAGTGCTGTTAAAAATGCGTCACCTCTCGCTCTGAATGATGCGGGATCGGCCGTCGTCGGTGCAGTTGGTAACGCTGTTATTGTCTGTGATATTGCCATTATATTAATCCTTGTATTTCAATTTCAACTAAAGTTTCGACGGGTGTTTTAATAGGCATAGTGAATTTCTTTATAAACCCATAGACGCGTGTTGCTTCAATGCCATCATAAAAAACAGCGGGTACGCCTTGAATTTCTATTAAGTCATCATAGCAAGCATCTGCAAGCGTTGTAGGGATGAAATTCGTGCCCGTGAGCATCTTTACACTGTTTCCTTTGCTTAGATATGTAGCACCCGTTATGTCTGTTTTGACGGTTGAATAATCGAGTGAACCAAGTGAGAATCCGTACTTCATATAACCAATATCTTTGACAGTACCAATAATAAGAGTTCCAACTCCTACTGAAACTCCCAAAGCTCCATTTATCGTAATTCTTACTGATACATCACGGGATAATGTAGTCCGCTCATAAAGTAAAGTGCGATAGTTTCCACCGCTCAAAACTCCAAAAAAGTATTCATACCAATTTTTAGGCTCTCTGCTTGCGGAAAGTGTAACATCTTCAATTGCCACACTTGAAGGATTATCAATAATTTCGATTCGTACACTAATCACATTCGTGATGTTTCCTATGAAAATAGCTTGTATGTCATAAGCAGTTAGAAGGTATTGCATTGAAGTTGTTTTTATAGTTTGAGTATTTAAAAATTGGTCGAATAGCTTCCATCTATTAGTAGTGCCTAAAAACTTCCATTCCAGTGTACTAACGTCAGGAGATTTATTCGTACTTGCCGTTAATGCTTGATATTCGCCATGATTCGTAAAAGATACATACTGCCCGATAGTGTAAGCCGTCGCACTATTCCACGCTGTATAGGTAGTATCTGCTACTGTAGAACTCACCAAGGTAGTATTAATTGGCTTGATTATTTTCATGCGACTACTACCCCAAATTGCTGAATTGTTAGCATTGATTTCATAGTTCTAAGCATATCAGCGTACATGAGTTTCATTGTGGTATTGTCATCTTGAATCTGTTTGAAAATGACTGTTCCGTCATTGGTTTTTGAGAGCATCATGTCAGGCTTTGGAACTAAATCGGTAAGGTCTTTCAAGCTGTCCATATAGGTTTTTTGAGCATCTGCTATGTTCATCAAAGAAACATAAGTTTCTCTTCCACTTGCTGTGTTTAGGTCAAGTGCATCAACCGTTGAGCGAAAGCCTGCGATAGTTGTAGGCATAGTCACATTCATAGATTTATATGCAGATTCTAAGTTCTTTTGATACACCGCTGATTTTTCAGCATCGGTAAAATAGTTTTCAAAGTATGATGAGTTTGCATCGGAAAACTTTGTCAATCCACCCGATAAATCTACTAAGCTTTGAGTGATGTCTAGAACGTTTCCGGTGATCGTTTTGTTTACGTTTGCAAGGTCTTGTAATAGCACTTCTTTTTCTGTGATGACGCGTACCGCTGTCTCTAGCATACCCTCGCCGAGTTTTTGGTACTGAGATAAAACAGTTCTGAATACATCGTTTGCCATCGTGTCGCCAAGAGCCGAGAAAGTGTCGTTAAGCTTCTTAACTACTTCTTCGCCAGTCAATCCCGCTGTGCTGATATTAATCGCTTTAACGGCGTACCCTGCGATACTGCTACCAAGGTCTAGCCCTAACCCTTTATTGATACTCAACATCGTGTCGCTGAATGAGCGGTATATTAATGCAATTGATTGTGATGATGCGCTATCTAGTGCGGTACTTGTAATATTGTGGGAGTAGGAGGCTGAACCCCAAAAGTTCTTTGATGCTGTCTCAACGTCCACGTATGTTGAAGCTCCTACGTTTCCACTTGCTTTATCTCCGACTGTACCGCCTGCAACATTAAAGCCACTCCCTGCAATGTATTGTTTAGATGAACCACCGAAACCAATTTTAGTAAGCATATTATTAGCAAAGCTTGTAATTGGGTCAAAGCCAATAATTCCGCCAGTCAGTTTGCTAAAGAACGAGTCTACTTTAGCCATTGAAGAAGTGATGCCATTTTGTACAGAATTCAAAGATACTCCGCTTGTATCAGTTACGCCAGTTCTGAATATGTTTGTAACTGCACTTAGGATGTTCTCTGACATAGAAGTTACGGCACGGTTAATGTCCCGAAGCTGTGAGTATTCCGAAGTGTGTATTGAGCTTAAGAGGTCAGTGATAGCTGTCATACTTTCGGATTGTCCATAAGCTCCACCGCCTAGAACTGTTCCCATTGATGTAGCAGGTGCAGGAGTTGAAGAGCCACCGCTTCCACCACCGCTAAAATTTAATCCTGCAATTTGCAAAGTAGACGCAACTACAGCAGCAGCCGCCGCCATCCTTGCAATTGCTGTATATCCATCCCCTGATGCTCCAACATTCATTACAACTCTAATACCTTGGATAATGGCAAGAGTACCCTGAATAGCTTGCATAGCTATAGCTTCTTTACTGCCTTGCTTCATCATCCCACCGATTGCACCTGCAAGTGAGCCGTATCCTTGAATTTGTTGATCTATTGATTTTTCATCAATAACCATTTTAGCTTTAACATATTTTGATTCTACAAGAGATATTTTTTCTTGATTTGCCCCAGCCTCAATTATCCCTTTTTGATATTCTTGTTGAGCCTCTAGTTTTGCTTTTTGTGTTTTTAGCTCAATATCGCCAATCTTGGTTAATTTTTCAGCTACATTTACAACTGATGCCGCTACTCCGTCAAGTCCATTTGCCCACGAAATAGCACTATCAGATAATGAAATTTGAGCATCTATCATCTTGATATTAGAATCTAATAAATAGCTACTCCATTTGTCTGATTTATTTTTAGAATTAGTATCCAAATCATCCATTTCTTTTTCAAATTTAGCCATTTCTTTCTCTAAAATATCGCCTTTTGCAAGTGATACAAAATTAGCTATCTCTATTTCAGTACGCCCACTCTCTCGATATAACTGTGCTTTATCCTCAATGGTTTTTTGGGTTTTTTCATAATCTGTTGCAGTAAGTTGAAAAATATCATCTTTATAGGTTTTTTGAGATTTTAAATCATCATCAAACTTTTTAATCCAAATGCTTTCACGCTCTCCAAGATACTTTTGATCTAGCGCGAGCATTTCTTTTGCGTATCGCTCTGCTTCTGCTTTGGCTTTTTTATCAGCTTTTTCTCTTGCTGTTTCTTGACCTTTGAAATCTGTTAAATCAACTGATGGGGGAGGCAAATTTATATCGTTTGACTTTGCAACAAACTGCTTTTTTAACCCAAGCAGTGTGTTATATGTATCAACGACGTTTTTTGTTGCTTCGTCTGCATCTGCTTTAGCATACGCATAATCAAGTCTTGCAGATGCCGCCCTTCCGCCTCCGTTTGTAATCACTCCGCCTACTGAACCATATTTTGCTTGCATTTCTGCTAATGTAGCATACGCCATTTTAGCGTTGGAAATAAATTGAGTCACGCCATTTGTTGCAGTGCTTAAACCTAAAATAAAATACTCAAAAAATCCGAAATTGTTAATCGCATCATTTGAAGATTCGCCTATTAGATTTGGGATTTCATTAAACACACTTGATATTATTTTTATCATGTCCATTGATGTGTCAGATATTAAGTTAAACGCATCATGTCCTACCATGCCAAGGGCGGTTAAGTCGTTACCTGCTTGATCTGTAAAAGATGCGATGGTATCCTTGTTTGCAGTAGTCCATTTTGCAAAATCTTCCATTGTTGAAGATAATGATTCAATAGCAGGAAGCATCCCAGTAAGTATTTGAACCTTGTTACCCTCAAAAGCAAGCCCCATGCGCGTAAAGCTATCATTTAAACGTTCTGCGGCTTTACCAGTGTTAGCGTCCATTATCCCGCTAAACTCTTTTAATGATTCGCTCCCACCGTTTAGAAGTGGAATTAAATCCGCCCCTGATTTCCCGAATAATTGCATTGAAAGAGTTGATTTAGCGATACCGTCGGGCATTGATTTAAATTTATCTGCTACCTCGTTTAAATACTGATCGGAATTTCTTAAATGTCCTGATGAGTCCTTAAGTGAAATGCCTAGATTTTTGAGTGCGTTTGCAGTGTCACCGCTTCCCATTTGAGCAGTGCCTAAACCTTTATTAAACTTCAAAAGTCCTTTTTCAAGTGACTCCATGCTTACATCGGAAAGTTTCCCCGCCGCTTGCATAGCATAAAGAGAATCGACGGAAACGCCGACTTTTTGAGACATTTTACTGAGGGAATCGGCAAGGTTAAGTGTTTGGGTGATTGAGTCTTTTATACCGTTAAAGGCGAATACTCCTGCAATTGTAGTGGCGGCGGTTTTGGCTACATTCTCCATCGTCTTAGTTGATGACTGCATAATATCTACGGCGGTATCCATCCCTTTACGTAGTTGTGCAGTATCAGCGGCAATGATGATGTCGAGTGCGCCTAGGGCCACGTTATGCCTTTATGTTGTTGTCATAGCTTTGATGAGCTTTGCTTCCCATCCGCTATTCTCTTCTTCTTCATAATCTTTATCTTTGTACATCATAAAATCGGTAGGGCTTGAATCTGAACCCGCAACACTTACGGATAATGAACAAAGTGAAGCGTGCCTCATATCATTCATTTTCTCTTCGTTACCAAAGGGTTCAAGGGCATAGAATTCAATCCATTGATCGAACTCTTCACTGCTCATTTCTCTTTCAAGTCTTTCGACTGTCATTCCAAGCTTTAACGCTAAGCGGAAACGGAATCTTCTTGTTTCGTCGAGCTTGGATTTAGTACGTTTCCCAATTCATTAAAAATTCGGTCGATAACGTCCGGAGCTTTTTTGGATAAAATTGTTTCGATCTCTTCATTGTTGAAAAGTCTTACTCCATCTTCATCACAAAGCGCATAACCCACGGTGTGAAGTTTAAAATCTGACGCATACTTTTCAGCCTCAACCGTTTTATATGGGACAAATTCGCCTTTTTTGTTGTGCTCACCAAGCATTGAAAATAATGCTCGTAAATGATCTTGTTCGATTACGCTTGTACTTTTAACGTGAGCGAATCCGCCCCATTCAGGAATCTCGAATTTTCCATACTTTAGGTCTTTTACGACGCTAATTGCATTTTTATCGAGAGCCATCTTAGACGGCTACCGTTTCGACTGGCGCGCCTGAGAATTGAATGGAAAAATCAAGGATGAGCTGTCCACCCTTTGCAGATGTGATCGAACGTGAAGTGATATAACCTGAACGTGTGATTGTCGTACCTTTTGTGGCTACTTTGTTTGGAAGTACCAATTGGAAACTAGTTGTTGCGCCAGTTCCTGCAAGTAGTTTTACGCGTGTTTGTCCTAATGCTGACTCAACGAAGTTACACTTGAATGAAACCTCAGGTGCATCTTTTAAAGCATCACTGATATATTCTTTATACCCAACGCTGTCAAGACTTGTTACGTCGATTTTCCCTGATTTGTCACCAAGGATACCGGGAATATCAATAATCTCTTCGATAGCGATATATGTACCCGGAGTAATTGTTTCAATACTAAAAACTGTACCGAGTGAATTTTTTGCACCTGTTGCCATTTGTGATTCTCCTCATAAAATAATGAAGAGAGTTTAGATGTCAAGTGAACAGAATTTATAAGATTTTCTGTCTATATTTATCCGTTTACGATGTCGTCTGATAATTGGAAATCAATAATTTGAACGTGTAGCTTTGTGTCGCTTTCATAATCCATCATCTGCATGAGCTTGTTTGACTTTCCACTCATTACCGACTTGATAGAAGACAACACGCTTACGGTATCGGCAAAGTTTGGGGAATATATTTTAATTTGGAATCGTCCCATGTCGAGGCTTTCCGTTCCGCCTATTGTCCCAGCATCAAACGAGCTGATGCGCTGATAAACTACGTTTGGATAGATGGGATTTTGTGGCATTACTGACGGATATATTCGCGTACCGATCGCGGTAATTGTTTTTAAAAGATTAAATAGTCCTGCTTCTATGCTCATACTGTTGCCTCTTCTAGTTTTAGTTTAATGTCATTTATGACAGTTTCCAAAACTTGATTTTCCGCTTCATCATATGCAGGGCGCATATATGGTTTTGCCGACATTTTAGAAGTTCCATATTCTATAAATCTCCCGTAAAATACCGACACGCCGCGCTTTTTATTATTCCGAGGTCTAATATTAAATGCTATAACGCCTCTTTTTGCCTTGATTGAGCTTGTTGTGATAGATTTTTTTAACTCACCACTATCATAGGGAACGTATGAGCGCGCTTTGTCCCGGATAATATTCGCACCTTTTCGGACTGCTGCGCGTAATACTTTCTTTTCGAGTTTGTCGGGCAGTGCGTTGAGCTTTGCGATAATTGCTTCTAACCCTATAATTTCAGCACTCACATGATCTCTTTTGCAATAATAAAGAGCTCTATATTCCGCTCATCTTTATTTTGTGAGTCGATAATATCAAAAGTACGATCTCCAAATTTGATTTTGTGTTTTGGGGTAATTCCTGCAACGTATCGGCATTTTATTTGACTTGTAGCCTCAGTAAATATTTGATTACTCATAAATCGCTCACCACCGCTTATCGGTCGTATCTCAGCCATTGCAAACGCTAAATATACTTCTGCTGATGTAGTGCCTCCAAATTCGTCCTGAACGTCTATTATCGCTATAAACTTGATTTTATGGCGTAGGCTTCCAGTTCTCATAAATATCGAACTTTGTAATGATCTAAAATACAATCAATCATACTTTTGGGGATTTCTGCAACACTTAGCCCCACTATAATTTCTTCACGTTGTTCGTATAGGCTTGAAACCTTATTTAATGCCCATGCTTTCAAACTTGCGGGTATAACATCGTATCCGCACGTATAAATAATCGTTACATCTTCAATCGCTACAAACTCGATAAAGCATACGTCCACATCATAATGAAGAGAGTAATCAATAGCTACCCCTCCCGACATTACGGACGTGATCGCTTTAAATGGAGCTTTTGGTAATTGAAGCGGGGACGATAAAGCCCCCGTTAAAATCTGAAAAGTAGAATTGCATATCTTCCGACCAGTAACACTTTGTGCGTAATCAGTTGCCGCATCGATCAGGATTGATATTATCGCATCATCATCATTGGACATTACACGACAAAAGCTTTTAGCTTCTTCGAGTGTGATAGGCTGTGTGATCGGTTGAGATATACAAGTTAATTTCATACTTTATCCTTACCTTTTTTTGGTGCAACTTCTTCGATAACTTCAACTACCTCAACGGTATCAGCTGTTACTTCTTCGATTGGTGTAACTTCTTCGATATCCACGAATTTAGCGTAATGATTATCGACTAATCGTTGTGCTTCGTCGGCTTCAAACTCTGCTTCTTGCCCCGGCACAAAATGGAAACGTTCGCTACTCAAAGTTACAAGTAAAACAATCTTTTTCATTATGCACACCTTACGCGTGCATTTTGAATGTTTTGATTGCTTCGTCAAGAGTGATTCGGCTATCTCCACGTTTTGAAACTTGGAAACCAACTTGTCCACTACCCGCGTATAATTCGTTAAGACGTTTCATTATCATAGTTCCACGGTCTGCGATATTGAAATAACTCATATCACCGAAAGCCGCTACTACGTTTGTTGCCGCAAGTGCAGGAACGTATGCGCTGTTGTAGATAGGACGGTTATTAAGCATATTTGGTACGCCTGCGGTCATTCCCATATTCCAAAGATAACGCCCAGTAGTATCTTTCAATTTCATTACTGCTTTTTCAAAAGAATCACCGACTACGAATGTAGATTGTGGACGATATTTTGCACCGACTGAATAGAACAGATCTAGAACTTCGTCAGAAGTCAAAGCCGTTGGTGATGCAGAAGTAACGCCCACGGTTGCAGTTGTCAAACCTTGGTAATCTGATGTGCCACTTCCAAGAATGAATTTGTTTTCTTCAAACGCTCCGATTCCTTCGATAATCAAACCAGTGATATACTGCTCGATATTCACGCCGCTATCATTTAGCAATTCGTCTGATGCAAGGATTACACCACCCACTTTGTATGCTTTGAGGGTTTTAACTCCGAAAGTTGCATCTACGGCAGGATATGCGCCATTTTCAGCGATAAGAGCAAAAGTAGGCTTAGTTGCACCAATTGGAATGTTTGTTGTGCTTGTAGTCGTTACTACTGTTCCAAGCTGACGCATGAAGTTAGTTTCTGACAACGCTTTGATTACTGTGTTCAATAGAACCGTTGGGACTGTGTAACCACCGTTAGCATCTGAACCGACTGTAAGGGCACGAAGTACACGCATATCAAACTCACCACCGCGAATCATTGATAAAAACTCACGTTTGTGTGACTCCATGTCTGAATCTTTATGATCTCCACCGATTGCATCGCGTACCGGAGCTGTTAGAATTTCACCCATGTAGCGGGTTGCTTCTTCCATTTGTTCAATACGCCCAATTTCTTTGCGAGATTCGTTAAAATCTGCTTGCATACGCTCATATTGTGAATTCTCTTCGTCGTTCATTGAACGCTTTTGAGCTGATGCACCTGAGTGAATAGCACGCATATCATTAAGAAGTTTTTGAGCATTTTCGCGCAAGTCTTTTAATTCTTTTTTCATAGGGATAACTCCATTTCTTTTAGGTTTAATTCACGTGCGATTGATTCGCTTTGAATAAGGTTTGAGCCATCCGTTTCTTGACTAGCTTGTTCTTTTTTACGGCTTGCAATTGCTCCGCTGTCGAAGCCCTTCCAAACTGCTGAAAGCTCCATGATGGTGAACTTTGTCACCATTACATGAGTCAATTCTCCTTTTTTCTCCGTTTCGATTACTTCCTCAATGGTGTAGCCGATTGAAACGTCAGTTAAGATACCCTCAGCATATTTTTGAAAGACTTTGAGGCTATCCTCATCACTTCCAAAAACGACATCACATTTAATTTCGCCCCCATCAATCCTAAGATTTTCAACACGCCCGATAGCATTGTCTACGCTTGGATTGTGATCTTTAAAGAATGTTCGTAACTCTGTTAGAATCGCCCCTTTTGGATCGAGTTCTTCGATGTATGTTTCTCCATCCCACCAGTCATAACGTTCACCTGCATTGTTTTTAGAAACGAGGATGAAAGGGATAGTGCGAGTTTCAACGCTGATTAGTGCGGTATCTGCTCGAATATTTTTGTCAAAACTTCTACTACGAAGCGCATCTAATAAAGTTTTAGGCATTGTTCGCGCCTCCTTGTGGTTGTGGGTTTGAAGTATCAACCATATTGAGAGGGGACAAATAAATATCACCCCCATCAATAGGGTTTAAATCTTCTATTTGTCTAATGTCGTTTGCACTCATCCAACCCCATTGGCGAGCGATTGCGTAAGCGTCGTATCTTGTTTTGGTATCACCGCGTAAAAGTGCTTCGGTGTTGAATCGGAAGTAATAGCCTTCTAAGCGTTCTTTGTCTGAAAGCATCGAGGCATTTAGCGCGGCTTCTATTTTTGTTACAAGAGGTCGGATAGTAAACTTTTCAAACTCGATCGATTGTTGCTCTATATTTGAGAAGGTTGCTTTTTCTAAATCACCGACTAAGTGAGGGGGGATGTTAAACATCGCGGCTATTTCGGACTTTTGGAACTTACGAGTTGCGATAAATTCCGCATCCTTTGCTGTCATTGTTAGAGTTTTTGCAGTAGCTCCACCCTCTAAAATTGCAGTTTTATAGCTGTTTTGTCCACTATACGCATTATTGAAAGAAGTTTTTAAACGCTTATAAGCATCTTCTGAAAGTGTTTGAGGAAGTTCGATTGCGAGATTTGGCTTGCCTCCGTTCTCATAGAACATTTTGGCGTGATTCTGTGCGGTCATAGCCAACGAAATACCATCACGGCACATCTTAATTGGTGTGATTCCTTCGATACCGTTGAGGCTAAAGTATGGGATGTTTACCAACTCATCCGCATTAAACGTATATGATTTTCCCGTAAGGCTTATATAGTAATAAACAATTGAGCCATCTGCTTTTCGCACCATAGACATTCGGGCAGCATCAAGGAACGGGATTTCAGCGATAACGCCTCCACGTGTAGTAACTTTTTGAAGGTATCCGTTACCGCGTAGGCACATGGAAGCGACTAGAGCTTCTTTGAGTTGCACCGTGTTCATATCTGCGTTTGGTTTGTTTTTGAGGAGGGAATAAAGAGGGTGCTCTACTGCATGGCGTTTTTTGCCTTTGTAGTTCTGCATTAAGTTTAGGGGAAGGGTTGCGACTGTTTCGGATAGTAATCTTACACACGCGAAAACTGTTGCCACTTGCATTGCATTGTCAGCGGTTACAGTTGTTACGCCCGGACGCGCGAATAATTCACCGTATTCTTTTGAACCGGTTGAAACTTCGCCACGCTGTCCTAGTAACGCTGATGCAATATTGCTAAAATAGCCCACTCGTTCCCCTATACTTTTTCCAAAGTGTATGAACTAAGTAAACATTATTTATAAGATTTTATGTCTATATTATATAAATCTAATCTCACCGCTTTCGTATGGGGATGATGTTTCTTCTTTAGTATCTGCCAAGTATGCACCAAGAGCCATCGCTAGTGATACCATCCCATCCACGCGATAAATAGATCGTGCGTCATTCTTAGAAATTTTAATTTGCCCGCCTGAATCGGATTTTATTTCTACGTTTGAGCACATCCAATTTAAAACTTTATTTGCCCCATGGTGTAGTTTTTTACCAAGTATAAGAGTCTCGATTAACTTTGTTGGTGCGTTCATTTGTGCCGTACCTTGCCCGAACGGTAGGGCATTAATACCATGCTTTGCGAGGTTGTTTGTAGTTTGAGTAGCGTTATATCTATCAAATGCAAGTTCTTTTATATCTGCTATTTCGCTAATTTTTATAATTTCTGACTCGATATAATCATAATCTATCACGTTGCCGGGAGTTGCAATGATTAAACTATCCCTTACCCATTCAGGATAGGGTACTTTATCTTGATTTTTTCGATCTGCTAGGGTATCTTCGGGCATGAAAAATTTACAATATACGTCAAAAGCTCCACCTTCTTTGGGAAAAATAAATACTAATGCCGACAAGTCGGTAGTAGAGGAAAGGTCAAGCCCTGCATAACATGATCTTCCTTTCATATCTTCAAGCGTTATTTGTGGAGCTGTAGCGGAAGCATCCCATTTTTCGTAAGAAATCCATTGCTCTTTCGCGGTAGTCCATACGTTGAGCCGTTTAACGAGGAAATTATTATAAGCTGTTGTTTTACCGCGCGCCTCTTGGCTCATTGCTTCAAAGTCTTTATAGTTGAGCGACACCCCTAAATTAGGATTTGCTTTCTTCCAATTTTTAGGATCGAATGGATCATCTTTTTCATCGAGTGCAGCAATGAAAACGAAATAGTTATCATTTTGTAAAACTCCGGTTAGAATTTTTATTGCATATTCTCTTTCGTCATAACAAGGAGATACCCGGCTAAAACCTGCAGTAGTGATAATCATAATGAGAGGTTGTATCCGTGAACCCATCCCCGAACGTAGAACGTCAAACATTCCACTATCAGGATGACCATGGTACTCATCTACTATACCGCCATGGACATTTAGCCCGTCTTCTGTATCGCTATCACGTCCAAGAGGCTTAAACACACTGTTGAGCTTATCCATTGTCATTGTTGAATATGCGGTCTTTACAAGCCCCTTTAATCCGCATTTATTTTTCATTCGCTCCGCGTCGTTCCATACGATTTTTGCTTGATCTTTTTTTGTTGCTACTGCGTAAACTTCCGCCCCTTGTTCACGGTCTCCAAATGCGAGATAAAGCCCAACGCCTGACGCTAAGGTAGATTTTCCGTTCTTCCTTGCAACTTCATTGTAAGCAACATTAAATCGTCTTACGTATGGGTAACGCTCCATTGACAGCGGATCATCATTCTTTTTTTTCCATCCAAAAATCGGTTTGATAATGTCTTCTTTTTGCCACTCTTCAAGGGTGATATTTGTACCCGCCCAAATTCCTTTTGTATGTTTCAGATTCTCTATAAAATTTACAGTTTTATTGGCTGATACTTCGTCGTACCATAGCCCACGCTCGTGACCAGTAAGTAAATCATCATAGTGCCGTTGCCGTGCAAGTCGTAGGAGCTTTCCAATGTCTTTGTCATTGATTCTTAATTTTGCTTTTTGTAACAACTCTTTTGGATAAATCACAGATACTCTTCAAACGGGTTATATTCTTTTTCTTCGGGTTGTTTTAGTTTTTGGATAGCTCCAACCGTAAGCCCTAATTTTTCGCAAGCTTTATCATATCTCTTGTTGTGCTTTTCTGCGACTGCAAGGTAGTGATGTTCTTTCGATTCCCCGGTGGGCTTCATATCTGTGTAATCTAACTCTCGCGCCAATTTTAGATAAATCATAAAATCTTGATAGGAAATAGCAGCGGTGAAAATATCATAATTAAATGCCTCTTTATATGTCCCTAACTCTTTGAGCTGATCGGTAATGGTTGTTAAAATTTCTCTTCCAACGTCGGTTAAAACATCGTCATCATCTTTTTTATTTGCAAGTTTTCTTTTTTCTTCAAGCTCTTTTATTTTGTCTTCTGCTTTGTCTTGTTTTTTCAATTGTTTATTAATAGCTGATGGTGCATAAATTGACTGCTGTTTTTTTACATCCTCAACTAATGATAAAATTTCATCCTCATCAAAAAACCAAGTGCGCCCCTTTTTTGTAGCTTTTATTTCACCGTCTTTTTTTTTGCGTTGAAGAGTTTTTGCACTACACCCCAAAATGGCAATAGCTCTATCAGTTGTTATATCTCTTCCCATAGTGTCCGCCTTTCTTGATAGTGTCCACCTTTGTTAATTTTCAAAAATGGAGTTTGTAAATAGATTAGGGAACGGTCGGTCTTCCGTCGCCCAATATGTAGAGATTTTACCCCCCCTATATACCCTTCACAACGAATCCGAAACACAAACCACCACATGATTATTACCCATTGTCTTATAACCCTCAAAAGATACCTTAAAATCAATCTCACGGTATGTATCGTATATAGTATTGATTGATTCTTGTATCTCTTGTTCTGCTTTCTTCATGTCTTGCTTGAGCTATTCAATATTCATTTTCTATTCCCCTCTCTTTTTTCTTTCATCTGCACTCTTCTGATTATGGTGAGCATGGCATAAGCCTTGAAGATTATCAAAACTTAGTGGATCTCCATTATCTTTTAACTCTACGATATGATCTACGACATTAGCAGGGCGACCACACACAACACACAACGGGTTTGCCATCAATACTTTTGTTCTCACTCTCCACCATGCTTTCGAGTTGTAGAACGCCTTTGCATCTTGGTTACGTGATGTAGTGTCGTATTCCTTTTGCTTGCTTGCCTCACACTTCACACACGACTTAAGGTTGCGCGGTATCTTCTCACCACATTTACATCTTTTATATTGTATTGGCATATCGTTCGTTCTCTGTATGCGGGTTGTATCCCTTAAGAAACTTCCGAATGTAAGACTCTATTGTTCGCGGGGTTACAGTACCGATATGATCTGCAATGAACACGTATATCTCTTTCATTGTTTTGTCGGTGGTCTTCTGCTGTAGCCACAGTGTGTAAGCGGTTTTACTGTGTTGGTTGTCCTGCCTGACGTATGCCTGACCTTGGTATATCTGCCGAGTATCGGTGATTGCATCGCTCACGATCTTCTTTATATCTTCACGGTTCGTTCTGTTTGCTATCTGAATCATTACCATATCGAGTACGTCTTCTCGTTTACTCATAAAATACCTTATTAAAAAATAGTTGAGTCATTTGTTATAAAGAAAGTTTAGCGTACTTAACTAAAATGTTGCATGATATTAATGCAAATTTTGTTTAAGTTGATTAATAACTAACTTAATCATTTTAAAGCCCTTTAAAGCCTTTTATATCTATATCCAAGTATTTATACGCTTTTATGCTTGTTTGTCTGTTGTGGTGGCTATGTGTGATTGTGGTGCGGGTTTTATCTTTGTGCGTTCATTGCTTAAGCGAGATTTTTAATTAATCCGTTCGATTGCACCGGTGCTTCAAGCTGTGGGTATATTACTCTCTCAACAAATAGCGCCTCCAACCGTTCACAAAGCATATCTCTACCTGATACTGACCGTTGCAACCTTACGCAATGAAGCGGTGATCCTATCGTTGATAGCGCCTTGATCTCTTTATCAGTGAAATACTGCTCTCCGGTGGATAGTTTGAATTTTCCCCACTGGTGGTTATCGTTCTGAGCGTTGAGCACCATCGTGTCTATTTCGTGTACCTTACTTGCTAATCGTTCCGCAGCAGTCCCCATCTTCTCGATCTTGTTTCGGTTGATCTCTTCTTGCTCGATTCGTTTGTACCGTTTCGTTAGCTCTAAGAATTTTTGATATGCGGTTAAATATTGTAGGTCTGATAGATTGAATGAAGATTTTAGATACTTTGTATAATTAACATGATCTCGTATTTCTCCGATATCGTTTTCCATGTCCATCATTGCTATTGTTGATTTGATGTTGAGTCCAAATATTTCGATGATGTATTCAATGAGGTCTTTCATGCTATCTCTCCTTCGATAATTTTATCTTGCTCTGATGCTTGCCTCTTTATTTCCTGCACTCGTTCGTAGGTTTGCATTGATACATCAGTTTTTGATTGCTTTGGTCTGTATGGCTTAAGCTCATCTGACCATCTTCCCTTATTGATCCATGTTGCAGGGTTAGATATAAATCCCTCTATAACATCCTTTGATTGCTTGTACTGCTCAACTGCTTTGATAATAATTTCAATGGAAGGTTTATTCTTTTTGCTATTCCACATTTTTAGAGCATCGTCTTTAGCTACTTTTTTAGGGTAATGGTCCCAGAAGAGGTTGAAGTCAGAAACGTTAGTTTCGACGTATATCTCCTTCCCTTCCTTTTCCCTTCCTTTCCCTTCCTTTCCCTTCCCTTCCCCACGTGTAAGCACTGGAAACACACGTGCCTTCACCATACTTTCACGTGAATTACATGTGCCTTCACATGCATTGATAGTTGAATCATCCGAATAAGGGTCTATGATAGTAGATTGAGCCTCTTTACTGTTGATAGTTTGATGATTTAAAAATGATGGTATAAACCCAAATTCTTCACCATTTGAAGTGTATTTGACAATAAAGCCATAAAGCTCTAAAGCATCCATAACCATTGAAAAATCAATATCATCATCATAGGGTAGAATATCGATCTTAATCTGTCTTGGTCTCCACTTGAAGCGACCATTACGATCTGATACTCCAAAGAGTCCGATGAATGATAATCGAAGTGGTAACCCCAATTGTTTTTCTGCTTCAAATAGTTCTTCATGCTTAAAAAATTCAGGCTTTACAGTACGAATACGCATAGGTGTTTCCTTATGGTGATTTGATTATTTTGTTATGAAGATTTTGGGTAATTTTATAAATGAAGGGTTGTGGCAACCTACGTGGCAACCGTTGCCATATAAGCATAATATTGGTAGTTCAATAGCCGACATTATGCTTTATTTATTGGGCTTGAAGCTCCTATTATAGGGCTTTCAATAGCCTTGTTCGTTGTTTTAATCACATATCGGTTAAGCCCTATATTGTGGGCTTTTAAGCCCCTATTTGGCAAAGGTTGCCATATAGTTGCCATAGTGTATGCGTTATTATAATGCTATTCTATCCAATTTTGACATATCTACGCGCACAGTCCCAGTGTAGTGGTTGCGGTTTACTTTGTCGTCCATGTGACCCATAATATCCAGTATCCAATCAGTCGGGTATCCGTATTGCTTCAAAAGCGTATTAAACGAGCGTCTTAGATCGTGAATTGTT
>CAIMUF010000071.1 GCA_903844635.1 uncultured Sulfuricurvum sp. | reverse complement strand
TTTACACTTTGGACACTTCTTAGCGCTTTTTTACAATCCATTTTAAAAAACCTTTTAAAAACCTCGATAGTAGCGTAGTTTTCTAAGGTTTTCAGCAACCCGAATTTTTCATTACGCCGCTTTGGTAAATCCACTCTCCGTAGGCATTGCCAGCGCCATAACTTGTGGGCTGAACTTTAGTGCATCGCTATCCATTTTCATAACATCATCCTTTTATGGTTTACTTGTTGTCTTGCTTATCTCAACACCCATATTATCTACATCGACATAGCTATGAGTATGAAGGTTATGCGACGCTAAAAGCTCAGAGATTTTAACATTAGCTGAGTTTATACCCGCTGTTAAATCCACTATTTTACCATTGGATACAGCCAGTGCATCGGTTAGATCCGACACTTGCTGCTGCAGTGCCGATATCATGTTTATGATCGGTGTCATGTTTCCATTCGCCATATCTGCCGTCTGTTGAGCACGACGCGCCTTTACGAACGATACGACATCTATGGCTCTTTTCACCGACATACCTCGCTTGATACTTTCAGCTTTTGAGCATACTCTTTCATTGCGACATAGTTTCGTAACGCCTTGGATACGATCTCAGGGTACGTTTCATATTGCGCGTTGTCCATGACGGGTTCCTCTACATACGGAACGACACATTTTTGAGGAACATTGACGTATTCCACTTTAGATTCAGGACACGGCTTAGCACCGCAACCACTAAAAATTAAAAGTATTGAGCTTAGTAACAGCCCCATTGCAATCGCTCGCATTGGCATCTCCTTCCCATTTTTTTAGATCGGTATACACCGCTACGTATTTGGTTTTGATCGTTTCGATTTGCGTCGGTAAACGTTTCATGTTCTCTTCATACTCCGTTTTATTCGCGAGCATGAGGACGTTTTGAGTAGCGATGATGACTTTCTTCTCTTCTATCATTGCTTGCACTTCGCTTTTTTGTGCTTCGCATACAGCCAGCTCCAAGAGCAGATCATTGACCTTGCTCTCTAGGCTCCATATCACAGCCATCGAACACACGACGATGATACCCAGTGCCATTGCGCGATAATATTTCATTACAAACTCGATCATGGATTGATTCCTCCGCTTTCTTTCTTAAACCCCAGTGCTGCACCTACCCCTGCGAACAGCAGCCCCATGCCAGTGCCGTAGTCTTGCATATCCAGCGGTGCGTTTTTCCACACCACAGACACGATAGCAAGCCCCAGTCCCGTCAGTATTGCCAGTGCTGCCAGTACCTTCGTTGCGTCGAACGTCACGTTATCACTCTCAGTAAAGAGATGTTGCCAAAACTTACGCATGATAGTACCCCTTTAGCGCATCGAGACTCAGCTTCTTATAGTTATTACGAGCATCTTTGAGCTTGAGCGCTTTACGTGGACTTCCTTTTGTATAGCCGATATGCACCCATCCATCAGGGAAAAACTCCGCGATGACTTCGGATACTTCCAGTTGCATTGCGCCCTCCAGCAGTGCCATGAGACTCACTTCTTCGGGGTCGAGATCAGCACCACCACCAGTACGATGGTATGAGGCATCTGAGCTTTCCACTTTGTCGTTGAGTTTCTTACATCGATACCAGCTGTTGACATTGATACGTCCGTATTTTATACGCAACGGTTGCAGTATATCGCGAGCAAAATCCTCAGCACGTTTCCACTCAGATTCGAGAGGTACGTTTGCGATTCCCGCACGTACTGCTGTCATAGAGCTTACTACTTCACCGTAGGTGAAATTAGGCGCTCCTTCGATAGCTTTGCTTAGATCACGCCCATAATCTACGTTGGGCAGTATAAATATCTTTCCCATCATTTACCCCTTTAATCCAGCGAGTGTCAGCAGACTTACGATCACTGTTCCCACGATCATCCACACGCCTTTTTTGATGTCAGCTTTTACTTCTTTGAGAGATATTTCGAGATTATCGATTCGCAAATGTGCCTTATCTAGCGACTGCTCCATGAGCGGTATCTTTCTCTCGGTAGCTTTAAACTGTTCTTTAAACTCACCGAACATCCGCTCTTCGACATGAGCATGATTAGAAAACTCTTGACGAAACAGCTCGAACTGCAGATCCTTTTGAGACACTGCTTTCATGATCTCTTTGAGTTCTACGAGAGTGCTGGACATGAGATGCATATCTTTAGAGATAGTCCCCATGGATGCAGAGAGATCGTTTAGACCTTTCTCCGCACTTCCTACACGAAATTCTAAACTCTTGATCCCTTCTTCTAGCATGATCTATCCCTTATTTACAGTACACTTTGCCGTCGTTGTTAAACGGCTCTTTGCACTCCTTTAGGTTTTCCATGTGTGCATTTACACACACATCGTTTTCATACTTATCGCATTTCGCGATTGTTAGCTCCCCAGTGGAGCACCCTATAAACGCTGAGGATACGAGAGCCATGAGGATTACTTTTTTCATAGCTTACTCTGCTTCGATAGCACTGATTAGAGTGCGAGCCTCAGCACGTTTAGCTAGAATATCTTCAGGTATTGCTTTACCGCTTGATGGGTCGTTTAGTCTCTCAACATACCAAGAAGTTGATGCGAGATAACCCATTGGCTCTTGCTTGCGTACATTCTTCTTCCATTCTACTGGAACGATAACCGCTTCGATTTGAGCGAGCACTTCTGCTTTTTGCTCGTCCGTCATTGGAACACCGTCGATATCGAACGTACCGTTTTGTTCGATGTAATTCATGCTTGTGAAAGCAAAACTAAAAGTTGGTTTAACCGTTAGCATATCTGAGAAGATACCTAATTCAGTATTCTTTTGAAAAGCACCGTTATTGGAAGGTGCGTACCATGTTAGAATGTTTATCATTTTTGCTTTTCCTTTTTATGTTAATGAAATGTATGATTGAGATAAACTCATTTCATTTCTGAATGATTCCACAGCAGAGGTAGTGCTCAAGTTGGTTTTAGAGTTTTCCACTAAAAGGATCGGCAACCATGATATAGCACATCCTTTTTCGTATATTTGCTCCATAGTTTGAGGATTGCACCCTTGCAGGGTCACAAACCAAGAACATCTGTGTATTGACCCATCTTTTATTTCTTCACATTTTGATCCTAATGGACAAATCAGAGTTGTTTTAATTTCCACTTTATCTCCCTATTAAAGTCAATGAATATTGATAATTCTTTTTAGCAGTATCATCTTTTAACTTGGTATCATCAGATAGCTCCCAGTGCCCATCAAGTTTAAGTTTGGCTATGTACCATGGCTCCATCATAGAATAATCATTAGGCTTTATTACAGCATTTAGTTCCGATGTTGAATCATGTATTTCCCAGCCATTAATACCCATATAACATTCTTTATTAGCTCCAAACGACGGAGGTTGCTCTAGTGTGGTGTATGGAGGCAGATGGATATCTTTTTTATCCATGTTATTAGGAAAGATATACTCTCCAACATATTTTTTATTACTTGGAGAGTATTGATAGGCAGTTATATTCATTTCAATTCCTTTTTAATTTTTTACACACAAGATTAAATCTAAATATCTAGGAGTCCAGTTTGTCTGACTCGAACCGTTGTCTGTGGAACCGCTATGTGTATGATTAGTACTAACTCCACCGGTACTAGTATAATGTTGATGTGTTCCACTTGTACCAGTAGTTTGTGGCGTACCAAAATTAGCTGTACTACCAAACACACCATTGCAACAAAAATAAAAGATGCGAAAAGAGTGATTGCATTCGCCGATTTAAATCTTATTCCTGAGATTATGGACATCAAACTTTTAAATCTTAAAGCCATTTTTTCTTTTAGTATTCGTGTTGCACAGGAAACACCGATCAGAGTGCTCGTAGAAGATGCAAACGGATTGTGGCACATCGGCAGTGCTAACATAAAAAGTTTTGGCGGTGGATGCTCAACAAATTCCCCAGAAGAAAGTAAAAAATTCGCGCTTCTTTTAGGTAAGTATAAAAGCCAAACAGTACGAAAGAACAAAGCCTATAGCATAAAGTTTTCTATCTTTCATCCCATGGAAACGGGTTTGACATTTGGAACAAATCCTTTTTATATCAAACACCTCGAACTGTATAGTAAAAAAGAACGGCTTGCCAGTATGGAGCTCACCTCGGCAATCAGTCAAAATCCAACAATGATTTTTGAGACAATAGGCGGTGATGGTACCTACACTATCGAATTAAAAGACAGCGATTCAAATGATTATCGTATTTCAACTCAAGTAGATGAGTAATCGTAAAATATTCTAGAAGTATCATTCAAATTTATATAAAATGAATGAACATTCAGTTTTTGTACGTTATTATCGTGTCAAGATAAAATTGTTTTTAAATCTATCTATAAAATTGCTAAACCAATGATCTTGCAATAGGTTTATCTACTCAATACTAGAGGAATATTATGTTCGATCCTATGGAAGTTATTCTTAATAGCACTGGTGCATTAGTTTATGTTATCGACGTAAACACGTATGAAATACTCTATGCAAATGAGCGTTGCAAAGAAGAGTTTGGAGAGATAACTGGCAAAGTTTGCTATAAAGAATTACAAAGAGATCAATATGCACCATGCAATTTTTGTCCTTTGTATCAATATCAAGAGGAGTCAAACTCTCCTCCTATTGGTACGATTTTTGAATGGGAAAATCAAAATTCAATCAATAATCGACATTATATGTTTGTGGAGCGTATTATTGAATGGCGAGATGGGCGAACGGTTAAAGTACAAATCGGAATAGATATTACCATCCAAAAAACATTAGAAAAGGAAATATTAAAGGAAAAAGACAACGCTATTGATTTATTTGAAACAATAATTGATTCAACGATTGAAGGCCTTATTATTTACAATGATAACAATCATTGTATTCGAGTCAATGGAGTTGCTACCAAACTGTTTGGTTATACACGGGAAGAAATGATAGGGCAAAATGTATTTAATTTTATTGCACCCTCTTCGCATGATTTAGTCAAAGAAGTAGTCACAAAACGTAATCAAGATCCTTATAAATCAGACATGCTTCGGAAAGACGGTAGTACATTTTCCGCTATTTTACGTGGTAAGGATTTAGTACTGGCAGGTGAAAAAATACGTATTTCAGCTGTCCTAGATATCACAGATATTAAGAAAAAAGAAAAAGAAATACTACGTCTAGCCCATTATGATAGTTTGACAGAACTTCCAAATCGCTTACTGCTTAAAGAGCTTTTAGGACATATGATCAAACGAAATATGTACAACTCCTATTATGGTGCGCTACTGTTTATAGATTTGGATCATTTTAAAATAGTTAACGATACTAAAGGGCATGGTATCGGGGATATGGTATTAATTGAAACAGCGAAGAGAATACAAACCATATCAAGACAGACTGATATCGTAGCAAGACTAGGAGGCGATGAATTTGTGGTGGCCGTGGAACCACTTCTAACCGATAAAGATAGTGCTATTACCAATATTAGTATCATGGCAAAAAAAATCCTAGAAGAACTCCAAAAACCTTATTTAATTGCTGACAATGATTTTCGTCTTACAGCAAGTATTGGAATTGTCCAATTTAATGATGACTATCATTCCATTGATGAATTGATGAAGTTTGCAGATAGCGCTATGTATAACGCAAAAGAAAATGGACGTAATGAATATCAATTTTTTGACCCAAAATTGCAACAAATGATGGAGATCAAAGCCCTATTAATTGAACGTTTACGCAAATCTATCCATGCTAACGTTATGTTTTTATACTATCAACCTCAAATAATGGTTGTCAGTAGACAACAGATAGTCGGAGTAGAAGCATTAATTCGTTGGAATGATCCACAGCATGGAATGATTTCTCCCGCAAGTTTTATTCCCATAGCGGAAGAATGCGGTTTGATTATTCCATTAGGTGAATGGATTTTGCGAGAGGCTATGCAACAATTAAAACGATGGGAATCAGATAGCATAAAAAAAGAGTGGCGAATATCTGTCAATGTTAGTTTTAAACAATTTGAAAAAGAAAGTTTTGTATCTTTGCTAAAATCAATGGTCAATGAATATAAAATTATTTCAAATAAATTAAGGTTGGAATTAACAGAAAGTTTACTGATAAAAAATACTGAAGTCGCATTAGATAAGATTAATATGCTCAAAGATATGGGTTTTAGCCTTTCAATTGATGACTTTGGAACAGGATATTCATCATTATCCTATCTTAAACAATTACCGATTGATGAACTTAAAATTGATCAATCATTCATTCGTGATTTAGTAATCGATCATAATGATTTTATTATAGTAGAAACAATTCTTTCGATAGGAAGAAAGTTTAATTTAGAAGTTATTGCTGAAGGGGTAGAAACGCATGAGCAGTACGAAAAATTACTATCCATGGGTTGTAAATATTTTCAAGGATATTTATTTGGTAAGCCAGTAAAGGAAGAAAAATTATTGATAGAATCTGCTGTATATTAAATCAAAATGTGTTAGCGAGCGCATTAGCCTCTCGCTTTGCGTGATCTTGCTATTTCATCGCTATTTACCTTTATTATAATTCCATATTAATTTTCAAGGTTATAGCAGTATGGACATATTGAGCATCACGAACGTTCTTGTACTAGGGAACGACGAAACAGAGATTTTATCGTTACAGCAGTCACTTGATTCGTATGGTTATCAGCTTTTTTTTCGTTTAGGGACAGTAAAGAATCTGGAAAACTCACTGATAGAGTATTCTCCCGATGTGGTATTGATTCAAATTGATCCACTCTCTCTTAATGAGAGTTTATCGTTAGGGCGTTTTTTGGATAAGCAGGGAAAGGTACCTT
>CAIMUF010000070.1 GCA_903844635.1 uncultured Sulfuricurvum sp. | reverse complement strand
AGCTAAACAATAGACCTAGAAAGTCTTTAAATTGGAAAACACCCAATGAGGTTTTTTATGGATTAGTAGCAGCGGCTTAAGCTAAAAATAGGTATGATTTTTTAAGTCAAAAAATTGCACTTCAGATTTAAATTTTGGTTAACAAATGGTCTTGATCTGCCCCGGAGATGATGTTGGCGATATAGCGCTGTCGGCGGTCTTCTGCATCCGTACTGCGGATACCGTATTTTGTATCGGCAATTTGTGGTGTCTTGAGATAATCGCTTCCTGTACTTTTGTTGAAAAACAAGTTGAATATCCCGCTAAAAAAACCAAAAAATGTTTGCTTGCTCCCGGATTGAACTGTAGCAGAGGATTGATAGTTTGACCCTGTTCGCAAAATATCCATGGGATAAATCACATTGCTCTTTGCCATGGTATAGGTTTTAATAGCGCTTGCATCATCGTATGCGGGTTGGAAAATTACGCTGATGGTATCACCGTTATTGACACCTGCTAACGTCTCATCATTGACCAAAAAAGGTTTTTGTCCTGAGCACCCTTGAGAGGGGAGTTGTCCTTTTCCTGCCAACGTACACGCTGAGGATGCTTCAACCATAAGTTGTGCTGTTGCAGAGGTGGAGAGCTGAGTAAACGATTTTTTTTGATTTTGCGGATCGAAAAATCGGCTCCAAAATGTATCGATTTCATAGTTTTGAGTTTGCATTGTGACGCTTTGTGCGTAAAGCTGATTACCATGCTGATCAATCTCACCGCTAATTCGCTGACCAAAAGAGGTCGAGGTCGTTGCGCCGTATACTGCAGAAGTGAGACACTGAAAAAGAATCATTGAGTGAAATATTTTCTTCATTACATCCTCCTATTTTTGTATTTCATTTAATTTCATCATGTCGTTTACGTATTTTCCAGCCGCTTCATCAAGCTGTGCAGTGCTCCAGTCAGGATGCATTTGTTCCAGTGCAAGACGTTGCTGCATTGCGGATATGACTAATTCTTCTTGAATATGCTGAACATTTTCGATTTTATTGATTTGAAGCAAAGTGTCATTTTCTCGGCCTAAAAACCAGATAAACCAAAAAAATATCATCAGAGCAAAGAGTAAAGGGACGATCGCCACTGAAGCATTACGCATAAAAGACTCCATAAATACCCAATGCACTTATACTCATTGCTGGAGCAAATCCAAACTCTTTTTTCTGCAATACGAACAATAAGAGAAGATGTAAAATTCCAGACAGCGCAATAAAATAGCCCACGTAGTCTAATCCAGTTAATAATGCACAAAAAACGCCAAAGCGCAAATCGCCTCCACCAAAGTTCATCCCTAATAGGATCGGTATCAAAAAAAGTACAAAAACGATGAGCATGGCGAGCAGGTCCGTATAAAGAAGAGTGTGACCCAACCATTTTAATCCTGCTAAAAGAAGGATTGACGGAATAACTAGAACATCAGGTATAAGTGAGTGTTTAACATCAATGTAAGAAATGAGAGCAGAAGATGATAAAAATAATAGAAATATCATAATGCAATCGCCTCATAAAAAATTATAAAAATATCACAATTTATTTTTATCCTAAAATTTTAGTCCGATAGTGTTGCAAGTATGTTGCAAAATCATAATTTATTCTTATTTTATGAAAAAAAATTATTATCATCAAAAATGAGGCTAGGGCGGAGTTGCTTCGCTGACTTAAAAAAAGTAGCTTAGCAAGGAAGAATGATGTAGAAGCAGACTCCATCTTTGGTATTACGGGCATCAAGTGTCCCTAAAAGATGTTTTTCTATAATCGTTTTTGACATGTACAATCCCAGTCCTGTACCGTTTTTGTCTTTTTTAGTACTGAAATAGGGATCAAAAATTTTATTAAGGATATTGACATCTATTCCACCCGCTGTATCACATACAGTGATGGTGACTTCGCTGTTTTCTTGAACTGCATTTAAGGTTATTTTTTTAGTTTGGACAGCACAGTTATCAAAGGCATCTTTGGAATTTTTAATGAGATTGATCAGTACCTGCATCAATTCACGAGAGTAGGTGATAAGAACCAATTGAACATCATTGGGTATTTCAAAAATAATATTGTCATAACTGAGAGATTTTCCAATAACCGAATGGACATCATCAAAAACGGTTTGCAGTTCAATCGAATGGGCACTTTTTTCTGGACGAAAGAAATTGCTAAAATCATCAATCGTTTTAGAGAGTTCTTGTGTTTGATGGAGTGTATTAAGAATCGCTTCACGAAGTGTATCTTCATGTATTGTTTTGAGTTCTATGTCTATCAATATGTTGTTGGCTTCAAGGGCGATAACATTGATAGGCTGTCTCCACTGATGGGCAATCAAACTGATCATCTCTCCCATAGCGGCTAGTCTTGATTGGTAAATCATTACTTTTTGCGTTTCGAGATTTTTTTTGATTCCTTCTTGAATTCGGTTTTGCATCGACGAATACAAATCAATCAAATCATCACCCATAAGACAAAAGTTATCGATCAATGCATCAATCTCATGGATTTTACTGTATTGAACTTTGACACTTTGAAGATCATTTTTAAGTATATTTGTCGCATCTACCAGATTTTTGATCGGATCTAAAATGACTTTTGAAAATTTCTTTGATCGTTGAATAATCATGATAAAAAAGAGGATATAAAAAGCTGCCATCAAGCTTAGGATAATGTAGCCGAGATTGTCGATTTTATTTTTTAGTTTAACCGTATTTGCAAGAAGTGAATCTTCATCAAGAAGTAAAATAAGTTTCCATCCGGTCTCATTTATGGTGTTTTGTGTTATCAAAAAGTTGTGCTTATCACTGTGAAATTCATCAATAGAAGTATTGGATTGAACAATAGTCCCTATTTTTTGGATTAAGGGATTCTTTTGTTTATTGATGTTGAAATCTTTTGGTTTACTGATGGTCCCTATGATCGGTTTGACGTAGTTATGAGACGTAAGCTCTTTTATCCCAACTATAGGTTCAAGCTGTTGGTTCATCGCAATAATGTTTCCGCTTTTATCGACTAAAAGAGCGAATGAGGTATAGGGAAGTTTGATCGAGAGAATATTGAGAAGGATTTTTTCGAGTGTAATGTCAATACCAACCACCCCTTCTAAAAAATTCTTATTATACACCGGAGCAATTGCGCTGATCATCCACCCTTTTCCGGCAGGATCGAGATAGGCATCGGTCCAGACGACCTCTTTTTTAGGATTATGTTTTTGATCGGCAAGATAATAAAAATTGTAAATAGGTATATTAATGTCATGCGGATATTGGTTAAGGGCATCATCCATATAGGGACATAAGCGGTTCATCGAGTCGTAACTGTTGAAATAAACTTGAACGATGTTATTGTTAATGGATAGGATACTGTTGTAAAAAGGATCTAATTCTTGAGACGCAATCGCTTTTTGTAGACGATTGGGTTTATTTTTGAACGCATTTGAATAAAAGAGAGTGCATTGTGCATCGTTATCTTTTAGATTACTGATGACGCCATCGGAGGTTGTAAAATACGAGCTGTCTGCTAGAGTAGTTTGAGAGGTATTGCGTCCGGCAAAAAACTCTTGATGGCGAGACTGGAAAAGTTTTGTGGTATCGGCAACTGTTTTGAATTCGTTGTCGATAATCAAAGCGGATCGTTTGCTTATTTCTTGGATGTTGATTTTTGTTTCATTGATAAGTGCGGTTTGCGTACCGGTATTAACAAAATTATTACTCCAAAAATAGGCGATGAGCAAAGTTAGCTCAATGACTAAAAGAGGCAAGACGATGGAACGAACGTATTCATTTCGAATAACGGAAGAGAGTGTTGTACTTTTATTTAGAGTCATACTGTGTGAACACTTGAAAGATAATCATTGATTTGCGATGCACATAATGCCATAATAGCGCTCAGCTCTTCGACGTTTTGCTGATAATTCATATCTGCTGATGATTCTGCCGCTTTTTCAATCAAAGTTGTCACTGCATATACTTGTTCAAGCCTTAAATTGGCGGCGATCCCCCGTATTGTATGGGCATTAAAGGCTATTTGTTCCAGATCATTATTTTCGACTGCTTGAAGTAATGTCTCAAGGAGCTTTACTGAAACAACCAAATATTTTTCCAATAATTTATCCAAAATTTGGTCAGCAAAGGGGAGGGCCTCTTTGATTCGCCGAGGGTTAAAATAGAGTTCGTCCTCATGCGTTGCAATACTGCTTTCTTGGTTTTCTGGAGTGTTCAATCCCTTGGTGGATAAAAAATGTATGAGCACACGTTCCACTTCTTTAAAATCCAGTGGCTTGGTAAGATACTCATCAAACCCAAGTTCGAGATACTTTTCACGGTCCCCCGCCATCGCGTTTGCTGTTAGTGCGACAATTGGGGTCCGAATATCTTGGTATCGTGCAATTTTTAGGGCTTTAATGCCGTCCAGATTGGGCATATTAATATCCATTAGTATTAAATCATAAGAAATTTTTCCCATTATCTCCAATGCTTCTTTTCCATCGTTGGCTATTTCTGTTTGAATTCCGTATTGGGATAAAATTTCTTGAAACAAAATTTGGTTTATCTCATTGTCCTCTGCCAAAAGAACTTTTGCATCAAACACGGTTCTTCCGATCGGTTTTTGAACTTCACTGGAAAGTTCGTGGAGCTCATTTTCACTGCATATTTTCACCCATATATCCAAATAAAAATCGCTTCCTATCCCTTCTTCACTGGAAAGTTTAAGCTCACTCTCCATTAAAACGGCCAATTGGGAACAAATCGATAGACCAAGTCCTGTTCCCCCGTATTTTCGCGTAATGGAACTGTCGGCTTGTGAAAATGATTGGAATATAAGGTTTTGTTTTTCTTTTGGAATGCCGATTCCGCTGTCTTGGACACCGATACGCAGTTTGATTTCTTCTTCATCTCGGAGTAGAAAGTTGGAATAAAAGTGGATATTTTCACCGGATGGAGTAAATTTCATTGCATTGGAGATAAGATTAGTGATAATTTGCTGGATTCTTAAAAGATCAATTTTGATGCATGATTTTAAAATCGGATCAATACTGACGGTGTATTTTATCCCTTTTTCTTCCATTTTTAGAGTGAAAATATCAGAGATTTTTTTAAATGCTTCAATGGGATAAACCGGTGTTGAGTCAAGTTCAAACTTGCCGCTTTCGAGTTTGGAGTAGTCTAAGATATCATTGACGGTATTGAGGAGTGTTTGGGTGCTGGTGTCGATTAGATCCAGATAATGAGATTGTTTTTCATTCATTTGAGTCTTTTGCAGCAAGGAGGTAAAACCTAAAATCCCATTCATCGGCGTGCGAATTTCATGACTCATATTGGCTAGAAATTCCCCTTTGGCTTGTGCTACTGCGTGCGCTTTTTCTTTTGCTTCTTCGAGTTCGGTTATATCTGTTAGGGTGATGACATAAATATCAGATTTATAGTCGTTTCTGACGTGCTGTGTTTTGATGTTGTAGATGAGTTCTTGATTCATACGATCCCGTATAATCGCTTTGTGTGAGGCTTTTGGATTATCTTCAACATGGTTAATCCAATATTTGCCGTCGATGTAGGGTTGTAAAAATCCTTCTCGCGATTCAAAAATATCACAGATACAATCATGCTGTTGTTTGAAATGGGCAAAATTATCGTAGGGTGAAATATGGAAAAACTTCTCATTTGCAAACAAAAGCTTCTCTTCGATACTCGCCATCGCAACAACACTGTCTACGTGATTGAGGATCACATCAAGGTATCTTTTTTCGGCTTTGAGCTTTTCATCAAACATCTCTTTTTGGGACAAAAGTTCAATTCTCGCTGCTTTTTCTGAGGCAATTTGGGTGATTTTTTCAAATAATATTTCTGATTTAATGGGTTTAGAGATGATGGCAGTAATGCCGTATTCGATCGCTTGAATCAAAACATCATGATCCGTCAGAGCTGTGCATAAGAGGAATGGGATGTGCTGGTTGAGCAGACGGATCTCTTTTAACAGCTGCGTCCCATTCATTCGGGGCATACTGTAATCGCTCACAATCATATCTAGCTGGTGTTCTTGGAAAAGTTTAAGAGCCTCGACCCCATCGGTAGCCGTATAGAGATGTTCGATTCTATTGCTTAACATCCGATGCAAAAGAGCAAGGATAGCCGGTTCATCGTCTACGAGTAAAACTGAGAGTGGGAGCTTTTTCTTTTCCATCGTTGTCCTTTTATCGAAATCGTATTGCAATTGGTTAAATTTATACCATCATAGTGTTGCAGTTAAGTTGCATTTCATACAATGACAGTGTTAGTCTATCTGAGCGACTACCTCTTTCATGACATTGATAAACGAGGAGAGAGATAATGGTTTGGCGACAATGTAATCAACTCCGTACTGTTGTGCTTGTTTTATCTCTTCTCCCTCTCTATAGGCCGTGATGACGATAATGATTTGATCGTGATTAATGAGGCGAATGTTTTTAATCAATTCTGCTCCATTCATGTTGGGCATTTGTAAATCGGTAATGACAACACTAAAGGGACGTTTTTGATAAATTTCTAACGCTTCTATCCCGTCACTTGTCGAGACAACTTCACTGCACAAGCGTTGCATCATGTTTTGCATCGGCTTACGGATCATTGCTTCATCTTCGACAAAGAGGATTGAAAAATTCTTTTTTTGTTTTAGCGTTGCTAATAAATCTTCTAGCATAAGTGATCCTTGGGTTCTATAAATGTATTGAAAGTATTGTTAATCTCAAACGGCTCATAAAAAAGAGCTCCTTGGAGATAGTCAATATGGATGTGTTGGAAGAGCTTTTTTTGCTTTTCTGTCGAAATGTGTGAGGCGATTGCTTTGGTTCCGATTTGATGGATGATCTCGACCATTTTGTCGATAATCCCTTGGTACAGCGGATCCGTTTCGATTTTTTGTACGACATCACTGTGCAGCTTGATGTAATCAGGTTGAAGCAAAAGCAAAAGTGTGAGGTTGCATTGACCTGAACCAAAATTATTCAAAATGATGCTGTGACCATTGGTTTGGAGAATTTTTATGGAGGATAAAACGGTTTTGTTTTTAAGTGTATCAATCCCTTCTGAAAGTTGAAAGGCAATTTTAGCAGGGTTAATAGTGTAGCGCTCAACCCAAAATTCGATGTAAGGAATAATTCCCTCATCTTTGAGATCATGCGAGGTAAGATTGAGTGCAATCGTTTGTTGAATGTCAAAGGTACGAATAATCTTAAAAGTATTTCGTATCATCGCGCGGGTAATCATCGACATTTGTCCCATTTCTTTTGCTAAATTTATAAAAGTTTCGGGTCCATAGATTTTTTCATCTTTTCGTATTCGCAACAAACTTTCCAAAATAACATTTTTTCCGGAGCTGCATTCTATGATGGGTTGGAAAAAAGGGATTATGCTCTCATTATTAAGTGCATCAAAAATCATTTTAAGTATCTCACGACTTTGATCCATAGTAACATCGTCACATTCATCATCACGAGTATAGTTCCCGACACCGCCGCTTAAACGATCTTCTACTTTTTCCAGGGCAATCTTGGAGTGTCGGAGTACATTCTCTTTGCCATACGCTACACCGATCGAAAGGGTAGAATTTAAAATAATCCCCTGTTCTGACGTGTTGAAATAGCGGACAACGGAGACCATCGTATTGGCAAGATTCATTACATCCTCAAGCAGATTTTCCTCACAGATGAGACAAAACTCATCAACACTGATATGATAAAACTCCACTTCCATCTCTGAAACGAGACTCTCTAGCAATTCGGTTAATTGCGCTAAATATTCATTGGCGTAGAGTTCCCCCAGCAACATGATAATATTATTGAGTTGATTCAGGCGAAATCGCATAAAAGTGATGGGACCCGATTCCAGCGTCTGAAGTCGATTTGCAAGGGCATCAAATGTGCCCCAACCGCTCAGATGTTCTTTGTGCGCAACACTCTTAAGTGCAATTTTATTTTGAAGTTTAAAAACTTTTTCGAGACTGTCTAAGAGCTTTGGCATGGCCAATGGTTTGAGAAGATAACTTTGCACGTCCAAACTAATTGCTTCGGACATGTATTCCGCTTCATCATGTGCGGAGAGAATGATAATGTTTTGTTCTTGATGCAAAGAACGTATTTGGCGAATCAGACGCAGTCCACCCATTTTTGGAAGCTCTAAATCAGTAATGACCAAGGTAAACGGGTTGGTCTCAAAACGTGATGAATAGAGTGTTAGTGCCTCTTCTCCATCTGCTGCAATAACGCATTCTTTGAAAAATATTTTCAATATACGAACCAGTGAGATAGAGAGATCGATATCATCTTCAACAATGAGAATGGATCGTTGCTGAGAGCCTTCTGCCAATTTTAAAATAAGTTGATTCGTCACGTTAGATCTTGCTCATAGTGTAGCCAAATCCGCGAATGTTTTGGATGAGATCTTCATTAAGTTTCATTCGAACTCGATTAACCAGCGAGCGTATGGTAGACGACTCAGCCTCTTCACCGTCCCAGATAAATGATCGTATGCTGTCGTCCGTCATAATCTGCCCCAAATTGCTGACAAACAGAACCAGTAATGAATATTCACGCTTGGTAAATTTTTGAACTTTTCCATCAAGATAGAGCAATGAGGTATCTTTATCAAAAGTATAGTGGTCACTTAGATGTATCAAAGGATCAGCTTGAATTTCAACGGCCATTTGCTGTGCTTGGAGAGTGAGGTGATGCAGTCGTATGTCGAGCTCTTTTAGGTTGAACGGTTTTTTGAGATAATCACTGCATCCAATGTCAAACGCATCAGAGATGTACTCAATGTCATGGTACGCGCTGATGATAATTTTTGGGATGTTGGGATATTTTTGAGTAATATGCTTTAGACATTCAAGTCCTCCGACTAGAGGTGTATTGATGTCCAGCAGATAAAAGTCGTGTTGAGTTGTTTCGATGACTTCAAGAACATCTTTTCCGTTGTCATAATGATCTACTAAATGACCACGAGCCAGTAGATAGGTCCGGATGGAGCGTGCAAGCATGAATTCATCTTCCAGCAACAATATTCTCATACTTGACCTCCATCCTTTAGTGTTTGTGCAATTTTAGTCGAATTGTGTTGCAAACGTGTGGCATTTTTGAAAATATAGCGAAATGTAGTTCCTCTTTTGGGAGTAGAAGAGATCTTTATCTCAATATTTTCTTCTTGGCAGATTTTAGCCACGATACTCAGCCCAATGCCATATCCCCCTTTGTGCAGTGATTCGCGATGAAAACGTTCAAAAATCTTTTTTTTATCAATGATCTGTGGACCGTGATTGCGTATTTCAAAAAAAATATGTTCCTCTTGCATTCCAATGGTGACATTGATTTCACTGGGGCGGTAGGAATATTTTATTGCATTGGAAAGGGTATTATCGATGATGCGAGAGAGTTTAAGTTCTGAAAACACGATCTCCATTAGGTTGGGATTTCCAAGTCGCATTGCAATACTCAGTTCGTTAACCTCGGCAATACAGTTAAAATAGTTGATTCTATCGGTGATGAATCCAACGAGATTGATGTTGGATTTATGGTCAGTAATACGATCATGTTTCATGAGATAGGTCATATCTTCGTAACTGTTTTGTATGATTCTTGATCCCGCTTCAATGGCGCTTAGAGATGGATTATCGATGCCATCCATTCGAAGTAAATCAATGTTCGTAATGATAACAGCCAAAGGTGTATGAATCTCATGAACGGCATTTTTTAGAAACTGGTCTTGTTCTTCCAGTAGTCGTAACGCATATTCTTTAGAGTTTTCTAGGAGTTTTCGATTTTTTTCTAACTCTTGATCGTAGACAATTTTGACCAAAATGCCATACAATGCATTAAAAAGTTCATCTTGGTTAATCGGCTTTAAGACGAATCGATCAACTCCGCATCGGATAGATTCGATAAATATTCCCCGATCTTCCGTTCCTGAAACAGCAATCACTTTTTGAAGAGGATTGATTCTTTTTAGTGCAATAGTGAGATCTATGCCACTTTTTATTCCAAGATTTATATCAGTAATTACAATAATAGGTTCTTTTCTGGTGTGGATCCGTTCATAAATTTCCAATGCGTTGTCGACATTGGATGCAGTATAAATGTACTTAAAAAAATGGGACAAAAGGCGTTTTAGATTTTCTAAGAGATACTCATCATCCTCGACCAGAAGAATTGTTTTGTCGAGGGATAAGTTTTTGAGTTCAGATAGAGAAGTTGGCACGCCAATCCTTTGATGTATAATAAAATTATTATAGCGTGAGCTTCTGATAAATCTTTAAATTACGTAATATTTTTTAGAGATTATGCGCTAGCTTGTATCTTTTCTTTGCCTATAAAGTTTTTTGATAAAGCATCTTCAACCATTATTTCTGCTTTTTCGATGGTTGTATCTGCAATTCTATCAGCTTCAGCAGCGACTTTAGCATTCTCTTGTGTCATTTGATCGAGCTGAGTGATAGCGATATTGATTTGACCGATCCCCTGCATCTGTTCACGGCTGGCACTGCTCACATCTTGAACCAACATTGT
>CAIMUF010000069.1 GCA_903844635.1 uncultured Sulfuricurvum sp. | reverse complement strand
GCGCGTGACACTCGGGGAAATATTAGATGGCAAACCTGCGATACTCACCTTAAACTACTACGGCTGTCCAGGTCTTTGTACACCTCAACTCAATGATTTAGCTCACAATCTTACAAAAGTAAAATTAGTAGAAAACAAAGATTATAAAGTCATCACCCTAAGTTTTAATCCACTTGAAACCCCCGAAATCGCAGCAAAAAAGAAAGCAAATCTTATAGCCTCGATGAAAGCTCCTTTTGATGTCAATGCATGGAAATTTCTCACAGGAACCGAAAAAAATATCCACAAAGTGACCGATAGTGTAGGATTTAATTTTGAAAAACAAATCGGTCCTAAAGGGATGGTAGATTATATTCATCCGACGGTATTGATAGCAATCTCTCCAAAAGGAAAGATCACCCGTTATCTTAATGGTATAGAACAACTTCCTTTTGATATTCAAATGGCGATGATGGAAGCTTCAGAAGGAACGGTGCGGCCTACTATTGCTAAAACCTTAGCGCTTTGTTTTGCTTTTGATCCCAAGAATAAGACATATGTCTTTGCAACAGAAAAGATACTTGCCGCAATATTATCACTGATCTTGCTTGGATTTTTTCTCTACTTAGTGCTTAGCGGAAGAAAAAAACAGGCTTCGGAGAATAAAGATGCCTAGTTTTTATCATGAAACAGAAACTGTGTTTGGAACGCATAAAAATCCGATATTTCAGTGGATCTTCACGGTCGATCATAAGCGTATCGCCTTGTTATATATGGGAGTTATGTTTACGCTTTTTTTCTTAGCAGTGAGTGCAGCAGTTACGATGCGTGCAGAACTATTTTTCCCTGGTCCTCAGTTTTTGAAACCGCATACTTATAATGAACTTTTTACATTTCACGGTGTGACAATGATCTTTCTTTTCATTGTTCCGGGAATTCCTGCAGCACTGGGGAACTTTATATTGCCGCTTATGCTTGGTGCCCGAGATCTCTCTTTTCCACGGTTAAATCTGCTTTCATGGTGGTTTTATGTGATAGGCGTAGCTACGGCTTATTCTGCATTGATGAGTGGACATGGATTTGCTGATACGGGCTGGACTTTTTATGCTCCTTATAGCCTTAGAACCGACTCTCATGTTCTTCCTACTCTCGTAGCTGCTTTTATTTTAGGTATATCGTCGATCCTTACAGGAATCAATTTTGTAGTGACGATTCACCGTCTTCGTGCGCCGGGTATGGGCTTTTTTAAGATGCCGTTATTTGTCTGGGGGCTTTATTCTACTGCATGGATTCAGGTACTTGCCACTCCGGTGATAGGAATTACGCTGCTGCTGGTAATTTTGGAACGCACACTTAATATAGGGATCTTTGATCCAACAAAGGGTGGTGATCCGATTCTTTATGAACACCTCTTTTGGATCTATTCTCATCCAGCGGTTTATCTGATGATACTTCCGGGTTTTGGTATCGTTTCGGAAGTCTTGACTACATTTACAAGACGTACTATTTTTGGATACCACGCCATCGCTATTTCATCCGCTTCTATTGCCGGAATCGGTTATTTGGTATGGGGACATCATATGCTGACTTCGGGCATAAGCGACATGGCACGAATCATCTTCTCTCTTTTGACGTTTTTAGTGGCAATACCTACGGGAGTGAAGATTTTTGACTGGATAGCAACGCTTTACAAAGGCTCTATCATTTTAGCTACTCCTATGCTTTGGATCTTAGGAAGCATTGTGAATTTCACTATAGGAGGCCTTACGGGCTTGACTTTAGCTGCTATTGGAGCAGATATACACCTTCATGACACCTATTTTGTTGTAGCGCATTTTCATTACACTATCCTTGGCGGAGTGATGTTTATGTTTATTGGAGGATTGCATTACTGGTATCCAAAGATCACTGGGAAGATTTACGACGAGGTTAGAGGCCGAATCGCTTTTGGTTTGATGTTTGTAGGTTTTAATATGCTTTGGTTTCCTATGTTTATCGCTGGTTTTTTAGGTAATCCAAGGCGCTATTTTGACTATCTGCCAACCTTTACGATTTATCATCAAATAGCCGGAGTCGGTGCAGTGCTGGTAGCATCAGGGCTTTTGACGATACTTTACAACTTTGCTCGCGGATTAAAAGATGGTAAAGAAGCAGGGCCGAACCCTTGGAATGCTACGACGTTGGAATGGCATATTTCTTCGCCGCCGCCGCTAGAAAACTTTTCTAAAATACCCTATGTGGATTTTGATCCTTACGAATATGAGCATGGTGAACCGGTAGTTCATTTTGACGAAAATTTTCAGAGAGTTGTACGATGAAACAGGAGATGGCTTACGACGTTGCAGGGAACTCTTATCCTGTCACTGATTATAAAGATGATTACGACGGTGAAAAGTTTGGTTTTTGGATTTTTTTGTTGACTGAAATGATGATGTTTGGTGTTCTTTTTTTACTTTTTGCTATCAACTTTTATCGTCATAGCGAACTCTTTGGCACATCTTCGGGTCATTTAAATGTTTGGTTAGGTGGAGTAAATACGGTGATTTTACTTGTAAGTACCTACACAATGGGACTTGCTTCGTTAATGATGCGTCAAGCAAAGGTGCGAGCCTCGGCGTATTTTGTGGGAGCTACTGTCGTGATGGCGATAATATTTCTGAGTATTAAAGCTTTTGAATGGAGTGTTGATATTCATCACGGCATCTATCCTGGTTCTGGCATACTTGATGCCAAAGACAAAGGAGAGATACTTTTTTTCGGTCTTTACTTCGTAATGACAGGTCTTCATGGCTTACATGTAATCGTCGGAATAGCCTTAATGGCTTGGGTTTTGTTGCTTATCCGTTCGGGTGGTATTCGACCGGAGCATAATATCGTCATGAAAAATGTCACACTCTACTGGGATTTTGTCCATCTAATTTGGATTATCCTTTTCCCTCTGTTTTATATGATAGGAGTCTAGGATGAAAACTGCTATTGGAACAGTCGCTCTTTATACTAAAGTATTGGCAGGATTGTTACTGCTGACTTTAATGACGTTTTTGCAGCCTTCATGGTTTCATTTAACTCCTGGAAAAACGGCAGGAGTTCAGTTACTTATAGCTTTTATGAAAGTGGCTTTAGTTGTTGCATATTATATGCATTTGCGTAGTGAAATCGGATATCTTAAAGGATATGTAGTTATGGCTTTAGTGATATTGATGATATTTTTTTTGATCGTCGGTATCGACGTAGCACATAGCTAAAGGAGCTTTGATGTTATCAGGATTTGATAAGGATGCTTCCACATTTGCTGCTGATGTTGATAGGGCATTTTGGATTACCAATGGTATCTCTTTTGCGATGTTCTTACTAGTCGTGGGACTTATGGGG
>CAIMUF010000068.1 GCA_903844635.1 uncultured Sulfuricurvum sp. | reverse complement strand
TCGTGTAATTGAAAGTAAGTTTTCAAAGCCTGATGGCTCAACTCACGTAAGTCTTAAAACAGTTGTTTATCAAAAAGGTGTAGATTATATTCGTAAACTTGTAGTAGGTGCGCAATAATGGCTGAAAGACGTATGTTTGCTAAAACAATAATAGATTCAGATTCGTTCCTAGATATGCCACTATCAACACAGGCTCTATATTTTCACCTTTCAATGCGTGGTGATGATGAGGGGTTTGTTAATAACCCTAAGAAATTGGCTCGTATGCTTGGGTCTGGTGATGATGAATTAAAAGTGCTAATAGCAAAGAAGTTCATCATACTTTTTGACAGCGGTGTAATCGTAATTAAACACTGGAAGATGCACAATTATATTCGTGGTGATCGTATCAAAGACACTAACTATTCAGATGAAAGAGATATGTTACTAACTAACGAAAATGGCTCGTACACTATGATTGATGAATGTGTCAGTCGAATGTCAGTCAATCCGCCGTCAAATGTCAGCGTAGTAGAGGATAGTATAGGTAAGGTTAGGAAAGGTAAGGTTAGTATAGTAGAGAATACGTGTACGTATGAAAAAGAATCTGATTTCTCTTTATCTCGTGACACTCATTACGATAACCTATCCAAAGAGTACAAAGAAGCTCTACAAGTCTTTATCGAATCAATGGGGCTATCATATCCATTCGATGATTTCGTAAACAGCCTACAAGCTAAAGCATCATACAAGTATAAAAACTTTGTTAAGACATATCGTGCGTGGGCTAAAAATCACATTCCAAAGCAAGCACCGCAGCAGCGTATGGACATTTCCAAACTACCCGAAGGCGTATCCCTCCAAGATATGCTGAACGAAGCAGGGGAACAGTGGGAACGAGAGCAAGAGCAGAAACAAATAGGGGGCGGCAGATGAAAATAGGAACTTTATTCTCAGGGATAGGCGCACCCGAACAAGGTGCAAAAAGAGTTTACGGTAAAGATTTAGAATTAGTATTTGCTTGTGAGTATGACAAATTCGCACGACAATCATTTAATGCAAACTACGAAATACATCCAAACCATTTCCACAATGACGTTAGAGAAATGGATGGTACACAATACCAAGGTAAAGTTTATGTACTTATCGGTGGTTCACCATGTCAGGCGTTTAGTATTGCCGGGCTGCGAAATGGAACGGATGATGAAAGAGGACAATTAATCTATCAATATATCCGAATTGTGGATGAAGTAAAAGCACCTATAATCGTTTATGAAAACGTAAAAGGGATGTTATCTATCGAGGGTGGCAAGACGATATGTGAATTTGTGAAAGCGTTACGTGATATTGGCTATTACTGTCATTATGAAGTGGTAAACACAAAAGACTACGGGGTTCCACAAAATAGAGAGCGTATCTTTTTAGTTGGGTTTCTCGATCACGAAATGTATCACCGCTTTCAATTCTCACCAAAGCAAAAGCTAGAGAAGCGATTAAAAGATGTTTTAGAGAGTGAAGTGGATGAGAAGTATTATTTGAGTGATGAAACTATTTTATCAGTGAATAGAATTGTGTCTAAAGGTAAGGGGTATGCAAGGGTATTGGATAATTATGATTGTGAAGCTAAAACACTAACTGCTAGAATGTATGCAAGTTATAATGCTGATTTTTTACATATAGAGCCTAAAATACTGCAACTAGGAAGAGGATTTAACAAAGGAGGTGAACATTCTGAATATCCAACTATCACTAAAAACTCTTTTGAATGTAATAATTTTGTTAAACAGCCGCGTATCCGCAAACTAACCCCGCGTGAATGTCTACGATTACAAGATTTTCCAGACTCATTTATCCAAGTAGTTTCAGACTCACAGCAGTATAAACAAGCGGGAAATTCAATGAGTTGTAACGTGCTTGAGATGATTTTTAATCAGATAGAAAAAGCAAAAAAAGTTGAAGAAGGACGGCTATTTTGAAAGCAAAACTAACAGATGAGCTAATAACCGCTCTCCTCGAAGTTATGAACATTCCAAAGTCTGGATACATTGAAGCGTCATTACGTGAAAAGTTAGCACCGCTTAACCCGAAGCACTACACTGAAGTAATGATGAACCTAATGGATAACCAAGATAGGTACGCTAAATCGATCGAAAAGGTATCCT
>CAIMUF010000067.1 GCA_903844635.1 uncultured Sulfuricurvum sp. | reverse complement strand
TATAGATTTTATGCTAGAACATCCTATCCCCTTCTATAGGATATAAAAATGTCTATTCACTCATCTCACCCTGATATTATTAATCGGCTCAAACGAGCAGAAGGTCATATTAGGGTGTCTACCTACATTTAGGGTTTTTTCACCATCCGTTTTAAAAGCTGCTTAATCTCTATGAAAAACAGCCTTTAATGTTAGTCTTATGCTTCCAGTCGAATCTTTCCTGTCGCGTATTGGTGTACTAGTGACGATATGATTGTTTGGTAAGGTATACCTGTCTCTTGGGCTTTATTTTTAATAGTTGTTACATCGCCGAGACTGAGACGGATTGTAATATTTTTTGATTTGGACAAATACTCTTTAGCTGCCTTACGAGCCAATGCAATCTCTTCATCCGCATCGATGCTTTGAACCAATTTATCGTTCTCAAGAGCGTTTAAAATCGCCATCTCTTCTGCATCAAACATTGTTTTCTCCTTTATATATCTTTTTGGCTTTTCGGCTTGGGATGATAGTCTTTAAAAATATCCCTTCTTCATTGCGAACAAATGGGACAAGATAGACATAATCCAATGCCTCTATGACGTAGATCTTTTGTCCGGGATAGTTTTCCTGATCCGGATGATCATATGTGTCTAACACTTTCCCAGCATCTATAGCAGCTATGATCTCTTCAAAACCAATACCTCTGCTTTGTTTAAGAAGTTCATTTTTTTCTTTACCGTAGGTAATCAATACAAGCCTTTATAATATACATACAATGTATTATATATCGACAAAAGTAAATTGATGATAAATTTTTCTATACAATGCATATCATTGCAAATTATGACAGGAAAACATATGACGTATCTAAAAATACTCAATCATTCCCAGAAGAAAGAGTTTGAATCACCCCCATCCATTAGTGATGAAACACGAAAAGAACTATTTACACTGCATCATTCTATGCAGCTTCAGTTAGCATCGTTCGATAAGGATGTTAACAAACTGCACTTCATTGCAATGTACGGATATTTCAAAGTTTACCGTACTTTTTTTGATGCCGTATCATTTCCCAAAAGCGATATCGATTACATTGTAAATCAATACAATTTTCATCTAGATACACTAAAAATAGCGTTAAACACGCAAGTCCGCTACAAAAGAATCATCCGCGAACACTTTGGATTTCTCTCCCCTAATGAGAATCTTCGCAAGATATTAAAAGCCGAGGCCAGCCATCTCATTTCTAAACTCTCCAATCCAAAAGCACTTTTTTACGCTTTGGTCGAAATTTCTGTTTCCAACCGGTATGAAATCCCAACCTATACCTTTTTAGTCCGAATCATCACCGAGGCAATGAATTCCCATAAGCGGCATATATTCGATCAGCTCAAATCTTTATCCCATCATCAAGAACTTAGGGCTCTGGATCTATTTTTAGAAGACGATGAAGTCCATGCCGGTCGTTACAGCCTATCACGCTTCAAAAAACTATCCCATTCTCTCAAGCCTGCAAAAATAAAAGATACCGTCAACACCTTCACAACCGTCCGAAACATACATGCGGGACTCATAGAGATCATCGAAAAAATAGGACTCGATTTAAACGTCGCGAAGCACTACGCACTCTGGGTTGAAAAGAGCGATATGCATCAGATACTGCGCAAAGCCAAATATAAACAGCAATTCGATCTTATCTGTTTCGTGACGCATCAAACCTATATTCGGACCGATCAGCTTTGTGACATACTCGTTCAATCGGTACAAAGTGCAAAAACCTCCGCACTGCGAGAACATCAGAATGCCTATTTCTTGCAGCGTCAATCAAGGTCTAAAGTATCCGGCGAAATGGCTGGTCTACTCAAAAACAGTCTTATACCTAAAGTTTACTCGATCAAAAAGACCCTATCCTCAGATATTAATGCCGATCAAAAGCTCCAAATAATTCAAAAAGAGATCGATGCAATGATCGCCGATGAGCAGGAAAATAAAGCGTTTTTGGAAGAGCATGATGAGCTGAGTGATAATACAGGTTATCATACAATCCTTGAAGAGCGCTCCCGTAAGCTGCAGAACCGGGTTTCCGATATTATCAAGGCATTGGAATTCGATGAAAAAGAGTCCGATAAATCCCTTCTCAAGGCAATCGCGTTTTTTAAAATAACTGGCGGTAACATCACCGCTAAAATCCCCATGGAGTTTTTATCCGAAGAGGAAAAAGAATCTCTCAACTCTAATAACACTGAGGAGCCGTTTCGGATATCACTCTATAAGATGTTTCTCTTTATTACCATCAGCGATGCCATTAAATCAGGGACTCTCAACCTTAAACACTCCTACCGCTACAGGGCGTTCAATAATTATTTGATCGATTCCACAGAATACGCCAATACCAAAGAAATACAGCTTGAACGGCATAAGCTGATGGCAATCAAAGACTTCGATGCAGTGCTAGAAGAGCTTCGAGGTTCACTCAGTTCAACCTATCGAAAGACTAACACCAATATTACGAAAGGGATAAACGAATACTTCCATTTAAAAGCGGATGGCTCATTTATCGTAACTACTCCAAAGCTGGAAAAAAGCGATGAGATTGAAGGGCTCCATGCCTATCTTCCTAAAGAGAAGTTCATTCCGCTGATCGAGGTGTTGCGTCTCATTGACCGGCATGCACTATTCAGTGCAAAATTTCATCACCATTCCCATACGAAAAGCTATAAGGCACCCAAACACAATGCCCTTTATGCGTCAATCATTGGATACGGATGCAATATCAGCATTGCCAAGATGGCAAAGATATCCAAGGGGATAACAATGGGTGACATAGATCATATCCGCACATGGTATCTAAGCAACGACATGCTTCAAGAAGCCAATGACGCGATAATTGAATTGACTGAAACGCTTGGCATCCCCAAGTTGTTCCGGAACAATCAAGAGCGTAATCACACGGCCAGTGACGGTCAAAAATTCAACACATCAGTTGAATCTCTGAACTCAGGGCATTCGTTCAAATACTTCGGCTTAGGGCGAGGAGTAAGCCGATATACGTTCTCCGATGAATCCGGTCGGTTATTCTATACGACGGTAATCAATGCCAATGAGCGTGAAGCAGCGTACGTTATCGATGGACTGATGCACCAGGAGGTAGTACAAAGCGATATCCACTCAACCGACACATTTGGATACAGCGAGGTGGTGTTCGCACTCACACATCTGCTGAAATTGGTCTTTGCACCACGGATCAAAAACTTTAAAGAGCAGCAGCATTATGCGTTTGAACCTAGAAAACTCTACAAAGAGTATGGGTACGTTTTACTGCCGGTAAAACAGATCAATACTGCTGTTATTGAAGAGCAATGGGATCAAATTCTTCGAATGGTCATTACCATCAAAGAGCGAAGGACAACGGTGACACAACTACTCAAGCGTCTTACCTCCTATTCACGCAAACACAAGCTTTATCAGGCACTGCGGGAATTCGGTCGTATCATCAAAACACGTTTTTTGCTCAACTACATCGACGATGTTGTCTTCCGTCAGCAAATTGAGAAGCAGCTCAATAAAGTGGAAAGCGCAAACAAATTTTCTAAAGCGGTTTTTTTTGGAAACAGCGGTGAATATTTTTATGCCACAAAAGAGGAACAGGATATTGCCAGCAATGCACTGCGTCTGATTCAAAACTCGATTATCTGCTGGAACTATCTCTATGTTTCAAACCTTCTTGCTAAAGAAAAAGATGAGGAAACCAGAGATAAAATTATCAATACACTGAAGAACGGATCAATAGTACACTGGCAGCACATTAACTTTTATGGGGAATATGATTTTACAGAACGACAAATTGAAGGTGATGAATTCGATATTGACGCTATAAAGCGTTTTTCAATAGAAAAGTACTTGCAGAAAGAAGAAAAGAGCTTGTAGGGCAAATATGAGCTATTTTAAGCTAACTTTAAAACGGATGGTGAAAAAACCCTAAATGTAGGTAGACACCCAAACTTTAGATGAAGAAGAGCTTCTAAAACAAGCAGATAAAAAGCTCTATGAAGCCAAAAAAAATGGAAGAAATGGATACGCGATGAGTTATGGAGTGGCTTAACTAAAAGTTAATTTGATTATCCCAAC
>CAIMUF010000066.1 GCA_903844635.1 uncultured Sulfuricurvum sp. | reverse complement strand
CTGATCTAAAAGCAAATGAACTACTTCAGAATTAAAATTTCCACTCACGGTACATTCTCCGTTTCGATACAAACCCAATTGCATACCGTGTGCTTGCAAGAGGATTGGTATGACTTCGAGGGACACATGAGCTTTTATACTCATCAATGCCAAAATATCTGTATCCTTCATCGCATGGGCATTAAATCCCCGCGCACTTCTGCGAGTACGGTTAAGAGCCAGAAAATCATCCATCTTCATACTGTTAGGAATTTCACTGTAGAGAGGCGCTACTTTAATGGTGTCTACTAATAAAGTATCACGCATGGTGTAATCCGTCGGTTGTACGCTCATCAATGGTTCCTCTAGCCGTTTTGCGAGTCGCATTGACTTTCCACCGACTCCATAGACCGCCATAATTCGTTCATCCTCACCCATTCCCATAACACGATTGAGCGCATCTGTATCGGGTGTGAATATTTTTGTCAGATTAAGCCCAAAATGTCGTACGGATGAAGAAAGCGCACCGATTTGATGTCCAAGATCGAGATAGAGATACCGCCAAGCTCGCAACCCATACTTCCATGATGAGCGAAAAGGAACGACTGACAGCATCACAATGCAGCCACTAAAACGATGATCCAGTCCCAAGTAAGGCTCAATTCCTGCTGCACCTATTTCAGTGATTAAAACAAGTTCTTGTGTCAATACATCCAGATGATAAAGTCCACTCAGCAAACCCGAGATGTTTCGAATCTGCACATAGATTTCAATAGGCTGTAGATTTCCTGCCGAGGGGACATTAAGTCGATAATAGGGTTTATATGCAACCAACTGCTGGGACGTTATGCATCTCGTTTCAATTAGCCATTGGAGCGATTGGTGATCACTTAAAGGGATACGATAACAAAAATGGGGATAGTGCTTAAAAGACGATGGTTGGGAATCCCAGTCCAAAAAAGTCGACTTTTGAGCGACCCATTCGGGAGTGAGAAGGGTTTGTTCACGCACTTCGGAGGCTACACACCCATCCAGTTTTCGTGATCATGCCCTTTTTTCTTGAAATTGGCTGCTTTATCCACTGCTTCAATACATTTTTCGTAATCTACTTCATCCGTTATTTCAGGAACTATTTCTTTGTAGCTAATCATCCCCTCTTGATCGATAACGAAAACGGCACGAGCGAGACGGTCTTTTAATTTTCCCTCTGTAATGAGTAATCCATAACGTTTTGCAAAATCACGATTTGTATCGATAACGATATCAGCGGCATCAATCCCCTCACGAGTGACAAAATCGTTCACGAATTCGACGTCATCCGTTGTGACCATAACCGTTTTAAGTTTTTTGAATTGTTTAATCAGCTCATTAAACTTTTTGGCTCCCAATGAACAGACTTCGGTTTTAAGAGAGGGAATAGCAATGAGCAACTGTGCGGTTGGTGCAATCATTCCAATGACGTTTTGGCTTCCGTCCAACGCAGTGACACGAGCTGCCGGAGCTTCGCGCCAGATGGTCATCTCTTTTCCCTCTAAT
>CAIMUF010000065.1 GCA_903844635.1 uncultured Sulfuricurvum sp. | reverse complement strand
GGTCGTATAAATAACTCGTCTAATGTCCTCTTGATACTGAAAGTAAATGGTCAAAATCTCCCATTTACTGCGCCAAGATTTAAATACAATGGAGTAGCTTTTCCCCCATTTCCCTTCTAGTTTGTCTAGTTCCAATTCAGCTTCTTCTTTTGTAAATGCCTGATACACGGGTGTAAACCTACAAAGGGATTTTTTTCCCTATCCGTTTTAAAAGTAGCTTAAAGTCATTCTACGAGCCTCTACAAATCAAATTTCTACTTCTGGTATAGTTATCGAGACAGATAATGCTTTTATCGCATCCATATTAAATTCATTTTCTACTGGCTTCTCTGTAAAATCGTATTCCCCATAAAAGTTAATATGCTGTATTACTTCTTGATGCATTAAGCCATCAATGACATACGCCGCTTCCCGCTCGCTGGCATTGATCACTGTCGTATAAAACAGCCGATGCGATTCATCCACAAAACTGTACCGGCTAACACCACGCCCTAATCCAAAATATTTGAATGAATACCCCGAATTAAGCGAATCGACACTGAGATTAAATTTCTGGCCGTCACTGGCAGTATGATTTTTATCGGGATTGGCACGAAAGAGTTTAGGGACATTAAGTGTTTCCGTAAATGCGAGTACGGTATCATTGGCTTCTTGAAGCATATCAGGGGATAGATACCATGTACGAATATGGTCGATGTCGTGTACTGATATCCCTTTGGATATCTTTGCCATTTTCGGGATGCTGATGTTGCATCCATACCCGATGATAGAGGCGTAGAGGGCATTAGATTTTGGGGCACGATGATGTAGCGTCCTTGTATGATGGTGAAACTTCTTGGCCGACCCAAAGGGGCTAAAAATAAAACCCGTGTTCTTGACCCTTATAAAGATGAAATTGAAAAACTCCTCAATCTAGGCGTGAGTCAAAGTAGCATCCTCAAAATAATCAATTCAAAACTAGATAATCCGATTTCACTAACATCACTGCGATATTTTATTTTTACCTAAAGCTAAAATAGTTTTTACAAAAGTTCAATTCCAAATTGACGAACAATCAATGCAAATATCACAAAACAGATCATTGTAATCCCCACTGAAGCAAGTAGTGCTAACCAAAAGCCAATGCGTTCTAATAAAATTGGAAATGCCAAAAACATGGGTAGGGTCGGAACTACATACCAGAATGTATACCATGCATGATTGGCTATTTTTTCGGTACTTTGATTTTCAACATAGAGCCAAATCAACGCTAAAAATGTGACGATCGGTAATGCTGCTACCAATCCTCCGAGTTTATCGCTCCGTTTCGCCATCTCGGAGACGAGAACCACTACCCCTGCGGTCAGTAAGTATTTTACAATGAGCCATGTCATACTATCTATTTTTTTCCTCAGCTCACTGGATTCAGTGCCGCTCTTTCTTGTCTGGCGGCTTTAAACACAGCCTTAGCAGCATCAAGATTCATCGCAAATATTCCAAGACCGACAACCAAATCCGGCCACATTGAAGCCGAATATACCGTCATGAGTCCTGACGCAATAATAGCAATGTTGGCAAATGCATCATTTCTGGCTGATAAGAATGCGGCTTTGACAAGGGAGCTGGTATGTTTACGAAAATTGACCAGTAAAAACGCACAAGATACATTTATGATAAGTGCCCCCAACCCTGTATAGGTTAACAACGATGCATCAGGTGCCATAGGATGAATGAATTTTTGCCACACCATCCATAGGGTTGAAATGCTCGGAATGAGAATAATACCTGCTAAAAGAAATCCGACTTGTGAGCGACGATGGGCACTCCACCCGATGGCAACAAGAATAAGGATATTAATTGCGGTATCTTCTAAAAAATCAATTGAATCGGCAAACAGCGATACCGAACCGATTTGAATAGCTACATCGTATTCAACCCAAAAATAGGCAAAATTGAGCAAAGCTACTAAAAAGACGACTTTTTTAAAAGAGGATGAAAAGGTGTGCATAGATAAATCCTTGTTAAATTTACAATTGTTTTTCAACTAGAAAAGCTATTACGTAATTGGATTGAGTTATTTGATTAAATGACTCAATCCCTCATACCCAAGATATACTCCAACACCCAATATTAAAACACTTGAAATATAAGGAGCTTTTCTAACAATATCTCCGAATCCAGTAAATTTTTTGGACATATAATTCACACTTAGTGCAGAAATCACACCCGTAAGAACCAAGGTAAGTGCTAAACCAATACTAAATCCAAGAACCAATGCCACACCCATAGCAACTTTTTTGAGTTGAAGACAAAGGATCAACACGGTTATGGTGGCAGGACAAGGTATCAAACCGCCTGTTAATCCAAATAATAGGATTTGTCCATTGGTGACTTCTTTATTTGTAAATCTTTTTCTAATATCGTTAGCATGTGCTAATTCATGAGCATCTTGATATCCCGGTGCAGTGATATCCAAGCCT
>CAIMUF010000064.1 GCA_903844635.1 uncultured Sulfuricurvum sp. | reverse complement strand
CCGTTATGTTCCAATTGATTCATGACCTAACTGAGAACTTAACTAACGCCTGTCAACTCGATTTGGGATTACTTCAACAAGACCTTTCTGACAATGTTAATCATTTAGAAGAGATTGAATTACTCAATAAAAGAAATCATGATAATGCGATAGAGATCAATGATGAGATTGGTGAAATATTAGATATCCAACAAAAACTGGTGAGCAAGATTACTGATAATTATGGTTCTGTTGGTCAACTGAATGATGGAGTAGGTTCAATTGGTCAGGTTATCGATTTAATCAAAGACATTTCGGATCAAACCAATCTATTAGCGCTTAACGCTGCGATTGAGGCTGCCAGGGCAGGTGAACACGGTCGAGGCTTTGCTGTCGTTGCAGATGAAGTACGTAAACTGGCTGAGCGAACTCAAAAAGCTACTGCAGAGGTTGCAATGAATGTCCAAAGTCTTAAACAAAATGCTATGGATATTTATGAACGTTCCAGTTCAATGGAAGAAATTTCATCTATTTCTAGTAAAAAGTTAGAGCAGTTCCAGAGTACGCTTTGTGATCTAAGTAATCGAACAGAAGAAATAGAAAATGATTCTACGAATGTTCTCTACTCAGTGTTTATGGTTTTGGTAAAATTAGATCATTTACTTTTCAAAGCAAAAGGCTATAAAACGGTATTTAGTTCTAAAGTTGATGATGAATTTGCAGATCATCATGATTGCCGCTTAGGTAAATGGGCTGAAGGTGGAAAAGGAGCTCAAGTTTTTGGAAACACACCAAGTTTTAGAAAACTTGAATCTCCTCATAAAGCTGTACATGACAGTATCCTTTCAGCCGTCAAATGCGTAAGTTCAGGTACATGTGGGCAAGAGTCTAAAAATGTTATGACCTATTTTAAGGATGCTGAAAATGCAAGTCGTGATGTTATCAATACACTTAATGCAATGCTAATTGAAGAGCGACAAAAAAGAAATGTTAAATAAAAGGGCTTGACACACCCTTTTAAACCCGCTAAACTTTCCACGTATCGATTTATCGGTCAAAAGATAAAAGGTTCTAATGAACCGCAGATAAGGTTATAAAAGAAGAGATTTAAAGAAACGAAACATTATCAGCATATTAGGCATAGTCAAATATATTTGTCATCTTAGGCACGCAAAAGCTAGACGCTAGAATCCGCCGTTAAAAGACACTTCGAAAACGCAAAGCCACTTCAGCAACAAATCCTTCATAAAAATAATAAGCAACAGTTGAAACCACAGTTTTATTCACTATTGTCAATTTTTCCGCCGTTTCCATATCTGCGTGGGCTTATAGCCCTTCGCAGGAAGTAGGCGGAGCTTTCTCTCTTAAAAAGACCACCACGGCTTTGCCGTGGGGGCAACAACGAGACAGAGAGTTTCTAAGTTTCGGTCAGGTGATCGAGGCGTTAGATAAGAGTGTAAACGGGGTATATAGTTATACCCCAGTACAAACGACAAAATAGAATAAAACACGCGGATTTTTGGAGCCCTATTAACACTAGGGTTAAAGATGAATTCATCAAATATTATTCCAGCCAAACTGGATGATAAAACGGTTTTAAATAAAGTTGCTCCATCAGGGAGTTATGATTTTCCAATAATACCCGGAATTGATTCCGTGTATTACTTTGCAGAGTCGAACAGTGCTTATGCAGCATTTTATTGTGATATGGCTATTGCTATTGAAAATAAAAAAGAAAGCTTAGGTGGTTATATTCCTGCCAATTCGCACCATATAACGATTGCCGATAAAGAGTTCGTTTATTATGGTAATAAAGAAGGGTTCTATTTTTTTGGTGACGGTGCAGGTTGGCTTCGTATAGGATTTAAAGACCCCTATAAAAATAATGGTGTTCAAGATATACGCATACAGCTCCAAGCCAATGGAATCTATTTATTAGGCTTAAAAAGTTTGCTTGACTACGTTAATAAAACGTTACTGACATCAATAAGTAATCCAGTCTATACGGTGACTCGTGCAGATTTGAATATCTTCTGCCAATACGATTTAAGCAGTGTCGTTCATAAAGAAAATATCATCACTCGAAAACAAAAATATATTCAAATATTCGGTTCTAAAATCGGATATGAAACAATGTATATCGGTAAGCCTCCTTTTCGTCTGCGTATATATGATAAACGTTTAGAATTGAGAGGTTCTGCTAAATATGAACTTATGGGTCTTTATTTTTTAGAACATGGTATTAACCCCACTAAGGAATTATGGAATTTAGAATTTGAATGTCACCGTGAATTTTTAAAACGATACAGTATTAGTTCGCTTGATGATCTGCTAGAAAATACTGATGCACTATTTCACCGTTTCATGAAGATAATACGTCTCGGCGATATGTCAACCATCAGTCAAAAAGACATTGATGGCGGACGATTGCATAAAGCTAAAACACATCAACTGTGGGAATATCTCGACAGTTCCTATACGTTTACTTCTCATCTACAAACCCACAACTCGCTAGAGAGGTTAATCCCTAAACTCAAAGAATACAAAGCTAGTGATTTTTTAAAGGAATTTCGCACACTACTAACCAAAGCAGAAGAAAATATAGTTATTGTTCATCATGATGAAATCAGAAATATATTGCATGAGAGTAGTTTGTGGTTATCACCTAAAGCAAAAAAAGCTGTAAAACCATATGTTCCGATTATCTTTGAAACGGGAGAGGTATGCTATCTCTTAACGCGTAATCTTATTCCTGTTCCTACCCTTCCACCTGTATTGTCACGAATGAGTGATAGTGATGTTGATATTGCACGTGAGGCGCTCACAAAAGCACTTCATCAAGAATTAGCTCAAAAGATTCCTGATACAAGTTTAATTGTTAAGTATTTGGCAATGGTTGAACAAGAATATTACCATAGAAGAGTAGGGCAAAAGGAGTTTGATTATGGCAACAATTGACATAGTGACAAAGAGTGATCTTGTTGCTTTTCAGAACAAAATCATCGATCAACTCAAAGCACTCATACAACCCGAAAAAGAGTTTGCAACAGAGGGTGAACTAATTGCACTATTTGCATTTAATAAATCAACTTTGGCAAAAATGAGGATGAATAATGAGATTCCTTACTATAAATTCGGTGGAAAACTCTTTTATAAGATTATGGAAGTGAATAAATTGATAGCAAGAAATCAGATTGGATAAAAAAGTTTTGGGAAAAGTTGGTCACCTATTTGGTCACCTAATAAAACTTAAAGTGGTTGAAAGTACGTTGTGCAGGGAAAGCGTTATGGTGACTCCAAGGGGATTTGAACCCCTATGACCAGAATGAAAATCTGAAATCCTAACCATTAGATGATGGAGCCACT
>CAIMUF010000063.1 GCA_903844635.1 uncultured Sulfuricurvum sp. | reverse complement strand
TTAAAAAACTGGATTAGATTTAAAATATAGTTTATAATCATTTTCATAAAGCTTTTTTCGTGTAATTTTTACAAGAGGAAAGAGAGAGTCTAAAAAGTTTTGCACAAATCAAACCTTTTAGTTGAAGCTGTGATACCGCAACTTCAGCACACAACCTACTGTTCAACCACTCTCTCGCCATTTCCATAAAAATTACATAACAACCCCAAAAGGGTGTTGCTCCTCTCCTGCCTAAGTCTTTTTGATATGGTGGGGCGGAAATGTCTCGCAGTAATGCGGGAACGAGCGTGAAGAATGGAGTGAGGCGGTAAGCGGTTCAATTCTCCAGCATCTGTTATGAGAGTAACAAGCCCGCTTTTGTCGTTTGATTGCTATTGTGAGCAGAGACAACTTGATACTTCGAGTTCCGAAAGGAATCTGTTGTTGCATAGGGAAGCCCGGCAACAGGACGTAGAAGTCTCCTCTTATTCTTCCATGAGGAGCTGTCTTTTTTTAATTTTTAAACTTTATTTTGTCAAAAACCCTGCTTTTGGTAGGGCGTCGTCTATCTTTGGAATTTCCAAGCCGCAATAAGAAAATAACATTCAAATACTGTATCATCGACTGTTTATCCACTTTGCACTGTAAAAGCTGATCGAGCAAATTTCTGAAAAATTAAAATGGATATAGCGGAAGATCACAAACCGTAAGACCTAACAAACGTTTTTACAATAATATAAAATTAGGTATAAATATCACCTCGTGTACGATCTCAACGAAACTTTAACCATATAAAGCAAAAAATTCAGAAAATCAAAAATGAAAATAAGATGGAACGCATGAGCTGAATTGAGATTAAACCAGTAAAGCAAACCAGAAAAATAAACCTCCAAAGATAGACGAGACAAAAGATGGCTCCTTAAATAGATAATATTAATAGAGTAATAAATTGTATATATCAATAATATAAAGTCCCAAAAATTTAAAAAAGATCTTAAATTTTGTAATATCACGTTAATAAATATCATAATATAATATTATAAAATAAAGGAGAAATTGAAATGGATTACAGAGAAGAAATATTATTAAACACAGTAAAAATACATATAAAAAAGTTCTATAAAATTATTGAAGATAGTCAGTATAAAAAAGAAACTATCGCAGAAAATGAAATGTTACACGCAATTATTGGATATAAAGAGTTTCTAAAAGAGAGAGAGAAAGATGCAAAACTTTTAAAAAAGTATAATGATTTATTTAAGAGTATATATAAAATGAAGGGTCAAGAAAATACATCTGAATATAAAAAATTGAAGCTGAAAAAAGACAATATACTTTTCAAACTCTTTCAAAGAAATATAAAGCCAAGAACTTATTTAGAGCAGTTAGAGGAATGAAGGTGGCATTGATTATAAAGATTCGCCCATGAGAGTCTCGGACTGAAGGTGTAAATTGGCAATAAGAAATAAATCAAAGATCCGTATATAAGATTTTAAAAGATTAAATCCTTTTGAGATAATAGTTTGTCATCTCCTCTCTCGAATGATTTAAGCCCCCTGAAACTTCCTTGAGAGCTTGGCGATATTCAACGCCATCTTCAATTTTAGAGTGATATTCCCTTTCAGCGTAACTGTACCGAAAATCATGTGGCGTGTGCTGATCTGTAACGCTTGATACGTCGTTTCGATAAGTGTTTTGGGATGGTATCTTTTCAACAGACATTATTTTTGCAACCAGCTGTAGTGAAATTTCTTTTGGCTCGTATGCATGATTTCCCTTGCCGACCAATCCCACAATTTCATTGTGATCAATGTACTTTTCATAATTTTGGACAAGTTCAATGGCTTCACTTACACGTAATCCCAGCGAATATTGCACTTCTGAGATAACACCCGATTCATAGCGTGTATTATAAAGCTCTTTGATAACATTATCGGCATCTTTTATTGCCCGACCCGTTACCACTGCTTCTAAGGGCATTTCCTTTATCTCATCGACCTTTTGATCGAAGTAATTTTTATCCAAATCAACTGAAACGTTCGCTTCTTGTAAGCCTTGCACCATTGAACTCCAACCCCTCGTAAAAGATTCACGAGAAGTTCGGGATAAATTCTCCATCCTCTGCTCTAAAAACTTATCCATATTTTCAGCGGTCATGGCTTGGTTGAGCTTGCCTTCGATCTGATTATTTTCCATAAAGTTTTTAAAATCTCGCAAATACATTTCACGTTTACTTGCTACACCGTTACTGTGAGTGAGATGATCATTAGAGCCATGACGTTTCACTCCAAATGCTTCGAGGCGATAAAAGGCATCCTTGCACTGTTTTTCCAAGGAAAATCCACGTAAATTTGCCAAGCTTAGACCCGTTTGATTCGATTAGCTGTAATAAATCGGTCTAAGGCGCTTTTACTAATCGTTACACGGTGGTTGAGTTTTAAATGATTCACGATTTTTGCCGTTCCCATGCCACTTTTATAAAGTTCAACAATTTCTTCAGAATACTTTATGATAGTTAGATTTTTGGTGCGATATTTAATTTTATCCGCCTCTTCCAACCATTTGGTGGTGTGTATTTTCTCAAGGATAAACAATCCGTTAATTAGCACTGATTTGCTGATCACCTTCTGCGTTAATAAGTATGATTTATATCGTCTCATAAAGTCATCCAACTCATTTGGAGTCAGCCCGAGTAAGGCACTGTAGGTCTTAATTTTTATTTCACTGAACATTTTTTTACCTCCTATTTTTTTTAATTGCCGACCTGAAAGGTTGAATACTCATTAGTTGAGCGTAGTGCAACTTATTCTTTTCACCCCACCAGCCGAAGCGACAGCTCTGTGAGCTGTCATGGTTGACGGGTTGATTAGACATGCGATTTTTTTAAAAAGGTAATCGACGAAAACTTTTTAGACTGTAAAAACAGATTTACGGACGGGAGGATTCCCATTGGACATGCACTGCAATAGGGTTTTGAAAAAAAGGTTAATATGGTGCAGTATGGCATGGAGCTTGTCAGACTCGGGCGAAAAATAATAAGTAAAAAATGTATTAAGAAAAATGACATGGACTCCGTAAAAATGTTTATGTTACAGTTGTAGTATTCAAATACATTTAGATATAAGGAATTGGTATAAAAATGCAAATTCTTTTGCAATTTTTGAGCTGTTTCACGTTTTTTGGAAAAACGGACAGAAAAAATACTTAAATAATACGGAATCGGCACATTTGAAGCAGTTTGCTCGAAATGGCTTTTTATGGGAGTTTTAGAGCATTTTTTAGGGGAATTTATGCGGTTTTTAATTGATTGAAGCCTTCGGCGGTCTCTCTACAATTAAAATTATAGAGAGACCGCCGAAATGCCCGTATCGGATGGTATTTTGATTCATTTTTGACTAAACTTCTTGCATAACCTTCTACAATTGGATTCCCGCGCAAGCGGGAATCCTGCTCTCATAAAAAGTTAGTTATGCAATAAGTCTACTGAATGAATCAAAATCATGCCCTACAACAAGGCTTGTATCTTAGCCTTATAGTCGTCTTTGAACACCATTGCAAATCCTGTCTGATCCGAAAGAGAAGCCCACATAAGTCCGACCTTCTCTTTTTCAGCAGTGTCTTCATTTTGCAAGTGTTTGCCTTTGTATTCCACCACAAGCACTTTGCCATTTTTGAGTTGAATTACAAAGTCAGGGTAAAACCTGTCCGTGGAAGTTTGTAACCAAAATGAATGTTGAGGATTTCGATCAATGTTTCTGATCCAGCATTCAACCTCTTCAAGTTTGTCAATATACTTGGCAAACTCAAACTCTTCGTTGTTTAGTTTATCTACGAGTTTGTAATAGTGTTTTGTAAAATATGAGCTAAGTTCTTTGTCGGGTGTTTGTGTAGGATAGTTGTTGGCGTCAAACGTGAACATTCTATTAGGGTCGATTTCCCATACTGAAGCGTCGTTAATTAGGCTTTGATATTTCTTCTTGATTAGGTTGGATTCGATGTCTTTAATCTTGTTAAAAATCACTTCTGTCAAAAGGTAAATGTTAGATTTCAGTTCAATAATATCCATGTTTCTGTCTTTGGCTAAGTAAAGAACGACGGCATAAACAAACTTTGTCAATTGGCGACTGCCGATTGTTTGTAGATCATTGTGGTCGATATGTTTGAGTATAAGTCTTGTTAAATCATTTTCGTTAAGTTTTAAAGATTCCCCGTTGGTGGTGAATAAATTTTCCTTAATATCATGAAGATAACGCACTTGTATTTTTTCTCTATCACTTATGTCAAGTTCTGCCAGCTCTCTTTTTACTGCTATATTAAACTCGTTTTCATCGAGTTTGGCATACTGTAAAATCTCTTTTTCTGTCCATTCAATCTCTTCCAGCAAAATGGATTTATCAAATTCAAACAGCTCAGATTCTCTTTTGATCAATAGTCTTGAGAGGGAGAACGGTTTGTTGAAATTCAGCAGAATAGGTGGCTTTTCTAAAATTGATAATATTTTTTTTCGATCCTCTTCACTGGTTACCGCTTTAGAGATGGCTTTTTTAAATTCCTCTTCCTCTTTTGGTGGGATGAGTTTAATGATAGAGAACATTTTTTCTTTATGATTTACGTTGATATAGGATTTAAACTTTTCAGGAATGGCTTCAATATCGAAGCTTTCCAGCTTTGTTTCACGCTCTTCAAACAAACCGCCCAAAACAACGTCTGAGGCTTGATTACTATTGTGGCTAAATGATATGTTTAAATTGGCTTCCAGCTCTTCAAAGCCATTATTAACAAGGCTATCACGAAGATTCTTGATAACTTCCGTCGTTTTAGTCGAGGCTACATAGGCATAGGCTTTTTCAAGATCCTCATAATGTTTTCGTTTCGCATACGGAAGACGTAAAATACGACCTAAAATTTGCTCTACCGCAGTAGGAGAGTTTATATCACCTACAGAAGCAAGTATATAAGCAAAAGGGGCATCCCATCCTTCTTTCAACGCCTCTACGGTAATAACGTATCGGATAGGGCAATCTTTTAGCATGAGATCAATATTTTTCAGCTCTGTGTGACCGCTTGTATGAACGGCTATTTCACTTCGATCAATACCGTAATCATTCAGTAAAGTTTCTAAAATAGTTTCATGCGTGACAGGGTTTGAACCTCTGTTTGATTCAGCTCTGAATAAAATCAAAGGTCGAATATATTCATCCCTTTCAATTTGTTCGAGCTTGCAAAGCTCCTCAAGCTCATTTCTTTTTTCAAAAGCGTCTTTAATGGCGGATTGCCACTGATTAACCGTCTCAAGTCTAATGGGGAGCTTGATCATATCCTCCGCTTTTAGCTGACTTGCACTGACTGAATAAATAACGTTGCTTGCGTATTTTCCCTCAGCTGGTCGATGCTCTTTTCGAGGTGTAGCGGTGAGTTCAAGAACAAATGAAGGCTCTAATTTTACAAGACTGGAAACACGTAAATCTGTTTTAGCATTATGCGCTTCATCCATGATCACTATGGGATTGCATTTTTTGATTGCATTAAACAAACTTGGCGTTTCGTTGCTGTTCTCAAAAAACTCCTGATAAACACCATTTTCTCTGTAAAAGCGTCTTCCCTCTTCACTTTCGGTGCTAAACGTTTGGATGGTAGCAATGATAATAGGAAGTTCGCATGATATGTCAAAAGCTTTTGAATACGCTTCGTCGATGGAGAGGACATTAACTGTTCTTCCAGCGAATACGCCATCCAAATATTTTCTATAGGGGTGTCGAGGGTTTTTGAGCGCATTGATTGTTTGTTCAACAATCTGATCACTTGGTGCAAGCCAAAACACCAAAGAGCTTGTATTGTTTAGCAGATCAAACGTAATGATTGGCAAGCTATGAACCGCCAATAATGTTTTTCCTCCACCTGTAGGGATACGAAGACAAACATTGGGAACATTTAGCCCCTCATAATCTAAATAAGTGGGATTCGATTGTTCAAATAGATTTTTAGTAGCAGAGTATGATTGACTGATCAAGCCCGATTTTGAATACTCTTTACAGAAGTGTTGCAAAATTTCTAGGGCTTGAGATTGATAATTTTTTAACTGCATACTATTTGTCCTTAATGTCGAATGGAAGCTTTTTGAGGCTTATTTTATATTCTTTGAGTTGCTCTGTCGTCAATGTGCTAGAATCTGCATAGATGATAAAACTTTCATGATTTTTCGTATCCAGTTTTTTAAAGTCGTTACGAGTAAATTTTTTATCTAAGAAAAGATATAGCCCTATCTTTTCGTATGATCCAGCGAAATAAAGTTCTTCGTTAATTCTTGAATCGCTTGTGGCAATTCCAAATTCAGTGAAATAGATATGCTTGGCAAGCATTGAGTAGGTAATATGCTCACTTAGTAATCCTAGTTCGTCAAAGAGCGGTTCTGTTAATTCGCAATATTGAAATCCACCACCAAGCCCAGTCATAAATTCTTCAACTTCTTTAATGCCAACTATAGAAAGGGTATTGTCGGAAAAGTCTTTTTCAATTTTTGAAAAGCTACCTTCATAATTACTGATAAGATCAACAATATCTTTTTGTAGGCTTGACATATATTCTTCATTTAACAATTTAGTTATATTAATTTTGACTGGTTCTATTAATTTCGTTTTTACTTTTCCAGTGAACTTGTAACCAGTTACTACTTTTTTTACACGTTCTACCGTCACAGTTTCTGCATAATCTTCCATTTCAATTAAGATGAATTTACGGTTTTGTCCATCCTCTTCATTTTGCTCTAAGACAGCATGTGCCGTAGATCCTGAACCAGCAAAACTATCCATTACAATAAAATCTTTTTCATCTACTTTTCGTTGAATTTTCATTAAGAATCGAATAAGATCTGTTGGTTTTGGCTGATTGAAAACTTTATCTTCAAATAGTTTATACAACTGATCTGTCCCATTCTTATTAAAGCCTACAATATTCTGAGGTAAAAGAGTGTCTGGTGGAACGCCTTCTTGCACATTTTTTAAATATCTCTTTGCCTTTGGTTCTTTGCCTGTGAAAACAATCTCATTGGCAATATCCATTTCTGCTAATGTTGTTAAAGAATATCTTGGATAATTACCCCTTGGAGCTTCCCACTCGACACCATTAAGAAAAACATACTTGTATGGTTTTGCATAATTACGAGCATATATTGGGTCTAGTTTATATCCTCCATTGCCATCGTTATCGTCGTAAGGATAGTTTTTTGTTTTATCTACGCTGTATCTAAGGTAAGTATCAGTATTGCCAGTCTCTATCAACTTATTTTTATTTTTAGCATAACACAGAACATACTCAGTGTTCTTATTAAAATCTTTACTTGAGTTTCTAACAGTATGCATGCCTCGCCATGTCATGGTTGATAGGTAATTATTTTTTCCAAAAATTTCATCTGTCATAAGTTTTAAATTAAAAACCTCTGCATCGTCAATAGAAATATAAATAAGTCCATCTTCTTGTAAAAATTGGTGAAGCAGTTTCATCCTAGGATACAGCATACAAAGCCATTTATCGCTTCGACTTAAATCATTAGAATCAATGGTTTTTTCAAGCCACTTTTTAATGACGGGAGAATCAACGGCATCGTTATAAACCCATGAAGTATTACCCGTATTGTAAGGTGGGTCTATATAGATCATCTTTATCTTCCCTGCATAATAGGGGAGAAGGGCTTTAAGAGCCAAAAGATTATCACCTTTAACAATTAAGTTTCCAGTGTCGGGATCACCAATATTTTCTTTACAGTCAATAACTCTGTACTCCACTTCATTGTGGTGATTTTTTATATCTTTTTTACCGATCCACTTCAACGAAGGCATTTTGCAAATCCTTTTAATAATGGATTGATTATTCCCAAATAATCGTTAAAAAGCACTTCAAACGGAAAACGGCATACTGCTTTTTACTGATAAATAGTTTTTGTTTTTATCAGAAGCCATCTCAAAATCACCCCTGATACAAGACAATGACTTTTAGCCCCACTAACTGCGATTGACCTTTTCTTCCATTCATTTTTAAATACACCACTGCGTTTTCATCGACACAAACATTAACATCGTTAAGGTTTTTCCCAATGAATCTATTTCTTTTTCTCTCATAAAAGGGTCATACATCGAAGTGAGCGGGGAGAAAAAGCCCTCAACTCTCTTGTTGGGCTTGATTTTTGTCTTCTGAAAACAAAAAAAGAAGAAAAAGGTCTCCAAGCAAAGCTCGCAAAGAGAAAAAATTATTTAAAGGAAAAAACGATGAAAAAACTATCAAGCTACAAACCAACTACGGCATTAGAGCGTTCAACGCTGGCGATCATAAAAAACAATATTGAAAAAGGCTACGAGGAAAGTTTCTTTAGCGATTTAATGAATCATGGGTGTGTTTCGGGAATGGTGAGCGGTTTGATCTACTATTCCGAGACCACCAAATTTTTCACAGATCACAAAGATGAGATTAACAAAATGCTTTCCAGTACGTTAGATGAATGCGGTTTGGGCTGTCCAAGTGAACTGTTTGGCAACAAATTTGATACGGATGATTTTTTATGTATAGAGACCACAAATATGAATTTATTGGCTTGGTACAGTTTTGAGGAAACGACGCGAAGCGTCGCAAATCAATTAGGACTGGAGTTTTAATATGGCACTCTTAACACAATCACAAATGAATCGAATCCCGTCTTTTGTATTCTCAAGAGAATACAAAAGACCCAATCGTCTATTTAAAAATTACGTGTATGCAGGCGGTGTGGTTGATTACTGAACTCGATCAAGAGCAAGGGTTAGCGTTTGGATATTGCTTTATTCATGAGGGTGAGCTTGGTTACGTTTCACTTGAAGAGATTGAAGACTTAAAAAGTCAATATCGTATCAATATTTTTGAGATTGAAAAACCGTTATCCCAAATGAAAAAGGAGATAAGAATATGAAAAAACTTTTTATCGTTCTGATTTTGCTTGCGATGCAGGTAAATGCAGGCGAAGCCCTAAACGCTTCCAAAAACTTTTGGAGCAAGGTATCGGGATCAACCAGCGGAACCGTAAATCCTCTTGTACGGCTTGGGATTTTAGGGTTTGTGGTGATTGGACAGGCAACGTCTAATCTTATAGCGTCAGAGATTGACGCTAACAAAGAACAAAACGCTTCTGTGAATATTGATAACAACATGACAGAAGCAAATACAACAAAGGATCAATAATGGAAGTCTTTTTAACAATCGGTGGGTATTTACTAAATGCCTACATCTTTATTTTAGTTGCACTAAAAGGATTCTTCCTTTTGTTTGCCAGTAATTCGATTGCAGGGTTCGCCACGGGATTTACAGTGCTGTTTTTCATTTTTAGCTTTTTTGTCAGGACGTGGTCGTTTGATAGAAATTTTCTTGACTCACTCAAAAATCCAGCAATTATTGTCGTAACGCTTTTGGGAACGTTACTTTGGGTATGGCTTACTAAGGATTCAGATTTTGGATTTATTGGTGATCAACGGTATAACGCTAAGGCATCTTTATTTGTCGTCATAATTGCGTTATCAACCGCTGGCGAGCTTAACGGCGATGTTATTGCGGTTGAGCGTGGTATCAGAAGATCACGGAGAAAATATTATGACGATGAAGAAAATTGATAGTTAGGAGAAAGTGGCGAATGCCACTTTTTCAAGGTGAAATTTATTTGATTGGACTCCCGCCACCCACCCCTAATTAAATAAGAGACTAGAGGCAAAAAAATCTTCAGACAAATAAGCTCTATTTATAGGAACAAACCAATTATCTTCAAACTTCTCGATTTCTCTTATGGTTTGCAACTCGGAAATTAAAGTCACAATAAGATCCAATTCACGTAAAATATGGTCTTTATCATTTTCGCTTAATATATCATAATCTTTTTTCTTCACTACATAATTTTGTGCCTTTTTAACAGCTTTTGGAATCTCCATTTCAGTAATATATGTGTGTCCACAATGGACTACAAACAATTAAGTTTATTCTGCCTTTTTGCCTTCTCTAACTCATAAGACCTGTTTGGATCTTTTGGCTTCATCATTCCAACAGCTCTTAATCCTTCGCACTCCTCTTTTGTTCTTCTTCGACTTCTTTCTTTTATGATTGGTTCAAATTCAAACAATGGGTCTCTTACATATTCCCAATATTTTTGGAAAGCATTAACAACATCTTCATCAGTAGGATTCCAATAGTGATCCACTACACCACTTTGTTGTTTATGATTTAAACAACTATCGGCAAGAAGACTATTTATTCCCAACTTGACAGTCATGATATTTAAAACAAGCCTTCTTGTATCATGTGCAGTAATATTTTTCCCATCAACAAGATGAACTCCCGCAATCTTTACCAATTTTCTATAAATGTAATCAACAGTGGAATCGTGGATTGTTGGAAAGACTTTTCCCTTTGTAATAGTTTTTAAATATGGAATTACTTCATCTGGAATTGGAAACCGATATGGTTCTCCTGTTTTTGTTATCGCTGCTGGAGCTACACAAATTTTTCTCTCTAGGTCAAAATGAGCTATTTCGAGATTTCTAATTTGTCCAACACGTTGAGCAGTTAAAAGACTAAAATATAAAAAATTAGGAACTTCATCTTCTTTGTATGTTCTATAAAAAGGAATTGCTTTATATATCTTTTTTGCAATAATTTCCATTGAATCAAGAGAACGAAAACGGATACTTTCTTTAATGGCTCTCTTCCTCATACTTGGAAGAGTCTTCAAAACATTTTGATAGAGATTGCCCTTCTCTATTTCTTCTTCAATAATCGGCTTCAAGATTTTAACCAATTGAATTTTTGTATGGTCATGCATATGACTTAAGTCATCAGTAATGATTTTCATCAAATCATCTTTTATGATTCGGGATGGATTTTTCCATCCTATTTGTTTTCTCATATATTTATCATAAAAACGACAATTCAGTTCAGCTGTGCTTTCTTTCCATTTTCCTGTTTTTATCTTAACTCTTGCCATTTCATCGAAGATAGCATTTAGTGTAATTTTTGGAGCAGTAAATGGGTCTTTGTTTTGTGATATTAACACCTTTACTTCTTGCAATCTCTCAAACGCTTGCTTCTCAGTTTTACATCCAAAAATCTTTGTAAAGTTTTTTACAGGATAAGTTTTACTGAGATATTTGAATCTCACAAAAATGTTCTTAGAACCGTCAGCCATAACCTTTGTTGTTATTCCATCATAAGCCATTTCACACAACCTTTTGTATCGCTCTTTTGGAAATTATAGACTTATACACCTTTTTATACACTTCAGAATGAAATAAAGGAGTTTAGAATGTGTCAGAAGAAAAACAGGTTAAGGAGCAAACCCCTATATTACGGAGGTATTAAGCGGATAGCTGGATTGAATTATGAAGATAGGGAAACTCTTTCGCCTTACCGATTTTCATAAACTCATTATTGACCTCATAGACTTCAAAAAAAGAGCCTATTTCGATGATGACGAGGGTATCGGGACCATACTTGGCTTCACACGCAGCCTGAAGCTCAAAATACGTTTCCGAGAGGAGCTTGCTTTTATCCTGTAAAAGTGCCCCTATCTCTTCTGTATTCATCCCTGCTCCGTATTAAAAAAGTGGCAAATTATAGCAAAGAGGGACTAAAAGAAGAGGTTTTCTTACCCGACAAAGCGATAGCCAATTCCAGTTTCGGTAATAATACGCTTCGGACGAGCAGAATCTATTTCAATTTTTTGACGTAGTTGGTTAATAAATACTCGAAGATAATGAGTTTCACTTTGATACCCTACCCCCCAAATCTCTTTAAGCAACCATGAGTGGGTAAGAACTTTACCACTATTTTGCATTAATATTCTCAGCAATTCAAACTCTTTTGGGGTAAGTTTCAATTCTTCATTATCCAACATCACCGTGTGTGAAGCAATATCCAACGAGAGGTTATCGCTAAGTAGTCTAGATGAAGCATCACTCATCCCGTTACCACGCCGACGAAGTGCGGCTTTAATCCGTGCGAGAAGTTCTCCCGTACCGAACGGTTTAGTAAGATAATCATCGCATCCACCCTCTAACGCCGCTATTTTTTCACTCTCACCAGAGCGTGCAGAGAGGACGATAACAGGTGATTGGCTCCATTCACGAAAGCGGGTGAGGAATTCTTTGCCATCCATATCAGGCAATCCTAAATCTAGTAATACCAACGCGGGAGCGTCAATTGCAGCACGTGTCAATCCCTCTTTACCTGTCGCAATACATACAGGATGATATCCAGCAGCGCTGAGAGCTACTTCGAGAAGTTTACGGATCGCACTGTCGTCGTCAATAACTAAAATCGTTTCATTCATCTATCACTCCTCGCTGGAAGTCTCATCGTCACACAAAATTCTACACCATCGCTCATCGTCTTTATACTTCCACCATGCATTTCTGCGATTCGATACGCTACATACAGCCCTAAGCCTATCCCTTCTTCACCTCGTATATTACTCAGTCTTGAAAAAGCTCTCCATGCCGTAGAAGCTTCGTATGCATGTGGAATAGAGCCTGTATTGCATATACGAATAAACACCCCATCCGGATCATGATCTACCAAGATATTAACAGCATCACCATATTTAAAGGCATTTTCCAAAAGATTATAGAGTGCTTGCTCGATCAAAACAGCATCTCCTTGAACCGATGGAATCTCCTCATTTATCGTTAACGTTGCAGGAAAAGTATGCTCAGTTTTTGATAAAGAACTTCCCAAAAGTTCGCAAATATCGCACTCTTGTATTTTGAGTTTTAACATACCACTTTGCAGACGTGCGCTATCGAGGAGATTATCGATTAGTCGCCGCATACGATGGGCACCGTTATCAATCGTATGATATAGCTCCTTTTTTTGTTCAGAATTTAGATCAAGTTCCTCAGTGAGCAGCCCTGACGATGCTCCCATGATTGCCGCGAGCGGTGTACGCAGTTCATGAGAAAGTGATCCTAATAATATCTCTTCGAGACGTTCTGAACTCTCGAGTGCTTTTGCCCGAGCAGCTTGTTCACTCAGCCATGAAACAATCTGCCCAACCGTAATCATAATTACAAAACTAAATATATATCTGAAGTCATGTACGGTGAATGTAAAAGTCGGCGGAATAAAAAAGAAATTGAATGAAAGCACGGAAGCTATCGATATAATGAACGTATCTCTACGTCCTAACTGCATGGCAGCAAATAGTATTGGAATAAGATGAATCATTCCGATATTAACCAGCTGAAGTTCCTCACTAAAAAGTTTAGAGATAAAGCTAAGAACGACCAAAAACAAAAATGGAAAGACAATTTGGTACATAACTGAATTATAAACCATTCATCGTTAAATTTTCGCTCTGCGTGCAACACCAATCAATTTCTCATGCGGAAAATGGTAAAAGCTGACAAAATTAGGTGAGACATCTTTGATAAATGCAAAAATCTTCCATATCAGGTTATCAGATACAATCTCTTCATCGCCATAAAAAATTGTACGTTCATCAATATTTCTTCCACGTAAAATTGCCTCGACATTTAATGTCTCCATATAACCTGGTCGAATACTGAGTAAATCAAGCCCTTCACCTATCGGAGAAAGTTCACTTGTGACCCCATGAGGCTCATACGAGGGATGAACAGTTACGATGATATTGCGCTCATACATGATACCGTTTTGAAACATCGTTTTCGAGATATACGCCGGGATCGCTTCAGCATTACGGGCAAAAAATAAAGCCGTACCTTCCAAATGGAATCCTTGTGCATAGCGTTTGAGATATTCAGCTAAAAAAAGAGCTTTATCGATCGGTACAAAAGAAGCATAGAGCCGTTTTTGTCCTTGGGTATAGAGAATAACGATAAAGAGGGGAACTGAGGCAATAATCAGGGACCAATACCCGCCATGCGGGATTTTTAACCAGCACGAAGCAAAGAAAATTAAACTCGTTAATCCGGCGATAATCGAAACTCCCATTTTAAGATATTGGCGCTTATACATGAATATCATGCTCATCAACACACCCGTAATACTCATTGCACCTGCAACCGAGAGACCATAAGCTGCTGCCAATTTACCCGATTCACCGAAGATAAAAAGCATCGCAACAACGCAGACGAATAAAAACCAGTTGATCGATCCGACATAAATTTGGCTGCGCAGTTCATTTGACGTATAATTTACGTTGAAGTGAGGGAAAATACGGGTGGTCATCGCTTGATACAAAACTGAAAATATTCCGCTGATCATTGCCTGAGAAGCAATTACCGTTGCCATTACGGCTAATAGTAGCAACGGGACGTATAACGAGGGTACAAGGGAATGAAACATCTCAAAAAATGGGCTTTTTACAGCATCAGGATGAGAGAGGAGAAAGGCACCCTGCCCGTAATAAGAGAGTATCAATGCAACGGAAGCAAAAAGCCATCCTTTAAGAATCGGTAAACGTCCCAAATGCCCCATATCAGCATAAAGGGCTTCACCACCGGTCGCACATAACAAGACATCAGCCAAAATAACAAAAGCAATAAAAGGGTGTTCCGCAATAAATTCAAGTGCATAGAATGGTGAAATCGCCCGAAGAACTTCCGGATTTTGTAGTATAAAATATCCACCAACAATCCCAATAGCGAAAAACCATACTACCATGATAGGACCAAAAGCACTAGCAACTTTTTCAATCCCTTTTTTCTGAACGATAAAAAGTGCAAATGCAATCCCAGAAGCAATAATAAGAAGTATTAATTTGGGAGTCTCTTCATATCCAGGTATCAGCATAATACCTTCTACAGCACTTAGAATACTGATTGCAGGGGTAATAACACCATCCCCGATCATTAGTGAAATTCCGACAAACCCCAATGCTGTAACAACAGCGACAAGACGGGCACCTTTAAGATATGGTAATAATAATTGTACGAGTACAACTGTTCCACCTTCACCTCGCTTTGAAAGACTAGTAGCCAGCCATGCATACTGAACTGTAACAAGCATCGTGAGTGTCCAAATAATCATTGAAAGAATTTGAAATATTGTCTCTTTAGTAGGTTGTACCAATAGTAAAATTACAGCAAAAGTGTAAATAGGACTCGTTCCAATATCTCCATATACCACACCTAATGATTTAATAACCATCATCTCACTTTTAATACGTTCTCGTAACGTCATTATCGTCCTTTTAAATTCGGATTTCTTTGACTGATTATAGATGTTATCGTATAAGTTTGGTCTCAGGATAAGGTAAAGAAGTATAAAGAAAGTATAAAGAAGCATTCCCCACTAGGGGAAAAGATTAAATTCGTGCGTAAGAGACGCTGATACACGCGTTAAGAGCAGAAAGTTCTTTGAGAGTTTTTTCACTAACAGCAGAATCAACGATAATGACCGCCAATGCTTCTTTGCTTTTATTACGTCCAAGACGGAAATCAGCAATGTTCACTTCATGTGCAGCAAGTAATGTGCCCACTTGTCCGATAACACCCGGGACATCGGTATTTTTGAACAGAATCATATTTCCTTTTGGTTCAACATCCACACCAAATCCATTGATATCAACAATACGCTGTACGTCATCGTTAAACATCGTTGCACTAATTTCGATTACATCTTTATCGGTCGTCAAACGAACGGTAACCAAGTTTTTATATACAGGACTTTCAGGAAGTTCTTCCGTATCGATTTTGATGTTACGTTCAGCTGCAACAAAGTCAGCATTGACATAGTTGATCGTTTCACCGGATGTCTCTGCCAACGCACCTACGGTTACAAAAGTAGCCAGAGACGTAACATATTGAGCAATGTCACCACGTCCGCTAACTTTGATCGAAACGATTGGAGCACGATTAATCTGAGACGCTAAAAAGCCGATTTTTTGTCCCATTTCGAGGAATGGTTTAACAAAAGAAGGTATTTTAGACTCATCAATCGGAAGATTAAGTGCATGAGGATACGCAATCCCTTTTGCCGCTTCGATCGCTTGCTGAGCCGCTTCAAGAGCAATACCCAACTGAGATTCAAATGTATTTGCACCCAAGTGCGGAGAGACACAGATGTTGTCCAAATCAAGAAGCTTATTATCGGTTGCAGGTTCTTTGTCGAATACATCGATACCGGCAAAACGGATTTTACCTGATTTGAGTCCCTCATAAAGAGCATCTTCATTGTACAAACCACCGCGTGCACAGTTGATCAAAACTACACCGTCTTTCATTTTTGCGATTTCATCTGCACCGATCATTCCGACGGTTTCTTTGTTTTTTGGAGTATGAATCGTGATAATGTCACACGCCAAAATATCTTCAAAATTCGTAGTATATTTAGCACCTGCATCCGTTGCTTTGGATGGGTGGATATAAGGATCGTATGCGATAACATCCATCTCAAATGCTTTAGAGCGGATACCGACACGGCTACCGATGTTACCAAAACCGATGACACCCAGTTTTTTACCTTTTAACTCATACCCGTACCATTTTTCACGCTTCCAAACACGTTGGTTTTTGAGATGATCATGAGAATATGGGAACATACGCATGCATGAGAGCATATGAGTCATTGTAAGCTCTACCGCTGCAATCGTGTTTGCGGTTGGTACGTTCATGACGATAATACCCTCTTTAGAACATCCTGGAATGTCTACATTATCAACACCAACACCTGCACGAACAACTGCTTTGAGCTTGCCTCGAGCGGCTTGGATGAATTTCTCATCGACGTCCGTTGAACTGCGAGTAATAGCAACATCAGCTGTTGCAATAACGTCAAGTAATGCTGTTTTGTCCATGTCAGCAGCAAAAATCATCTCAATTTTATCGTCATTACGAAGAAGATTTAAACCCTCTTCATGAATATGGTCACAAACGACAATTTTAAATTTTTCCATTGGGTTAGTCCTCTTTGACCGGCGAAAGTGTCGCCGAAATTTGATAGGTTTTAAGTTTTAAGAGGAGATTTGCGAGTGCATTGTAATCATCTGAGTCAATTTCAACACTCATTGCGCTTCCCTCTTGGTTTAAAAGATAGGAAAGATTCGTATTTTTAAGTTCTTGTTTCAAACAAAAAAATTCATACGAATCCTTCAAAAGCACCACTAAATGATACTTATGAGATTTTAGTACGCTTGATTGAGTATCCATTTCGATAACCACTTCGTTAATCGGATAGGAATACTCTTTCTCTTTTGTTAGATGTAATCCGTTCATCCAGCCATTCGAACTTTCATTTGTCTCATCAGACAACGTACTTTCAGCAGAGCTTGACTCTTCAACAATCGTTGAAGGAGTTGGATTAATTTGAATCATAAAAAGGACAATAAAAATAGCAACAAAAATGGCTATTATCGGAAATAGCCAATACGCTGCTTTTCGCATATCTTTATTTCAATTGATCTTTAATCAAATCACCAAGACTGTTTGATTCATCATCATTAATCTCGTTGAGCATTTCTTGATCTTTAATACGCTCTAATTTACGTACCGAAAGACGGATACGATCACGTTTAGCATCGATAACCATAATAACAGCCTCAATCACTTGTCCAATAACAAGCTCTTCCGGAGTCAATGGCAAAAGGTCTTCATTACGAATAAGAGCATCAACTCCACCCTCTAATGAAACAAATACACCGAAATCTTTAACATCACGAACCGTTGCACTCAACACTTCGTTCATTTTATGATTAGCAGCAAATTTATCGATTGGGCTCTCTTCAAGTGCTTTACGATTTAAAGAGATTTTTTCATCTTCAGTGTTGATTTTTGCGATTTTTACTTCGATTTCATCACCAACTTTAAGAGTTTCTTTACATTTGGCATTTTTATCCCATGAAAGATCTTGATTGTGTAATAGTCCCTCTACACCGCCGACTTTGATGAAAGCACCAAAATCTGTCAATGATGTAACAGTTCCTTTGACAAGGTCCCCTTCACGTGATGTACGCATAAACTCTTCAAACGGCTTAGGCTGAAGACGCTTGTACGATACACGTAATTTATGCGTATTAGAGTTGATCTCGATAACTTCAACGTCAATTTCTTGACCAAGTGTCAAATAATCTTTAGGATGCTTAATGTTTTTATCCCAAGTGATTTCTGAAACGTGCAAGAAACCTTCGATGTCATTTCCAAGATCAACAAAAATACCGTATGGCTCGATGTTGCTGACAGTAACCGTAATGGTATCGCCCTCTTCCAATGCTTCTTCAACTTCTCTCCATGGATCCGATTGAACTGCTTTGATTGAAAGAGACAAATGACGCTTGTCTTTATCGTATGCAATCGCTTTAACGGTTACAACATCACCCTCTTTGTAAAGTTTTGATGGATTAACAGGACCTTTGTAGCTGATTTCATTGTAATGAACCAAACCATCAATCCCGCCAACATCAACAAACATTCCATAGCTTGTGATTTTTTTGACAGTACCTTGGATAATTTTACCCTCTTCCATCAATGCATCAATCACTTCTTTTTTACGTTTGCGTTCATCATTGAAAAGCTTACGGCGTGATACAACAATCGATGCTTCAGCAGGATCAACTTTGACCACTTGAGCTTTAATCGTTTTACCAACGACTTGATCGGTATCTTTGAACGCTGCAAGTGAGCGAGGAAGGAAGAAATGGACATCATCTGCTTCAAGCAAATAGCCACCCTTATTTTTCTTTGTAACCAGTGCTTCGATGACAACTGACTCAAAATCTTCTTTGTGAAGATTGATAAATGCTAATGTTTTCTCTTGTTCAAGCACTTTTTTATATGAAATTTTAGGACGCTCATTGTAATGTCCTATGACCATAACGGTGATTTTATCACCAACGTTGAAGAGGAGTTTTCCCTCAGCATCACGAATCTCATCGAGTGGCAAGATCCCCTCTAGTTTCTCACCAACGCCGACCAGTGCGCGGTTGTCACTCTCTTGGATCTCTACAACTTCACCTTCTGTAATGCGAGTGGATTCTTGCTCTTTGAACGATGCCTCCAGCATTTCAGCAAAATTTTCTTCTTCATACGCTTCGTTATCGAACGCCATGCCTATTCCCTTGTAACTAAAAATTGGCTGATTATAGCGTAGAAATGCTTTTTTTTTGATAAAAAAGGATGATTTTAAGGTTACGATAAAAGTTTGATACGCTCGATAACGGCTTGAATAATCCAATCAGGCGTTGAGGCGCCTGCACTGATACCACAAATGTTTTTTCCTATAAACCACTGTTCTTGTAGTTCATCAGCACTTTCAATATGATAGCTGTCACGGCATTGAGCTAGAGAAATTTTATAAAGTTCCTTGGTATTCGAGGAGTTCTTTCCCCCTATTACAAGCATCACATCTGCTTTCTTTGCAAGTTTTTCCGCTGCATCCTGGTTATCAAAAGTAGCATTGCAAATTGTATTAAAAACACGAATTTCTTTGTGAGTGAGCATTAATTTAGCTACAATTTTTTGATAATCATCTGGCCTTCTTGTAGTTTGTGCCACTACTGCCACTTTGTCATACAGCAACAATCCATCTAGCTCTTCAGGAGAATTTACCACATGGACTTGTCTCGTCGAATAACTTTGAACCCCTTTTATTTCAGGATGCGCTTCATCTCCAAAAATAACAATATCATACCCTTGTGCTGACATTTCTTCGCATATTTGTTGTGGCTTTGTCACATAGGGACATGTTGCATCAACAACATGAACATTACGTTTTTTCAATAAAGCCAGCTCTTGCTTGGTGATACCGTGTGTACGAATAATTGCCGTATCTCCAGCTTTAAAACTCTTCAAATCATCACTCAAGGCAACATTAAAATCCCTTTTTAGTCGATCGATTTCACTTGGATTATGAATCAATGGACCATAAGTGGCTGAATTTCTATTCTCTTGCGCAATTTTTATCGCGCGTTTAACCCCAAAGCAAAAACCGTAATCTTCTGCAAGCTCTATAATCATCTCTCTACCTTGCTGCATTGGCTCAAAAGCTCAAAAAAATTAGGAAATGAAGTGTTAATACACTCGATATCCTCAACTACCATACCGCAACGTAACCCTGCTATCAAAAAACTCATCGCAATACGATGATCACCATAGCTGTTAACGACAGCTTTTTGCAACGTTCCACCCTGCACTGCATATCCGTCGGGATATTCTTCGGTTACAATACCGCAAAGATTAAGATTGTCCACAACCGTTTTAATACGATCGGACTCTTTTACCCGAAGTTCTTCGGCATTTTTGATGATGCTTTTCCCTGATGCACACGCCATAGCAATCGAAAGTACGGGCAGCTCATCAATAAGCCAAGAGATATTTTCTTCAACTGTCACGGCTTTTAGGGGAGCGTATTTGACCGTAATATTTCCAATGGGTTCGTATTTTTCACTGGTCAAGGTGTAGATAATATTTGCACCCATCCGTTCGAGTACTTTAAATGCCTCAATACGCGTAGGGTTAAGGGTGACTCCTTCGATTACTACCGTTGAACCAGGAGTGATTGCAGCTGCAACCGCAAAGAAAAAAGCACTGGAAGGATCGGCTGGGACACGAATATTTAAAGGTGAAAGAGGTTTCTCTAACGGCCATATTTTTGTTTCCAAGCCATTAATTTCGATATGAGCACCCATACCGCGAAGCATTCGCTCTGTATGATCACGGCTAAGCTCCGGTTCACGAAAGGTACAAACATCGTCCGAACGCAATGCTGCCAACATCATGGCACTTTTCACTTGAGCTGAGGCAATGGGGGAAGTATAGTCAAAAGACCTCAAAGACGCTCCACGGATTGCAAGAGGGGCTAAATCACCGTTATTTCGTCCATCCAAACGTGCGCCAATAGCTCGAAGGGGCTGGGTCACCCGCTTCATCGGACGACGTTTGAGATATTCGTCACCTGTCAGGATAAAATGACCCTGGGCAGAGGAAAGAAGCCCGCAAAAAAGACGCATTCCCGTTCCAGAATTACCACAATCAAGAATTTCTGAACTCTCTTTTATCCCATTAGAACGGATTGTAATGACCGAGCCATTATCAATAATTTCAGCTCCAAGATGACCTACAATTTTAAGCGTGTTAAGGGTATCTTCTGCACGCAAAAAATTCTCAATTGTGCTCTCGCCTTCAGCTAACACTGAGAACATTGCACATCGATGGGAAATGGATTTATCCGGTGCAATTGCATCACTTTCAAATTCAAAGGGATCTGCAGGGTAGACGGTAGCGCGCATCATCGCAAATTTACTCCCAGTTCTTCACGCAAACCTGTCAAAATCCACTCCATTGCTGTTGTGATTTCTTCTTCTTCAAGGGTTTTATCCATCGATTGCAACATGAAACGGATACTAAGACTAACATTCTCGCCTAAAGAGTCTGATTCATAACGATCTACCGGATAAAAGCGTTTTACATCGGCACTTGCGTGCTTAGCAATGACATTTTTAATCATCTCATAAGAGAGTGTTTTAGGAATTAAGAGACTTAAATCTCGAAACGAAGATTGATATTTTGAAAAAGGCTGTGCTTCAACCAAGCCATACGGCAAAACATCCATATTAAGCTCGCACATAAATGTAGGTGCTAAATCAAATTCTTCTTCGATACTGGGGTGAAGACGGAACAGCTCTCCTGCTTCCGCTCCATTTAGCATCACTTTTGCACAGATATAAGGATGTGCCAACGTGTGCACAGGAGCATGAGCACTCAACTCAAATGAACCAACAATATCGGAGATTTTTTGCGCGAACCAATTCAAATCAACTGTCGGTGATTTTCCTGAATTGATGATTTTTTCTCCCTCACGCGCGCCGCTGATTATAAAACCGATTCGCTTGCTTTCATTGCGCTGTGCATCAAAGATCATCCCGCTCTCAAATAATGCAATCTTTTTTTGATTTACTTTGACATTGGCACTTGCAGAATTTAAAAGCCCCACCATCAATGTCGGTCGTAAAGTATCAAAGGTAGCTGTAATCGGATTTAGTAACTCTTTATCCTCATCCGTGCAGACAAAACCAAAGCGCTCACAAATACTGCGCTCATTAAAGACAAAATGAACACTCTCAAAAAATCCACTTTGAGCACTGCGATGACGATACATTCGCACTTTTTTATACGTATTCAAATCATCTGTATTTTGATTTCTCTCTGAAAACACAAGAGCCTTAGAGGGGATATTATCAATCCCAATAATACGAACAATTTCTTCAACAATATCTTGTTTATTCACAATATCATGACGAAAGTTGGGAATTGAAATAGCAAATGCAGACGTTTTTGGCTTGCTAATGAGCATTCCAAGATTTTTAAGAATTTGAGTCAAAGTCGTTTTATCAATTTTCATACCAATAAATGACTCAAATTCTTCTTCATTCATCGTAACAACGCGTGTTTCACGAGGAGACTGAAGCTCTAAATGACCACCATAAATCGTCGATGTCGTGTATTTTTCAAAAAGACCCATGGCGTATTGAACACCCTTGCTTAAAGTTGGTTCAGATCCTCTCGAAGTATGATAATAATGAGGGCAGCTTGCAACTTTTATTTCACCCATTTTTTTAGCAATAATTTCAGGGGGGATGTAACTGGCTTCAATAATCGCCAGTCCTTCACTCAAACTAAATCGTGCTTCATCATTTTGAGAAACACCAACAACAGAAAGAGGCATTTTTCCATTCAATACAGCATAACCATTGCTATCTGTTGTGAGGGTAATAATCGATTTTCCATTACCTGTATCTTCTAAAACATCAAAAGGATATGCCCGTAAAATAACACCCGTACTGTGTGTCGCATATTTAAGAATAGTATCCATAATATTAGTATAACTCTGTTCTAAGATAGCCATTCGTAATGCCACTAAAAAGGGGACACTTAGCCCTTTAATATCAACCGCACCATATAAAAGCTCAACATCGTAAGTTTCAGAATGCTGAAGCTGTAAAATACGCCCTATTCCTAATCGTCCCTCTGGCTCAACACTTTTACTGATTTCACGTAACTCTTTGTTAAATGCAGCACATAAATCACGTGCAATTCCATAAACACTTAAACAATCTCCGCGATTGGCTGTGAGTTCTATCTCAATAATATCATCATTAAAAGCAGCATATTCATTCAAATTTTTGCCATTAACCAATTCACCGATACTTGCGTCGAGGATCATAATCCCCTCACCCATACTTGGCAAACCGATCTCTTTGGACGAGCAGATCATCCCGTGAGAATCCATTCCGCGTAAAACTGCCTCTTTAATCACCAGTCCACCGGGAAGTTCGGCTCCGACAGTTGCCACTGCAACATAAATCCCCGCACGTACATTAGAAGCACCGCAGACAATCTGACGGATACCACTTCCTACATTGACTTGGCATACATTGAGCTTATCGGCATCAGGATGCTTTTCACACGATTCTACAAATCCAACAACCACTCCAGAAGGAGCACAAATCACTTCATGACGATCTACTTCTAAGCCAATAGCATTAAATGTTTTAAGCAATTGCTCCGTTGAAATAGAACTTAGATCAATCCACTCGTTTAACCAATTTTTTGTAACGATCATCTAAATTGCTCCAATAATCTAACATCACCTTCAAACAGTGATCGTAAATCCCCAATACGGTGAATCAACATGGCAAAGCGCTCAACGCCTAGACCAAACGCATACCCGCTGACATTTTCATAGCCAACCGCTTTAAAAACATTCGGATCGACAATACCGCATCCAAGAACTTCAAGCCAGCCTGTTTTTGAACAAACACGGCATCCCTCGCCTGCACAGAAAATACAACTGATATCCACTTCAGCCGACGGTTCTGTGAATGGGAAAAAACTTGGACGGAAACGGACATCAACGTCTCCAAACATTGTTTTTAAAAAATCTTCAAGAATGAATTTAAGATTAGCAAAAGAGACTTTTCCCTCTTCTTCGACAACCAACCCTTCTACTTGATGAAACATCGGAGTGTGAGTAATGTCATAATCGCGACGAAATACAGAACCTGGTGCAATCATTCGAATCGGCGGTTTTGTACTAAGCATGGTACGTATTTGCACCGGTGACGTATGGGTACGTAAAAGTTTTGCATCTTTAAAATAAAACGTATCTTGCATATCGCGGGCAGGATGGTATTTTGGAAGATTTAATGCTTCGAAATTATGAAAATCATCTTCAACCATTGGACCTGTATGCACAGCAAAATTCATTGCTGTAAAATACTCAACGATTCGATCCATTGTCTCCATCACAGGGTGAAGCGATCCACGCTCACTAAGTGGTGAAGCCAGACTGACATCGACTGCTTCAGCTTTCATAGTTGCATTTAAATGCTCCATAGCCAAAAAGAGTTTTCGATCTGTCAATAAGGCATTTAGCGTCTCTTTATGAATATTTAACTCTTTAGCAAAAGTCCCTTTTTCGGCATCAGGGATATCTTTCATACGGGCGAACTCAGCGTTCATTATCCCTTTTTTTCCAAAAACTGCAATACGAATTTCTTCAATTTTATCAATTGTATCGGCTGATTTTATAGCATTAATCCACTCTTGCAAAGTTATCATCCTTATCATACGTTATAGTTGGGTAATTGTAGTGAAATCTCTTTTACAATAAGCTTCAAGGTGAAAGCTGTGTGCTACAATATGACAAAAAAAGAGGTTTAAAATGTGTCTGTTTTGTAAAATAATCAACCGTGAAATTCCATCCAACAGTGTCAAAGAAGATGAAAACTTCTTTGCATTTCATGATATTAATCCAAAAGCTCCGGTCCATGTATTGGTTATTCCAAAAAAACATTATGATAGTTTCAATGATATTCCAGCGGAATTAATGGGAAAAATGGGAGTATTTATGCAAGATGTTGCCAAAGATTTGGGAATTGACCAAAGCGGTTATCGTATCATCAGTAACATCGGTGACAATGGTGGTCAAGAGGTAAAACATCTCCATTTTCATATTGTAGGTGGAGCAAAACTTCATTGGAATCACCTCAGTGATGCTGATTCCAAAGACTTTTTTTAGACGACATTTTACACACTAAAACGAACTCGTCCGTTTTAGTGGCAAGGACTAAAGTCCTTTGCAATCCCCTAAAGCTACCCGTATCTTTCGGATACGGGAGAAATTTATTACCCCAAACAAGCAAAACTTGTCTGACTATGCATTACAGCCTTGGAGTGAGCCAAAATCTACGGCGCTTCCTCCACCGCTGATCATCGTCTCATTTTCACGAATAGTATTGCCATTATGGATAATCGTATAGGTAATAGCTGTACTGTCACGTATCGTATTAATTGTCGAACAGTACGTTTCTAAGCTCGCCATAACCCAACGCGCGGCTAACGTATCATCCGCATTGGAATCAAAACGATATTCGAGGTGCAGTGTATTGAACTTTTTCGGTGCAGATTCATTTCGAACCACTTCACCGGCTACTTGAAGATTCGTGACTTCAAATCCTTGCTGTTTTGGCAACATCACAACATCAGTTGCACTGCACGCGATAATCCCGCTTAAAAAATATTCGATTGGAGAGATTTGGGGACAATCGATGATAAAACTGCTTTTTTCGGTTTTCGCCTCAAAGCGCATTGCTTCTTGATGGGAAACGGTTATTTTCATAGTTTGGCATCCTTTAAATAATTATCGAAATAGATGATTTGTTCTAACGTACGAACTTCTGCTGTCCCACCTTGTGAAGTTCGTGCATTCATAGAATGTTCAATGCTCAAGTAGCGAATTACATCCTCTTTGATTCGATCATCAATCGCATGCAACTCATTAAAATCAATTTCACTGAGATCAATATTTAACACTTCAGCACGCGCCACTGCACGTCCTGTAATAAAGTGAGCTTCGCGAAACGGTACACCGCAATGCTCAACCAAATAATCCGCCAAATCCGTAGCACTCAAATGACCAAGCTTGCAGGCACGTGCCATATTTTCAGGCTTTATTGTCATGGTTTTAAGTGCTTCACCTAAAATCTCAAGAGACATTTCGATCGTTTCAATGCTGTCAAAAACCCCTTCTTTGTCTTCTTGAGTATCTTTATTATACGCAAGTGGAAGCCCTTTCATCACTGTCAGAAGTCCCATAAGATTTCCATACACACGTCCAGTTTTTCCTCTTAAAAGCTCAGGAACATCCGGATTTTTCTTTTGTGGCATAATAGATGACCCTGTTGAGTATTCATCCGAAAGTTCGACAAAACGAAATTCATAACTCGACCAGAGAATAATTTCTTCCGAAATACGCGAGATATGCATCATCAGTGTTGAAATATTAAAAAGAATTTCAAGAGCAAAATCACGGTCACTTACTGTATCGAGACAATTCACACTGACCGAGTCAAATCCAAGTGTTTTAGCGGTCATTTCACGGTTAATATTATGAGGAGTTCCGGCAAGTGCTGCACATCCGATTGGGGAAATATTATTACGCTGATATGAACTCTCAAAACGTTCGACATCACGTTTGAACATGGTCACATAGGCCAACAGATGAAAGGCAAAATTAATGGGTTGTGCATGTTGTAAATGGGTCATTCCCGGAAGCAGTGTCGTCGTATGCTCACGAGAAATATCAACAATAATACTCATCAATAATTGTATTTTTTCTGCAATTTCATTGTTTTTACGCAATACATAACGGCGGAAGTCAAGGGCAACTTGATCGTTCCGACTACGAGCAGTATGAAGCTTTTTACCTGCTTCACCGATAATGACCGTGAGACGTTTTTCAATCGCCATGTGCAAATCTTCATCACCGATTTTCCATTCAAAAGAACCTGCTTCAATTTCACTCAACACCTGAGTCATCCCTGATTCTATCGACACCAACTCTTCTTGAGTTAAAATACCTTGATGTGCCAGCATTTGGGCATGAGCTACTGAACCTTCAATATCCTCACGATACAATTTTCGATCAAACATTATCGATGCATTAAATTGTTCCAACAATGACGAAGCATCCTGTGCAAACCGTCCGGACCACATTTTTTCCATAGTGACTCCAAATAATATAAAAAGTTGGGTATTTTAGCGAAGTTTGGTTTAGAAAGCATTACCGCAAAGCGGTAAATTAGTTACAAGCAGGAACGTTACCGCTATCTTTAGCGTATTCAATCAAAAAATCTTCTAGATGTCTCGAATCTTTCGTAAATTTTTTGTCTGTAAAATATTCCCATGAAGCTTGCGCTTTTTTAGAATTTAAATGAATATCAGCAAGTTGTTCACCTTTTTTATCCATAATTTTTCCCCATGTCCGCATATTTTTTGAGGCAGCCATTGCTTGTCCGCCTCCATGACAGTCTTTGCATGTATCCATATAAATTTTTTGACCTTTATAGGTTGCGCCATTTAATGATGTGAATGTTGACATCAACAATAAAGTAATAAGTCCAATTAATTTTATCATAAATATAATTTCCCTTTTTCATTAAAATCTAAATTATGATACATTAGGAATTCTAATATATTGCTTAATATAGGCTCAGTATACATCTATAATTGATATTTTTGTTCCCGTTTGGTATCCAAATCCCAGAGTGAAAGTGACTTGAGTTTATCAACAACACCCTGAGTACAAAGAACATCACCTGGCCACTCTCGTTCAAATCCATCAATCAGTGATTTGCTCGTTCCATCAACCGAAACAATGGAACCGGATACACAAATATCACGTCCGGCATCAATATTGTTTGCAACTCTCCAAAGCAGCATATAGGGGTTATGTATATCATTGTTTTCATCGTCCACAACGACTACTATCCGTAAAAAGGATTCCAAAGAAGCCAATGTCTTTCCAGCAGTCGCCAATGAACGATTTTTCTTGACACTCATAACCGTGATGGGATTTGCAGTATGACGCATGTATTGCGTCACTTCACACACTTCAGGAAGAAGAGGACGAATACGCTCTAACAAAAGAGCACTGTCGATGACATCCGGTTTTTTAAGCGAATACAAGGAGGTAAAGTCAATTCCTAATTTTCCCCCTACAAGAGTTTCAGGGCTGGAATGATCCAAAGCATCCGTGATTCCCTCGGAAATAAACAAACATTTAGGAATAAAACGATTAAGAGCATACGTCAACAATGCTTCATAGTTGGTCAATTTTGGAGCATCTTCACCGAAAAATAAAGCATGTTTTACAAAGCTCATCTGTCCTGAACCCCAAAAAAGATGCATAAACTGTTTACTATGCCCTTTGTACAGTGGTTTCATTTTTGCTAAGATAAGATTATGAAAAACTCCATTTTCAGGCATATGGTAATCAATCAAATCCGCTGCATTGGTTTTTAAAAGAGGTAAAAATATTCGCTCGGTTGCCCATCCCATATATTTATCTTCCAATGGCGGTTTACCGACAACCGTAGCAAGATAAAGTGGATTTTTACGGCTGGTAATCGCACTGACTTCTAAAGCAGGATAGTGCTCAGCTAAGGTGTAATACCCTGTATGATCTCCAAACGGTCCCTCAAGAACAAGCTTCTCAGGGTCAACCCATCCCTCAATCACAAAATCTAAATCTTCAGGAACATACAGAGGTGTGGTTATCGATTCAACCAACTTAGGAGATTCTTTTTTAATCAAACCATACAGTAAAAGTTCATTCACTCCATACGGCAGTGGAGCAGTCGCGCACCATGTGTAGAGTGGATCTCCGCCAATACCGATAGAAACTGGCATTTTTTTACCGGCACGTTGATACTGATCGAAAAAATGTGAAGAGTCTTTATGAATCTGCCAGTGCATGCCCAAATGATTTTTGTCGTACACTTGAAGTCGATACATCCCAAGATTGACAACTTCCCCATCTAAACTTTGAGTGTAGACTTGACCCATCGTGATAAAAGGGCCACCGTCCTCTTCCCATGTCGTTAAAATAGGTAAATCATACAAATTAACATCATCACCTTGTAGGATTGTTTCTTGACACGCTCCACGCGTTTTAAGCTTTTTAGGAAAGATGTCTTTCATTGCAAAAAGATCACCCAGCATCCCTATTTTTTCTTTAAAACCCTGTGGCGGTTTCATGTGCAGAAGTTTTTCAATCTCTTGAGCCACACCTTCCACATCACGCCCAAAAAGAAGTTCCGTACGTTTATACGAACCGAAAAGATTCATCACCACAGGAGTGGAAAATTCTTTCTTATTCTTTGAATCAATGGGATGGGTAAATAACAGGGCTTGTCCGCCATCTTCTTTTTTAACTTCAGCATAGGCTAAATGAGGAATCTCAAGATATATATCCAAAGGTGTGTCAATCACACGAATTTCATTATGGGATTTGAGAAGGTCGAGTGTTTTGGCTAACGTCATACTTTATGCCCGTCTGCCATGATTTCGGCACGTGATAACAATTCCATTGCACCCTTATCAATAAGACGACGCGCCATAGCTTCACCAACGCCGTTGATTTTATCGAGTGAAACCGTAATCTCTTCACCCATAATATCGCTGCCATCAGGCATACCAAGAGTTGAGCAAATACTGACCCGTCCATCATTGAGGACACGAGCACTGACGCCGATGGGAACTTGACATCCTCCGTTAAGAGTATCCACAAATTCACGCTCAATCGTGGTCTCAATACGGCTGCTGGTGTCTTCGAGCATTGCCGCAATTTCCAAAACCCACGGTTCATTAATGGTCTCAATTCCTAATGCACCCTGCCCCATTGCAGGAATCATTTCATCAAGTGAAATTGGATAAAAATACTCGACTAAACTTGCGAATCCAAGACGATTAATACCAGCTGCAGCCAGAATAATCGCATCAAATTCTCCTTCTTTGAGTTTACGAATACGCGTATCCACGTTTCCACGCAAATCTTTGATAATCAAATCAGGACGCTGTTTTACCAACTGCATACGACGGCGAAGAGAGGATGTCCCTACCACTGCACCCTGCGGTAATGAAATGATATCTGCATATTTTTGACTCAGCATCGCATCACGTACGTCTTCACGCGTCGTAATAGCGGATAGAAGAAGTCCTTCTGGCATCACTGTAGGAACATCTTTGAGCGAATGGACAGCCATTTGTGCATCTCCCGCTAAAAGTGCCTCTTCAATCTCTTTTAAAAACAATCCCTTACCGCCAATTTTTGCCAAGGGAACATCAAGAATTTTGTCTCCTGAGGTAATAATGATCTTGAGTTCAACTTCAATATCAGGACGAGATGATTCAATTACCGATTTAATATAATTGGATTGCCAAAGAGCCAGTTTGCTTCCACGTGTTGCGATGGTGAGTTTTTTCATCTATTACTTAACCTTTACGTCTTTGTATTTCGTTTTTTTCGTATCTTTAACACCATCAAAAAACACCGTTGGAGTTCCATTCACTGTCATTGTGCGAACGGCTTTTTGATCGAATTCAAACTGTTTAATAACTGAGGGGCGTCGTAAATCAGTGACACTCACTTTTGTTTTAAACGTTTTATTGAAAGCATCCACGATTTTCTGTTCATCTTTTTCGTTGGGGTCAATATCAACTTGGTACATTTTTAATGTTACATTATCGATATCACTTTGCTCAGCAAAAATTGCCGCTTTTGTCAAAGTAACTGCAGCCGGATGGAGCTGAGTAAGGGGGAAATGGTAATAATAAACTGCAAAAGATTTAGGATATTTTGCCATATAGGAGAGAGCTTCAGGTACAAAACGACGACAAAATGGGCACAACGGATCAGAAAAAATAGCTACTTTGTGAGCAGCAGTTGCCTCACCGCTGACAAGATTGGCTTTTGTATAATAGGTGCTGTTAAATTGGGGAGCAATAATGTCATTGTAGCGCTCACCGGTTTTAAGATTAACAAGTTCCGGTGCAATAGTATCCCCATTAACAAAATAGGTTCCATTTTGATTGATATGACGATTTTCGGCACCTTGTTTTACGTCCGCTTCAATGGTAACAAAATACGCTTGCCATCCACTCATCCCTGAAACATTTTGTTTTCCGCTAATGTCTACATCCAGATTGCTAATATTGGGATTGCTTCCAATCCCTTTTTTGAGAAACGTAATGACTTCGGCATCCGTAGCACCAAAAAGGCTAGCGCAGAGAAGGAGAGTCGCTGATAATTTCGGCATCAATAACATTGTCGTCCTTTGAGTGAGTTTTATTTTTTTCTTCTGGATATTTTGGCTTAAATTGGTTAATGATTAACCCGATTACTAGTGAAAATTGTATCAAAATTCCGATAACATCCGTTAAAATCCCAGGTAAAATTAAAAAGATAGCTCCCAATAAAGAGAGTAAATTACGCTGATAAAAACCGTTTGCATCCAGTCTTCGCTCTCTTAGTTCCATTATATTTGTAATCAAAGTTGAGCGAAAATTAAAAAGAATCAGGATTCCGATAAAAGCACTTCCAACAATTTCTGCAAACATCATAAATCCACCAATTTCAGAAGCAACCTCAACGGTTAGTAAAACCTCGCAAAAAAGATAGAGTAAAAAATAGATCATCCAATAAGCTCTTTTAATTTATTCATAACATCATCCGTACTGACGGTAATCATTTCGCCCGTTTTTCGAACCATGATTTGTACCTGATTGTTTTCCATCTCTTTACCGACAATAACCGTAAAAGGAAATCCGATTAATTCTGCATCCGACATCTTAAATCCAAAACGTTCTTTACGATCATCTAAAATCGTCTCGATACCATTTTGTCCCAAGTTCATGTAAAGTGTTTCAGCATAAGTAAGATGCGATTCTTCTTTGATATTAGAAACCATTACGTTGACCATATAAGGAGCCGTTGCATGCGTCCAGATACACCCTTTTTCATCATGATGCTGCTCGATAACGGCCGCAACAAGACGGCTGACACCCATCCCGTAGGTTCCCATGATAAAGGGTTGTGAACGTCCATTTTCATCTAAAAACTCTGCTTTTAACGGTGCAGAGTAAACGGTGCCAAGTTTAAAGATATGCCCTACTTCAATCCCTTTGGTGTGAAGAAATTTACCACCACAATGAGGACAACCATCCCCTTCTTGTACCGCAACGAGATCTGCAAATGCGACCTCACCCATCACGCTCAGGTCAACTCCGACGAAGTGATAGTCTGCCTCATTGGCACCACATATCATTGCTGCTGCATTACGCGTATCATTATCCATCACAAAACGGATTTTATCCTGATCAAGCGGTCCCATAAATCCTGGAACCAAACCAATTTCATTAAGTTCTGCTTCACTGATGTCCACTAAATCAATAGCCCCAACGCTGTTACGTGCTTTAACTTCTTGGAGTTCATCGCATCCGCGAATAAAGAAACAAACAGGCTCACTTCCTTCCGTATACACAGCGCGCATTACGACGGCTTTAAGAGTATAGTAAGGATCAACATGAAAAAATGCACTCAAATCATCAATTGATTTCACATTGGGTGTTTTAAATTTCATAAAATCGGCTTTAGGAGCCTCGGGGATGATTGTACGTGGCGCACGACGTGCTGCTTCAACATTAGCACCGTATTCACACGTATCACATACAGCGAGAGTATCTTCACCGCTTTGTGCTAATACCATCAGTTCTTTGGAACCCGTACCGCCAATCGCTCCGCTATCCGCTTCAACAATACGAAACGTCAGGCCTAAACGCTCCAAAATCCGTTTGTATGCTGCTTCCATCGCATCAAATTCACGATCTAAATCTTCCGTAGAGGCATGGAAACTGTACCCGTCTTTCATCACAAACTCACGTGCTCGCATGAGCCCAAAACGTGGACGCGCTTCATCACGAAATTTAGTTTTTACTTGGTAAACATTAAGCGGAAGCTGTTTGTAACTGGTCACACGATTACGTACAATGCTTACCATCATCTCTTCATGAGTAGGTCCAAGAACAAAAAGATTGTCTTTGCGGTCACGGAAGCGAAGAAGCTCTTTGCCAAACTTCTCAATACGTCCGCTCTCTTGCCACAGCTCTGCTGGAGTAACAAAACTCAAATCAACTTCCAATGCACCGCACGCGGACATCTCTTCATTGATAATGTTCTCTATTTTACGTAAAACACGTTTTCCTAATGGTAAAAAATTATAAAGACCGCTTGCAACTTGTGTTACAAATCCCGCACGGGAAAGATAAATATGACTCGGTAATTGAGCATCTTTGGGAGACTCTTTGGTCGTAGGTATGTAGGCTCGTGAAAAACGCATTATTTTCCTTTTGGGTAATATTTACAACTGATTTGGCGCATCTCTTCGCCCTCATCTTGATCCATCAAAAAACTCATTGATTCGATCAAAGCATCCACTCGCATCGAGTCAGATCCATCACGCATCCGCTGTGCGAAAGGATGTAAAAATCGCTTTAATGCTTGCTGGGTTGCTTTTTGAATCGCATATTCGTATTCTTTTGGAATAAATCCACTCTCGATAACTCGTTCTGACTCTTCACGTGCCGACTGATAAGCGCGAGTGTATAAATTTTTGATCAAAGGCTCAATCGAGATGGTTTTAAGAAGTTCAAAAAATTTCGTACAGTGACGGCTGACAAGGACAAAAGAGGCACGTGCTTCATCCTCTCGCATTGCAATATTCGCACTCACGATATCTTTGAGATCATCGATGCAATAAAGATGTATTCCCATTCCTGATGTCTCATGCTCAATATCTCTTGGAACTGCCATATCAAACCAATATCGTTCAAATGAACATGCGTCTATCATCTCATCGGTAATAATGGGGGATAAAGAGCCAGTCGATGTAAACAAAATAGGATATTCATTAATTGCATAGCGTATCTCTTCATACGAGCGTACTTTCGCATTGCATTCACGTGCTATCGCTTCAGCTTTGCTAAAGGTCCTGTTCATAATTGTAACATCCGCCCCTTGCGCATTCAAATGTTTGCAGGTAATCACTGACATTTCACCCGAACCGATAACAAGAACCTTTATCCCGGCAAACGTTCCGACACACTCATGTGCTTTGGAAACAGCAACACTGGCGATTGAGACAGAACCCGTTGAGATATCAGTGACATTACGAATTTCAGCCGCACATTTTTGAGCCGCTTGGAGCGCCCGTGCAAGCTTAACTCCACAATAGCCATTTTCATTGGAAAGTTTAAACGCATCTTTAAGCTGTCCCGCAATTTGGGTCTCTCCAACCACCATCGAATCCAATGAACTCGCGACACTAAAAAGGTGATGAATGGCTCCATAATCATTAAAAATGTCTGCTCTGCCTTTTAGCTCATCACGTCCACTTCGTGAATGAATGGACAACAGTGTCAGCACATGGTCTTCAGCTTCTTCAACGCCTGAACAACTGCATACAATTTCCATCCGATTGCACGTTGAGAGGATCAATGATTCACTAATATTAGGGTGCTCATTTATGTGTGAAAGTATCTCTTTTTTTGACGCATCATCCACAAAAGCCAATTTTTCACGCTGGGCAAGGGTTGAATTTTTATGTGAAAAACTAATAACGAGGTAATGCATTAATGATTTCTTTGAATAACGCTGGTAATGATGGAGCGCAAAGCATCCTCATGGGGAACAGCAGCAATAGCTTCATCACAAAGCAGCTGCGCATAGGCATACGACTTTTCAATAATACCGTATTTGTCCATAACGCCAAACACCCACTCTTTCTCCTGCGCATCCAAAACGCGTCCATGACATCCCACTAACATCTCTTTTTCGCTGCTACCAAGTGCATCGTATAAATCAATATAAGGCAAGGTTGTTTTACCTTCGACAAAATCATTCAGTGAAGGTTTGCCAAGGGTAACATCATCGCTCGTGATATCTAAAATATCATCCACGATTTGAAAGGCAGTCCCTAAATTTTTCCCATATAGCGCATAAGCATCGGCTTCTTTGTTTTCAAGTAAAGCGGCACAATAAGCACATGATTCAATCAATGTTGCCGTTTTAAGATAGAGCATCTTAAGGTAATCATCACGATTGGTATTAAAAGTTTGCGACATCTCAACGTCCATCATCTCTCCAACCGAGAGTTTCGTAACCGACTGGGCAACCGAATGGGCGATACGAGGATCAAACGCTGTTAGTGCACTAAATGCTTTTGAATATAAAATATCGCCTAGCATAATAGCCACTTTGGAACCGTGAGTAGCATTGACCGACGCAACTCCTCGGCGTAATAGTGCGTCATCAATCACATCGTCATGGAGTAAACTTGCTGCATGGATAAGTTCGACAATAGCACCAAGTAAGGGTGCATCAGGATGAGAAGGAGCAATAGTCAAAATCAGTCTCGCACGAAGTCGTTTACCCCCTGAGAGTTTGGAAAAAAGCTCGTATGCTTGAGGAAAATCAATTTCTCTGATCAATAGGCGAATAAGCTCTTCAACACGTTCCATCATTACTACTTCACTTCCTTCTCTAAATAATCCACTAAAACTCTCTTTTCTTTATCAATAAGCAAAAAATCAAACTGTGCGGTTTGATTTTTATCATCAAATTTTTTAAATACGACTAAAGCGTATGGAACATCTCTCTCACTTTTAAGAGCGGGCAAGAGAGGCTTTCGAAAACTATCATTAAGCCCAAGATAAAGAATATGCTGCCCGACAAATTGATCAAAACTTTCATGAACGACTAACGCTTTATCCGTATAAAGCGTCCATCGCCACAAAAGAATTCTCTCCTTCTTAGCTGTCGTTGTTTTTATTAACAGCCTAACGGTTTCATCTTTTTTGAGAGTAAAACTTTTCATCTCTCGCCAAGGAGCAGCGTTCAACGATAAAAGTAATATAGAAATGAAAAGAAAAATCCTTGTCATTAGACTCCAAGACTAAAAAAGCGATTATAGCACAATGAAATTAAAGAGGATTGTAATAGGCAAAACTTGCAAAAAAGCCTTCCCTATAAAGGTAAATAATTATGAGGGCTGGGATTCTAAAAAAACGTATCCAAAATTTTGTTTTTATAGACCATACGTTCTACTTTTGCCCGAATGATTCTATTTTCCTCTTTGAGGGCATCATGCTCACGATTAAGCGTTGATATTTCGCGACTTTTAAAATATATCTGTGTTTGGATAAATATTTTTGGAAATATAATCATTAAAATTAAAAATATTACAATAAAAACATTTCGTAAAAATTCTCCACCCATCGTCTCATCAGGAGTGATAATCGATTGCGTTTCTTCTAAAATGTCATGTTTTTCGTTCATGATGACCTATCTGTTTATCTCAAAAATTCGTAATTTTGCACTTCGACTCCGCGAATTAGCACGAAGTTCATCTTCTTGCGCAGTAAGTGGTTTTTTGGTTATTACTTTACCTATTGAATGATTATTCCCGCACGTACATCGCATCGCATCATCAGGACAGATACAATTTTTTGCCCACAGGGTAAACCGTTGCTTTACAATTCGATCTTCCAATGAATGAAATGTAATGATCCCTACACGAAGATGCTTCAATGAAGAGTTTTCGATTGCTTCTAATAAACGGACCAGTTCTCCCAGTTCATCATTGACTTCGATACGAATGGCTTGCATAACCAACGTGCTTGGATGTATTTTTTTTCCCTTTGGCATCAAATGAAAAATTGCATCTGAAAGTTCTTTTGCGGATTCAAAAGGGCGTCTTTTTACCAATGTTTCTGCAACAACCTTGGCATTTGTTACTTCCCCATACTCGCGTAAAATTTTCTCCAGTTCACTCTGAGAATACTCGTTTACCACAATCGAGGCACTCAGTGGTGCATTAGGATCCATACGCATATCCAAACAATCACTCTGATAAGAAAAACCACGTTCTCTTACATCAAGTTGTAAGGATGAAACACCTATATCGGCCAAAATACCGCAAACTTGATCGTTTTTATTGTTTAAAATAGCTTCTGTAACCAGCGAAAAACGCCCTTGACGTATCTCGACTCGATCACCATAAGAAGTCAAGCGCTTCGTTGAAAATTCAATCGCGGTAGGATCTTGGTCAATACCGATTAGTCTACGATTTGGCTGGGCATCAAGCAATAACGACGTATGTCCACCGTATCCAAGCGTACAATCAATAATAATACCTGTCTCACACGGTGAAAATGCTTCTACTACTTCACGATACAAAACAGGAATATGAGGGATATTTTGCACTTAAAACCTTAGATTATGTTAGTGGTATTATACACTGTGCTCGTTTAAAGCCGACTCAATCGCATCAAAAACAGTTATTAGTTCATCTTCCGTAATAATATAAGGTGGCATCACATAAACAACACTCCCTAATGGACGAATCAATACTCCAAGCGCTAAGCAATGACGATGAATTTTAACACCGATACGCTCAATTGGATCAAAACCATCCAGCTCAATGACTCCAATCATACCGCATTGGCGTGTTTCCTTCACATCAATACGTTTTTCAAACCGTAAAAGTTCTTTCGTAATAAGAGCGGATAAAGTTTTATTGGTTTCAATAACATTATTATTTTCAAAAATATCCAATGTAGCATTGGCTGCCGCACACGCAAGCGCATTGCCCGTATAACTGTGTGAGTGCAAAAAAGAGCGATAAGGATCATAATCACAATAAAAAGTATTATAAATATTCTCTGTCGTCATTACCACTGACAGTGGCAGATATCCACCGGTTAGTCCTTTTGAAAGAATTAAAAAATCAGGAGTTATTCCTGCTTGCTCACATGCGAACATGCTTCCCGTTCTCCCAAAACCTACCATGATTTCATCCGCAATAAAATGGACACCATAGCGTGCACTTAACGCTTTAGCCTGTGTTAAAAAATACGGGTGATACATAACCATCCCACCCGCACCTTGCACAAGCGGCTCAACGATGAGCGCTGCTATTTCATCGGATTTTTCTTTTAACAGCACTTCATATTCATTCAGCGCTTCCAGTGCTGCTTCAATCGACTGATTATGGGGAACCGGAGTCTGCACTGAACGAATCAATAACGGTTCATACGTTTCTTTGTACAAGGCTACATCTCCTATGGAAAGAGCACCCAGTGTTTCACCATGATAGCTGTTGGAGAGAGAGACGAATAACGCCTTGTTAGCACCATTGTTTTTGTGTGCATGATAGGACATCTTTAAGGCAACTTCAATCGCACTTGAACCGTTATCCGCATAAAAACAACGACTTAAACCATCAGGTGCAAGAGTAACCAAACGCTCTGAGAGACGAACTATTCCCTCGTGGGTAAATCCGGCAAGAATTACATGCTCTAAAGACTCCAATTGTTCTTTTACTTTGTTATTGATGGTACTGTTTGCATGACCGAATAAATTTACCCACCAACTGCTAATCGCATCTATGTATTTCTTTCCCTCAAAATCTTCAAGATAAACACCTTGTCCACGTGCAATAGGAATAATCGGAAAGGTTTCGTGATCTTTCATTTGTGTACACGGATGCCATAAAACGTTCTGGTCCCGTTGTGAAATCTCAGCATTAGTCATATAAATCCTTATAATTAATCAATTTTTACCTATAAATGTTATAACATCTGTTATTCTGCCTCTATTTTCATAGAAGTTTAATGGTAAACGCACTAAAATATCCTAATTTTACACCATAAAACCATATTAAAGGTCCACAACATAATGATTACTTGGATGCAACGTCACCGAAAATACCTTGTCATAACGATTTGGATCTCAACCATCGCTTTTATTGGAGCAGGATTTGTAGGATGGGGGCAATACGATTATGGCGACAAAGCCGGAGCGGTTGCTAAAGTTGGAAAGATTACCATAACCCAAGAAGAGCTGCAAAAAAATTATAGTAATCTTTTCAACCAATACAACCAAATGTTTCAAGGTAAATTAGATGAAAAGAAAGCTAAAGAATTTGGATTACAGCGTCAAGCCCTCAAAAATCTTATTGATCAATCTCTCATTTTAAATTTGGCAGCAAGTTATCAATTACGAATAAGTGATGCAGAACTTTTTGATTTGATCAAAACACAAAAAGCATTTACTAAAAATGGTCAATTTGATAAGCAGCAATATACGGATACGCTGAAACAAAATCATCTTACAATAAAAGATTATGAGACTTCGATGCGTCGCGAATTACTCATTCAAAAAACACTTTATCTTTTCTCTCCAAGAGTTAGCCCGCTTGAAGGAACGTCTATCGCATATGCAATGGGAGTTGCGGATAAAATCGATTATAAGGTTCTCACTCCAGATATGCTCACAATCACTTCGGATGAAACAGCTTTAAAAGGTTACTGGGAAAAGAATAAAAACAATTATAAAAAAGCGGCAACGTACGACCTCTCTTTAGTTCGTCAACCGCTTCTAAGTACAAATCCAAATGAAGCAGACATAAATAGCTATTATCAATCAAATATGCACTCTTTTACCTCTAATGACGGCAAAATGCTTGAATTAGCTCAAGCACGAGCGCAAGTTATTGCAGCCTTAAATGATGAAGCAACTCAAAAAGAAGCTCTTCGTCGTTACATTGATTTTAAAAAAGGTTCACTTAACTCATCCGTAACAGTAGAAAAGATAAATCTATCTTCTGATAGCAAAACTTTCTCACCTGAACTCTTAAAAGAAATTATGGCACTCAACACTCAAAAAGCATTTTTGAAACCACGGAAAGTGAATAACGAATACGTTATCATTAAGTTCGAAAAACTCAATCCGACTATGCCGAAAACCTATGAAGAAGCAAAAGCTGAAGCTAACATCGGTTACACTTATGAGATGAAAAAAGCCAAACTTCAAGAGTTAGCGCAAAACAGTTTTAAAACATTTCATGGAACCGTAAGTGATTTCATAACACGTAAAGAAAGTTCTAAATTAGCGGGTTTGTCGGATCAAGAATCGACTGAATTTGTTAATAAATTATTTGCATCCAAACAGAAACAAGGGTTTTTAACTTTGGAAAGTGGAAATGTGATTCTTTATAACGTTTTGGAACAAAAGTTGCTTCAAGATACAACAATAGCTGATGACAACACCGTTATGAAGCTAAAAGGAAATTTACTCAATCAAAAGCTGTTAAAAATGCTTGAGAGTAAGTATCCAATAGAAATCTATGCAGAGGGGATTTGATTTTGAAACGAACGGTTTTAGCCATCGATATCGGATCGACAAAAATCTGTGCCATTATCGCAGAGATTGGTGATGACAACAGTGCTCAAATTATTGGAGCAGGTATAGCCAAAGCGCAGGGACTTCGAAAAGGAAGTATCACGAACATTGAGCTAGCGTCTAAATCGATTAAGAATGCTCTCAATGATGCTAAGCGTGTAGCAGGAACTGATTTAAAAAGTGCAATCGTAACCATCTCGGGTGCCTACACTAAAAGTTTAAACTCAAGCGGTATTGTTAATATCCCTGATAAAGAGATTACCCTCAAAGAGATTAATCGTGTTATGCATACCTCTCTTTACAATGCAAACATACCCAATGAGTTTGAAGTACTTCACGCACTTCCTTATAACTTCAAGGTAGACGATCAAGATTTCATCGAAGATCCTCTTGGAATGAATGCATCCCGCTTGGAAGTTGAAACGCATATTATTACGACCGTTAAAAGCAATTTGAATAATTTGCGCAAAGCAGTCAAAGCTGCCGGTGTCGATGTAGAAAGTGTGGTTCTAAGCGGTTACGCTTCCGCTATCGCTGTACTTAATCTCGATGAAAAAGAGTTGGGTGCTGCTGTTGTAGATATGGGTGGAAATACCAGCAACATCGTGATCCATTCCGGTCATGCTATCCGTTATAACGACTTTTTAGGTGTCGGTTCTAACCATATTACCAATGACCTCTCTATGGCATTGCACACACCACTACAAACCGCTGACAATGTAAAAATGAATTACGGTTCTCTTTATGCACCGAGCAATGATTTAATTGAGCTACCTGTGATCGGTGATGAAAATGCAACGCATGAAGTTTCACTTGAAGTGGTACACAATGTTATTTATGCTCGCGTAGAAGAAACGTTGATGATTATTGCGCAATCTTTAGAAAAAAGCGGATTAAAAGAACATTTGGGTGCAGGTGTCGTCCTTACCGGTGGATTTACTAAAATTGAAGGGCTGCGCGAGCTTGCGGTTGCTATTTTGGACAATATGCCTGTCCGCCTTGCAAAACCTTCAGATATGGGTGGTTTGTTTGATACCCTTCGTGATCCTTCTTATTCAGGAGCGGTAGGACTTATCAAATACGCAGCTGATGGATACACACGATATGAGATCGATGTTAATAAACGTATGCGCCATTCGGGTGAAGAAGTATTGCATCATGATGCACCTCATGCTGAAGAAGAAGTTGAGATTGAGTATTCGATCCCACCTTCGTATTCATCATCGACGCAGTCAAAACCTGCTTCATCAACTCCACCTAAAAGTGCACCAAGAGTGGATGCGAAACCAAAAGCAGAAGCATCTAAAATGGTCAATATCTCAAGCAATTCAAGTCGTCAAACCGAAGAACCAAATCCAATCGCCAAGTTTTGGAATTGGGCAACACAACTATTTTAATCACACCTAAGGAGCAAATATGGAACCATTTTCAATTAACGAATCATCATCATTAACAGGGGCACGGATCGTAGCAGTCGGCGTTGGCGGCGGCGGCGGTAACATGATCGGCTTTATGCTTAAAGAGCAAATTCCTGGTATTGAACTCATTATTGCAAACACCGATGCGCAAGTATTGGAGCAAGGCTCAGCTGCTATCAAAATTCAATTGGGTGCTAAACTAACCAAAGGTTTGGGCGCAGGGATGAAACCTGAAGTGGGTAAAGAATCGGCTCTTGAAAGTTATGAAGATCTTCGTCGTGCTCTTGATGGTGCAGACATTGTTTTCGTTGCTGCTGGTTTAGGTGGTGGAACAGGCACTGGTGCAGCTCCTATCATTGCTAAAATAGCTAAAGAATGTGGAGCATTGACGATTGCTGTTGTCACTAAGCCTTTTTCTTTTGAAGGACGTAAACGCCTTAAACTTGCCGAAGAGGGTCTTGAAGAACTCAAAAATGAATCCGATTCGATTGTTGTTATCCCTAATGACAAACTTCTATCAATCATTGATCCAAAAATGGGGATCAAAGAGAGCTTCAAAATCGTTGACAGTGTACTTGCTCGCGCAGTTAGCGGTACTTCGGGTGTGATCTTGGCAAGTGGTGAAGATGATATCAATCTTGACTTTGCAGACTTACAAACGGTTATGAGCCATCGTGGATTAGCCCTTATGGGTGTCGGTGAATATACAGGTGATAATGCAGCGAATGAAGCGATTAAAAACGCTATTGAATCTCCGTTACTTGACAACATGTCGATCAACGGCGCATTAGGTGTTTTGGTTCACTTCAACATGCACCCTGAATATCCATTTATGGAAATTAGTTCAGCCATGGAAATAGTGCAAAAAAGTGTTGATGACAGTGCCGAAGTTATTTTTGGAACAACCACTAATAAAGATCTTCCTATTGATTTTATTCGCATCACTCTTGTCGCTACTGGTTTTGAAAAAAGAGCTTCTCAAGGCATCAATAATAGCGAATTTGAGAATAAAGACATTGCAGTCAAGCCTCGTGTAGTTGTACGTGCTGCTATGGTTTCTAACGGCGATTACAGTGAAGACTTTTTAGACGTTCCGACGTTTATGCGTCAACAAAAAGACTAAATACTACTAAGCATGCTCTCCTTTGACACACTCATAAAGGCCAAAACGCTCCTTGGTCTGAGTGACAAAGCCACTCTCTCTGAAATCAAAATCCGCTATAAAACAATGATGAAACAATGGCATCCTGATAAGCACAGGGATGACCCCGATACGGCTCACGCAATGAGTACTCAAATCAATGAAGCTTACGCAATACTCCTCGAATACTGTTCCACCTATGAATACAATTTTGATGAAGAATTTTTACAAAATAAAACTCTTACACCACAAGAGTGGTGGACAAAGAAGTTTGGGGGGCGTTAATGAAACGCGATTGGACCATCGGATCGTGCATTTATGAACTGCTGAACGACTGCATTTGGTGAATTTTTAAAATATTCTTTATTCCCTGCATCCACGATCACTCCATCAAAAAGCATCGCGTAGTTATCTCCTGCTTTGAAGCTTTCAGCAATGTCATGGCTAATCAATACTGATGTCATTCCCATCTCATCACGCAGTCTACAAATCATCTGAGTGATAAAATCGCTCGTGACGGGATCAAGTCCTGATGTCGGTTCATCGTAAAGAATAACCTCCGGTTCTAATGCAAGAGTACGCGCTAGGCCTACACGTTTACGCATTCCGCCACTGAGTTCTTCTGGGTAGAGGGATTTAACGATTATTGGGTCAAGTCCTACCATGGTGAGTTTTTCATCAATCTTATAATTGAGTTCTTTTGGAGTTAACTTTTGATGTTCAAGCATCGGAAATGCAACATTGTCGCCAATATTCATACTGTCAAACAATGCACCGCTTTGAAAGAGAAATCCGATTTTTTTACGAATTTCCCGTAAAGTTGTCTCATCGGCATGATCGATATTCATCCCTTTATAGCTTATCGTTCCGCTATCAGGTCTGAGTAACCCCACCATATGTTTGATAATCGTCGATTTTCCACCGCCGGAAACGCCAAAAATAACCGTTGTTTTACCGGCTTCAATTTCAAGATTGACACCTCGAAGAATTTCCCGTTTTCCGAAGCTTTTAGTGACATTTTCAAAACGTATCATCGTTTAGCCATCATCAAATAAGTGCGACGGGCAAAAAGTACAATCAACATTAAGAGCAAGATTTTAAAATCAATTTCACTCGCTTTATGCAGCGACTCAAACGATTCATCTATAGCACTTTCACCGCGCGATTGATACTCTAAAATTTTAGGAACGTACACGGCAGCAAAAAGCAAAAGTGTACTGATCGCACCCAACGCACTTAAAATTGAAATTTTATCAATCTGCATTACTTTGTATCGTGAGACTTCATAAAACAGGATAACAGCTGTCATGAAATACGCCCAATAACTAAAACGGCGGAATATTTCCCCCATAATTTTCCCCTCTTCATAACGGGAGAGGATTGGTATGCTCAAATAAAGCTCAGAGTGAAAGACAACCGCCGCAACCAATGCGCCTAAAACGAAAACAGCTCCTGCTGTTGTAGCAAGGGTGAAAAGATAAAAAATATCGATAAAAGTTTTTTTATTCATGAATTGCCTTTAATATAAATCCTCGATCGAACGAGGCTAAATCTTTATAAAACTCCAACGATTGTACCGCAAAAGATTTGAGATATTCCTGCACTTTTAGGCGCTGATCGTAGCCCATTTCACAGACGAATAGAGGAATGGATCGTGCATACACTTCATCCAAAAGTCTCTGAATAATTTCATCGCCCACGCTACCGCCAAAAAGAGCGTTTTGAGGCTCATACGACAGGTTCGATTCCAAAGAAGCATCATCGGCTATGTAGGGGGGATTGGAAACAAGCAGATCGATTTTTTCGTTCACACAGGCAAGTAAATCGCCCTCACGCAGTTCAATCCGATCTTCCAATCCAAATGCTTGAATATTACGGCGCGCAACGCTTAGAGCTCGAGGTGAGATATCAACGGCAATACAATAAGCTTTGGGAAAATGAAGGGCTAGAAGTATTGAGATGATGCCACTCCCTACTCCCACTTCAACAATCGTAACCTCTTCCTCTTTATTCACATGGGAGAGAACCTCATCAATCAGATGCTCGGTTTCAGGTCGAGGGATTAATGCGCCTTCATCGATGTAAAATTCACGGCTGTAGAAGCTGACACGATTTGTTAAATATTCAAGAGGAACGTTACGCGAGCGCTTTTCGATCCACTCTGCTAATCTTGGATTACCAACATCGATTATGTCATCTTGATGAGTGATAAAATAGAGCTGATTGCAGTCCAAAAACGCCATTAACAGAAGCTCTGCTTCACGTCTTGGAAACTCAACAACTCCTTCTAATACGGTTGTAATATCCGCATGAAGCTTTTTTAGAGTACTGGACATGGATCAGAAAAACCTTCCGAACTTTCAACGCGAATATCAGCACCCAATGCTCGTAAACGATCAATAACAGGAGGATGAGTCGTATGAAAAAATCGATAAATCGGATGAGATAATGGAAAGCTTTTATTCTCCGTTACCAGTTTTTTGAGTGCATTGACCAAATGTTCTGCTCCGCCTAGTTCTGCTCCGGTACGGTCTGCTTCATATTCATTGTGACGGCTCATCATTCCCATCAACGGCATAATTACAAAACTAACCATTGGCAGTAAAAGAACAAATAACATCATAATAACATGCGGAGATTTCGCAACGCCAAGCTCCAAATAAAGAGATTCAGGAAGATTGCCAAATAAGGCAAACATCCCAAACAGCATTGCCCCCACCATTGCAATATTTTTATACAAATCGCCGTGTGCAAAATGTCCTAACTCATGACCAAGAACGGCTACTAATTCGGAAGGCGAAAGCTTTTCGATCAACGTATCAAACAGTACAACCCGTTTTGTTTTACCCAAACCACCGAAGTAGGCATTAAGACGTGCGTCACGCTTACTCGCATCACTCACAAATACACCGCTGCTTACAAAACCTGTTTTTGCCATCAACTCTTCGATTTTTTCTCGCAGTTCGCTGTTTTCTAACGGAGTTACTTTATCAAAGAAAAGAGCTCGAATGGTCGGAAAAAACATATTCAAGGCGACTACAACCGCAAAAATAAATGAAAAACTCCACAGCCACCATAACGTACTGGAGGTTATAATCATTGAAATAATCCACACAATAACGCTTCCGATAACAATCGTTAGTAGTGTGCTAATCAGCGTATCTTTTACGAATTGCGCCGTAGAAGAGCGATTGAACCCGTATTGTGCATCGATTTTAAATTTGGCAATCCATCCAAAAGGGAGCATCACCAACGAATTAATCAGCAGCATTCCCAATACGGCAGCAATCGACTGCACAACTGTACTTTGTGCCATTAGCTGTATGTCCAACCAATAAATCATCCCCATCATCCAAACCAAAAAGAGTCCATACTCCACAAAGGCTTCAATCATTGAAAGTTTTTCTTTGTCAACAGCGTAATTACCGGCGTCCAAATACGCTTGCTCTCCCATTAGTAAAGCACCTTTACGCTTCATCTGATTGATATAACCAATCTGCATAACGCTGATATAAAGACGTATGAGGATGTACAAACTATAGAGCACGATAATGGATGAAATCATTTAAAACCTTATACTAAATTAAGCTGAATTCCCGTTTTCACGGGAATGACGTTGAAGAATTTTATCATTATTTAACTGGTACTTTAACAATAGGGTCTTGAACATGCAAGCTATCATTTGCTTCACCATAATAAATCTTTGCACCGACAAAAAAGGCGCCAATGAGTAAGCCAACCAATATAACCGTCCAAACAACTCGTTTTTTTGACCCTTTTAGCGTATTGTAATCCTCGATCGAACTCAACGTTGGTTCATTGTCTTTCATGACGTATCTCCTTGGATAATTTAGTGTATATTAGCCATCTTATCCTATAAACGGTTAATGAACTTTTCTTAATTTGACGTTTTAAGTTTATTTATTTGATTGTTTTAACGTCATTTTACCACTTCCCTTCTACCATTAAAAGAATTTGTGGTTTGGAGTGTATTTTATCAAGTTGTGTACCCGTTAAAGTTCCTGTATCATCATACATATTTGAAGTTGTTTCGATCATAGTACTTGTAATATTTTTCAAATTTAGCTGACATTTAAAATTCTTATCAAGTCGTTTACTCGCGTAGAGGTCAAGAGCTCCGTATCCTTTTTGCGATTGTGAAAGTTGATATTCCATCTGGTTATCGTATCCGCCCACATATCGATATGCAGCTCCATAGGTAAATTTATACGCTTTTAGAGTGTGGTCTACCCCTATATTCGAGAGAAAATTACTCGTTTGTTTGATGGGGCGAGTCATCCCTGTTTCCGTGTTTTTAAGAGATGAATCTTGTACTGTGGCATTTCCAAATACTCCTAACCCCTCCACATACTCACTTAACGATTTTTTGACTTCCAACTCCAACCCCCACAAACTCCCCTGTCCTGCATTTTCAGGTGTTTGGGTATACCGGGAGGTGCTCGAATCCAGTTTTATCACATTTTCAATTTTATCGTCAATATTTCGATAAAATCCCCCAATACTGACGATCCCTTTGTTTTCAAAGAAATGTTCATATCGAAGCTCGTAGCTAAGGGCTTTCTCTTCAGTAAGATTAGCATTACCAATAAGATCGGGATGGAGGATGTCATTACGATCCAATGAGCTGTCAGTGAGCGTAGAGAGCTGATTTGTGGTAGGAAGTTTCACCGTTTTGGCAATACTGGCTCTGAGATTATCACTAGAGGTTAAACGATGAAGAAGATGTACTGATGGAGCGAAATAATCAATGGTAGACGTTGCTCCAAAATCGCGCGAAACATTTTCATACCGTATTCCTGGAGTCACGACAGTTGAATCTCCAAAACTGATCTCATCTTGCATATAGAGAGAACCTTTGTCTTGGCGCATTTGTGTCGTATTGAGTGATAAGAGGTTTGATGAGTTGTATACGCTTACATCATCACGCTGATTTTGCCGTTTTAGTTCCAGCCCTGTTTTGATAAAATGATCTCCTATAGCACGTGAGTAAATCCCCTCCGCTCCAAATATACGCATAAATCCGTTATCTTTTTGCTCAATTGGCGAAGATTGTAAGGATATAAATTCACCGTTGTCATCATTTTGGTGAAATTTAAGTTTCCACTCCAACAACTCGGTACTGGAAAGATGATGCTCCCCTTTGATCCCTGACCATAACATCATTCCCTTGGATTTATCCGTCGTACTCAACGGATCTGGCATACTATTCATTTCACTTTTCGATTTATTAAGCCCTATTGAACCATTATAGGTATATTTATCTCTAGATGACGGGGTATAAATCAACTTGGTTGTTGCATTGAGCGTTTGATATCGTGCATCAGTTTTTCTACTCTCTTCACCTGTAGAGGTATTGAGGGTTGAAGCAGTGTCTAGCTGTCGATTATCGGCAGCAGTGATATTAAAAAGATACGCCAAGTTACCTGATTTTCCTTCACGTTGAGCGAAGACACTCTCCATCGGCACATCACCCCCATAGGTTCCTACCGTTATCTTCGCTATCGTCTGTCCTTCAGATTTTGGTTTTTTAAGGACAATATTCACGATTCCGCCCATCGATTCAGCCGTATATTCTGCTGAGCCGTTCGTCATGACTTCAATTCTTTCAATCATATCAGGAGAGATTTGTTCCAGTGGATTAACCCGCTTAGAACCTGACGCTTCCTCCCCATCGATTAAAACAACCGTATAGCCTTTACCAGGAGCAGATTTTTTACCCTTACCATCTGCAATACTGACGCCAGGCGTCCGTTTGAGAATTTCGAGAGCATTGAGATCCCCGTATTGAGATAATTCTTCACCACTGATAATTCGCTTGGCTATCGAACTCTCTTTTCGCTCTTCAATGGTTGAAGCATTCTCTTGAACCTCAATTTTTTCGATCTGAACAATCTCTTGTGCGCAGGCAAGCGAAAGAGTAAAGGTGAGAAGAAGGGGAATACGATTCATACTAGCTCCTTTTGTTTTAAACACTATCTAAAATGATAATTTTTTATTTTGTTTTGCAATTATAGTGATTTAACATTACAGGAAAAAAATTTAGTATTTTATTTTTAGAAGATACAGGGCTTGAATTAGAAAGAGTTGTGTTTTGCACACACATAATGTATGCAAAATGATGTTAGAGTAAAATTAAAATTCCATATCTAAATGCGGAGAAAACTCAGGAATGTTAATACCTGCATCTTCATAAACTGCCATGTGATGTGCAAATGCACTTGATGCCATTGCGGCAACCATTACGAATACTAATGCTACTTTTTTCATGTGAACCTCTTTTTATTGTTTAAAGACTAGAATGGAAACAATCATCTAACGGATAATCATCCCGCATTCCCTTCTCTGAGCAAAATTTTAATCTTTAATCATTAGTGAAGTATTAGTAGCTTAATCCTAAAATTTGACGTTTTTTACCTGTATACTGTCGAAAAAAATTGAGAGAATACGGCTATGGATAGCGAAACTGTAAACAGAGAAACATGTTATCACTGCTATCGACCTCAAAAACAGTGCTTATGCTCCTCCGTCAAACCGATTAAAACGGCAACAAAATTTATCATATTAATGCATCCAAAAGAGTTTAAAAAGACCAAAAATGGGACGGGTCGAATGACCCATCTTTCACTTCCCAATTCAGAAATTTTTATCGATGTTGATTTTAGCGATCATACCGCGGTCAATGCTCTTATAGACAATCATAACAATCTCTGCTATCTCCTCTATCCCGGAAGTGACAGTCTCTATCTCAATGCCCAAAAAATTGATCTGCAAAACAAACAGTTAGTAATTTTCATCCTCGATTCTACGTGGCCTTGTTCGATGAAAATGCTTCGTTTGAGCAAAAATCTTCAGCGCTTGCCAAAACTCAGTTTTACCCATACCAAGTGCTCGCAATTTCAAATCAAAGAACAGCCCAAAGATTTTTGCCTCTCCACCATCGAATCAACCCTTACTATTTTAGAGTTGCTCAACGCTCATGGCTTAGAAACCATAGAGGATGCACAGTTTGAACCTTTTTTAGAACCTTTTTTATCGATGGTCGAATATCAGATTGGATGCATTTCGACAAAACGATTTAGAATAAGACCCGAAAGAGACAAATCACTCCTCAGTCATTAACTTTTTGTTACTTCTAAGTTACCCAATTTGTATTACAATAGGGGTATGAAATACCATTCTTTACCCATTCTTATCCTAACTTTTTATTCCATAACTGTGAGTGCAGCGGATAATACTGCTCTTCTCTCCAATGAAAAACAAATGATCTTGCAAAAACAGCAAGAGATGTATGAGTCAGAACACGAAAAACTGCGAACCAATTGGATTGCACCTATCAATCTGAACGCTACCTACGAATATGATAAAAGTGCATTAGGAGATACTCACAGCGATATGAAGCGTGCTGGGGCGTCGGTTTCGCAAGACATTTTTCGCTCTGGCGGAATCACCTATCAGATTGACTACGCCGATGCCAAGATGCAAAGCAATTCCATAACCTTGCAAATGCAAATAGCGTCACTCAATGAGCAGCTATTTACCGCATTGCTAAATGTCCAGAAAAGTCTCCTTCAACGTGACCAAAGCCAACTTCGACTTGATAATCAAGAAATTGCCATCTTTATCAAACGTCATTTATACGATGCAGGAAAAGCGGACATAACCGAACTCAATAATGCGCTAATGCTCAAAAGCAGTGAACTCAAAACCTATGCAGCCACTAAATACAGTATTGCGCAGCAGCACTTTGATGTCATAAAAATCAGTGATATAAACCCCGAGACCTTCCCCCTTCCCCGTTTTGAATTGATCCAAAAAGAAGATTTTTTACAAAATCAATTTGATCTGCAATACGCGCATGCTCAAAGCAATACACTTCAAAAACTTTATGATGTCACCCGCACTAAGTATCTGCCATCCCTAGCGGTCAATGGAAATATCGGGTACCAAAGCTATGACCCAAAAGAACTTGCCGGAAGTTACAGTGGCAACTATTACGGCGCGGGTGTCTCGCTCAACCTCCCTCTAGTTTATAACGCATCATCCACTATCCAAGAGGCAAAAGCGTCTTATCTCCAAGAAGTAGCTGTTACAGCAGATAAACGTCGTGAACTCGAATCTACCTATACTCAAACCATCGAAAAGATTGAAAGTTATCGTGAATACATTACCATCACGACTCATAATCTCGCCCTTTATGATGATCTCATCCAAGCCACTCAAGCAGGAGTCAATGCTGGAACCAAAACAGGCTACGATCTTCAAACACTCAAAAATTCCAAAAAAGTTGAAGAATTAGAGATTAAGATCAATGAAATCAATATACAAATAGAACTTGCCAAGCTCCATTTTTCCCTCAAACCTTCTAAGGAACTCTTATGACCGCTTCATCTTCGACAATCGAAAAAACACTTGGCTTGGGAACATCTGTCAAACGGCCTATAAAAAAATATATTTGGCTTTTAGGACTCTTTTTATTGATAACTATTGGAAGTAGTTGGGTATGGATCAACCATACGCAAGCTCAAAAAATTACCTATATAACTACTCCGCTAGAAATTAAAACCCTCACCACCTCTGTCTCTGCCACAGGGAATATAGAGCCTACGAATACGGTCGAGGTGGGAATTGAAGTTTCCGGAACTATCAGCGAAGTGCTCGTCGATTATAATGACCAAGTAAATGCGGGTCAAGTCATGGCACGTCTAGATACGACCAAATTGCATTCTAAAGTGGTGAGTTCCAAAGCCTCCCTTGCTGGAAGTAAAGCTTCTATTTCTGAAGCCAAAGCAACATTAAAAAATGCCCAAAACGAATGGGGAAGAGTTCACTCGATGTATACAGCAACGGGTGGAAACTACCCATCCAAACAAGAGATGGACAATACCTCAACTGCCGTTGAAAAAGCCAAAGCACAACTGGCAGTTGCTGTTGCTCAAAGCGATCAGGCTACCGCAGGGCTTAATGCTAATGAGGACGACCTTCGTAAAGCGGTTGTAGTCTCTCCGGTCAATGGAATCGTACTCGAGCGAAAAATCGAACCGGGACAAACCGTGGTAGCATCGATGCAGACTCCCATACTTTTCAAAATCGCAGAAGATTTAACAAAAATGCGGGTCATCGTCAGCGTCGATGAAGCCGATGTCGGAGAAGTGAAAGAGAACCAAAAAGTGCAGTTTACCGTCGATGCTTATCCAGCACGACAGTTCGACGGTAAAATCACCCAGCTTCGGATGAATTCCGCTATCGTGAATGGGGTTGTCACCTATCAAGCAGTTGTAGAAGTTCATAACACGGATCTCCTTTTACGTCCTGGGATGACGGCGAATGCTTCTATTATTACCGGTACGTTTAAAAATGTTCCTGTTATCCCCAATGCCGCATTGCGCTTTACTCCTCCACCTTCTGATAAGGCTGACAAGAAAAAGCATGCTACCGATCAAGATGACAAAGGAAAGTATGTCTGGGTATTAAAAAATGAAACTCCGACCAAAATAAAAGTGACTATCGGACAATCAGATGGCATCAAGAGCATCGTGCAAGGCTCATCTTTAAAAATCGGAGATTTAATCATCACCGGAGTTGAAGAACAACAATGATTCAGCCGTATCTGCCTGTCATCGAACTCAAAGGAACTAAAAAATATTACGGTTCCGGTGATGCCACTGCTTACGCACTTCGCGGCGTTGATTTGACCATACATCAAGGGGAATTCGTCGCCATTATGGGTCCCAGCGGATCGGGAAAATCGACAGCAATGAATATCATCGGATGTCTCGATACTCCCACAGAAGGACAATACCTTTTTGAAGGGATCGATGTCGGAGGGCTCAGCCGTGACCAGAGGGCATTGCTGCGGCGTAATTACATCGGTTTTATCTTCCAAGGATTCAATCTGCTGGGTAAAACATCCGCCGTCGAAAACGTCGAGCTTCCCCTTCTGTATCGGGGTGTTCCCGCACATGAGCGCCGAGAAATGGCAATGAAAGCGCTTCACAGTGTCGGACTTGAAAATGTCGCGCATCATACCCCTGGAGAACTCTCCGGAGGACAGCAGCAGCGTGTTGCTATTGCTCGGGCTATTGTCACCAATCCTTTGGTATTGCTCGCCGATGAGCCAACCGGAAATCTCGATACTGCTAAAAGCATTGAGGTGATGGAACTTCTTCGCTCTTTCAACCGTGATCAGGGAATCACCGTTATCATGGTTACCCACGAAAGCGATATGGCAGCCTATGCAACGAGAACGATCCATTTTCGTGACGGAGTCATCGATACCGCTGAATCGAAGGAGCTCGTATGATTTGGAATGCCTTTATTTTGGCTCTTCGTGAAATCCGCCGCAGCGTGATGCGTTCTGTCCTGACTACATTGGGAATTGTCATCGGAGTAGCTTCCGTCATTGCCATGGTGATGCTGGGTGATGCCACAACGGCATACGTCACCAACAGTATTTCTAAGCTTGGCAGTAATATGATCATCATCCGTCCCGGACAAGACCGTCACGGCCCAGGGGGAGACACTACAGCCAAACGTTTTACCCAAGATGACATTACTGCCATTTCACGCGAAATCGGAGGTCTAAAAGGTGTAGCACCCGTCTCCTCAAAAGGGATGCAAGCCGTCTATGGCAATCAAAATTATTCCACGTCGATCGATGGAAGCAATAACGATTATTTTACGGTCAAAGATTGGATCTTTGAATCAGGACGAAATTTTACTGCTGCCGAACTGCAAGGGGGGAAAGCCGTCTGCATCATCGGAGAGACAATCCATAAAGAACTTTTTGGTGACCAAAATCCGCTTGACGCCTCTATACGGTTGGGAAACTTCTCCTGCCAAGTAGTCGGGTTGCTCCATCCTAAAGGTGCTTCCATGTTTGGAATGGATCAGGACGATCTTATCGTCGTTCCAATCCGAATGTTTCAGCGCCGTATCAGTGGAAATCAGGATGTTTCGACTATTTTGCTTTCCTCAAAAAATGCTTCAGGGATAGAAACCATCAAGAACAGTGTTACCTCCCTCATGCGTGAACGCCGTCATATACGCATGGGAGATGAAGATGACTTCAATGTACGAGATCTTCGCGAAGTAGTCCAAACCCTTTCTTCTACCACTAAAATGCTTACCCTTTTACTAGGTGCCGTCGCAGCCATCAGTCTGCTTGTCGGTGGAATCGGGATTATGAACATCATGCTCGTCTCCGTCACTGAACGAACACGGGAAATCGGTATACGTCTGGCTATCGGTGCACTGGAGCGTGAAGTACTGCTACAATTTTTGGTCGAAGCCGTTGTCCTCTCTTCGCTGGGAGGAATTATCGGTATGGTGCTGGGAATCAGTGTGGGTGTGGGAATCAACCTCTTTTTTGATCTCCCTTTTGTTTTCAATACCTCGATTGTGGTTATCGCTTTTTTATTTTCGACAATAGTCGGAATCGTTTTTGGATATTTTCCGGCACGCAAAGCAGCTCGTCTTAACCCAATCGATGCCCTGCGACATGAGTAATTCTGCCTCGCAAGAGGCAAGCTTTAGTGCCTTGTGCTGCAAGCGTAGCTAAAGGGATTTTATTCCTTTGGCGTTAATAAAAAATAGTGATTTGGACGATATAGAGATATACGATACGAAAAGGAGTCCTTATGCAAATTAATGCAACAACAGCCGCAGTTAATCCATACGCGGCAAATACGCTTGGACAAAATGAAAAAGAATCTGCCGATTTTAAAGAGAAAATTAAAAGCGGTGAAATATCCGGAAAAACTCTCTCTCAAGCGTATCTTGTTGAATACAGCCAAAGCGTTGAAAGTTACTCCTCCGGCAATTTAGAAGCACAAAGTGCACCTTTTGATATCAATAAAGTTAAAGACATTTTAAAATCCATTGATTTTAAAGCCATAGGCTATACCGGAAAACCCATAGCCGATATGAACCCAGATGAAGCCAAAGCATTGGTCAGTGAAGATGGATTCTTTGGAGTCACACAAACGTCCAATCGTCTTGCGGATTTTGTTCTTAGCGGCGGTGGCGATAATGTGGATAAACTCAAAGCGGGTCGTGAGGGAATCGTTCGCGGGTTTAATGAAGCAGAAAAGTTGTGGGGTGGAAAACTTCCCGATATTTCTTATGAGACCCTTGATAAAGCACTAGCTAAAATCGATGAAAAAATCACTCTACTTGGTGGAAATATTTTAGACAGTATGGCGTAATACCATCATCCCGTTCATGGTGAGCTTATCGAACAATAACCTTTCGACAAACAGAATGCTCGTCAGTTATATTTCCTTTAAAATATGATAATATCAAATTATATTATCATATTTTAGGAATAATAATGCCTTTAAAAAAATCTTATTCTCCTTTCGTACGGAATCTTTGGCAAACAATTTCTGTCTTAATACTATTTTTAATTTCATTTAATGTCTATGTTTATTTTGAAAAACAAATTGACCGTGTAAATGAAATACGTCTGAACTCTTTTTTACTCGCGGATGAACTGCGCCATTCATCGGATGACTTAACCCGAATGATTAGAACCTATGCAGCTACAGGAAATTTGCGCTATAAAGAATATTATCAAGAAATTCTCGATATTCGTAATGGTAAAAAACCTCGTCCCCTCGATTATCAAAATATTTATTGGGATTTGGTTGGTCTGGATAATAAACGTCCACGTCCATCAAGCAATCAATCGATTTCACTTATGGATATGATGGCTAAAGCCGGCTTCACCTACGATGAATTTTCCAAACTTACAGAAGCTAAAAATAATTCTGATGCTCTAACCCAAACCGAATTTGCTGCAATGAAGCTGATTCAATCACAAGGCTCTCCATCGCAGAGGGCTCTTCAAAAACAAAAAGCACTCGAACTCTTGCATGATGAAACTTACCACCAGGCAAAAGCTTCTATCATGCATCCTATTGATCAATTTTATGTCATGATGAAAAAACGGACGAATGATGCTGTTTATCGAGCTGAAATGATTGCCTTTTATTTTCGAATACTCTTTATTTTAATTGGAATTTATTTTTTCTTTATGGTTTGGAGACTTTATAAAACAATAAACAAAATACTAGGAGATACCATTGATAACGTACATCATCATATTGCCGCTATCGGTCAAGGAGATTTCACTAATCCTATCGTTTTAAATGAAGGAATGGAAGACAGCATATTGGGATGGCTAAAAGAAACGCAAATCAAACTTAAGCAAACCACGGCCAGTAATGCCCGCTTAACACAACTGTATGCGGCTCTTAGTCAATGTAATCAAGCCATTGTAAGATCAAAAAATGAAGAAGAACTCTTTCCCATCATTTGCCGTGATGCAGTCAATTTCGGCGGAATGAAGATGGCAACGATTGGATTTGCAAATCAAGAAAAACAACAAATCATCCCCGTTGCTTATTACGGAGAAGGAAGCGATTATCTTTTTGAACTTTCCATATCTCTAGACTCTAATAATCCTTTGGGACAAGGTCCTTGCGGACGTGCATTTAATGAGAAGCATCCGATTTGGTGCCAAGATTTTCAAAATGACTCCTCAACGGCACCTTGGCATACCAAAGGAAAAATATACAGATGGGGCTCTTCTGCTGCTCTTCCCATTGAACGAAACGGTATACCAGTAGGGGTTTTTACCCTCTATGCTGAAGAAACGAATGCTTTTGATGAAACATCTCAAAGGTTACTAGAAGAGATGGTATTGGACATCAACTACGCCTTGGATAGCTTTGCTCGTGACGCTCATCGAAAAGAGATTGAAGATGCTTTGTTCCAAAGTCAAAAACATCTATCAACTATTATTGAGACGGAACCCGAATGTGTCAAATTGGTGGATACCAACGGTAAGCTTATCGAGATGAATCCTGCCGGATTAAAAATGTTAGAAGTGGATACGCTGGAAGAAGCACAAAAATATACTTTAATGCACTACTTGCTTCCTGAATGGCGATCCGCTTTTATCGCGTTGCATAAACGTGTGATGAATGGGGAAAATGGTATATTAGAGTTTGAAATTCAGGGAATCAAAGGGACACATCGCTGGCTTGAAACCCATGCAACACCTTTGCGTGATGCCAATGGAAATATTACTATGTTGCTAGGTATTACAAGAGATACAACCCAACGTAGACATAATGAAGATCAAATCCGATATCTGGCAAATTTTGATTCTCTGACAGGATTGCCAAATCGTACACAGCTCAACCTTCAAATTAAAAATTTATTAAGTTTGGCAAAACGCAACAATAAAGAGATTACAGTCATGTTCCTCGACCTTGACCGATTCAAGGAAATTAATGATACCTTAGGACACAGTGTCGGTGACACCCTTCTGGTTCAGTCTTCTGAACGTATGCAATCATTATTACGTGAAGAAGACACCTTAGCACGGCTAGGAGGCGATGAGTTCATCATTCTTCTCCCCAACATACAGAGTAATGGAGCCAGAAAAGTGGCTCAAAAACTTTTGGATATTTTTAACACTCCTTTCCAAATCGATCATCATGAACTGAATACCAGCGCTTCTATTGGAATTGCCTTATACCCTAATGACGGAATAGATTTCGAAACTCTCTATAAAAATGCCGATACCGCGATGTATCGCGCCAAACAAGAGGGGCGTAACGGCTACAGCTTCTTTACCAATGAGATGCAAGAACATTCAGCTCGAAATCTACAATTTAGCAATGCCTTGCGTCATGCGCTGGAAAAAAATCAATTTCAGCTCCACTATCAACCTCAAATTTCTTCTAAGGATGGCGAAATCATTGGGGTAGAAGCACTTTTACGCTGGCATCATCCCGAGTATGGAAGTATATCTCCTGCGGAATTTATCCCTATTTTAGAAGAAAATGGTCTCATCTTACCTGTAGGGGAGTGGGTACTGCAAACCGCTATATCTCAAGCAAAAATATGGATGGACCAAGGAAGTAAACCAATTATTATTGCAGTCAATCTATCAGCAATACAATTTCGGCATCTATCGCTGTTAAACACGGTTTCCATGATACTTGAAGAAATCGGATTACCCCCTCAATACCTGGAACTTGAACTGACCGAAAGCATAGCGATGCATGATCCGCAAAAAGCCATCAATGTAATGAATGATTTACACGATCTTGGGGTACACATGTCCATAGATGATTTTGGGACAGGGTACTCAAGCTTAAGCTATCTGAAGAAATTCAAAATCTATAAACTCAAGATTGATCAATCTTTTATTCGGGACATCAATATTGATAAAGAGGATAAAGCTATCGTCAGTGCGATCATCAGTATGGCAAAACGCTTAGGCTTGCAAACTATTGCAGAGGGAGTTGAAACGATTGAGCAGCTCGAATATCTTCAAGCAGAAGGATGTGATGAAATACAAGGATATTTTTATTCTAAACCTCTTCCCGCAGAAGCGTTTGAAGTATTTAGAATGAGTCGTTAATAAAACTTATTGCACACTTCGGCAATGAGGACACACATGGGCTGCTAATGGAATTTCCATTGCACATTCAGGACATACTTTAGTCGTAGGTACAGCTGCTGCGGCTTCAGGCTCTTGCGCTTTAAGTTTATTATAGGCTTTCACCATCATAAACATCACAAATCCTAAAATCGTAAACGAAATAACATCATTTACAAACAATCCAAGCTTGATAGCAGGAGCCCCAGCGGCATCCAAAGCGGCTAATGAAATATACTCTTTACCGTCCAAAGCGATAAATAATGATGAAAAATCGGCTCCACCCATGAGTAAACCAACCGGTGGCATAATGATATTGGCGACCAATGATTTAACAACGGTTGCAAACGCAGCACCAAAAATAAATCCTACGGCCATATCGATGACATTGCCACCGATTAAAAATTTTTTGAATTCAGCAAACATGCAAATCCCCTTTTTTTGAACTATGCTATATTTTATCACGCAAATGTTCACGAATTGTTAAAAATTCATCTAAATGGTCAAAGAAAATATCGATAAGAGACGGGTCAAAATGTTTCCCTCGCTCTTCACGAAAAAGGTTAAAAATTCGTTCATCTTCCCACGCACTTTTATAAACCCGATCGCTTCCCAATGCATCAAAAACATCTGCCAATGCCGTAATCCGACCATAAATATGAATAGCTTCACCACCGAGTCCCCTCGGATAACCGCTGCCATCCCATTTTTCATGGTGTTCATACGCAACCGTTGCTGCCATCAAAAGTAACTCACGCTGAGAATGCTTGAGCATCTCGTATCCAAGAGCTGCATGCGTATCCATAATACGACGTTCTTCTTCATCGAAACGTCCTGGCTTGTTTAAAACGGCATCAGGAATAGCTACTTTTCCTATATCATGCATTGGAGAAGCTTGTCTGAGCATTTCAGCTTCATTTTCATTAAGACCTGAATAAAGTGCAAGAAGTTTGGAATACTCAGCAACTCTTCTTACATGATTACCGGTTTCTTTGGAACGACTCTCTCCGATTGCACCCATTGTGAAAACAACTTCGCGCTGTGTATCTTCAATCTCTTTATTAAGAGCCGTAATCTCTTCAAGAGCCGTATCCATTCCACCAATCATCGTATTAAACGCATCAGAGAGTTGTCCTATCTCATCATCACGATCAATTTTTACCTGCTGTGTATAATCTTGAGTTTTCGTTACTTTTTTTGCAACATCCGAGAGAGTAATGACGGGACGAATAAGTGCCGTTGCTACATAATACGCCGCAGTAGCGATGAACAATGCACCAGCAATCAAAAGCAAGAGAAACCATTGCTCATATTTGTATAACAACCGATAGGCAAAGGCTTTCTCTTCTTCCAAAACAATGGTCAAATCAGGTTTTATGGTTAATGGTTGAGACACTATGAGCGGTTTTTCAAATATACTCGGACGTAAATCAATTTGACCATCATGATGTCGAACATAAAAGTGCCTTTCAGCTGTATTGGAAAAAAAAGGTTTTAAATTTTCAAGAGGATAAACAACAACAATAGTGCCGATAGATTGCTGGGTAAAATTAGAGATTATTGGTATACTAAAAAAAGGTTTTTGCCTAATATTAGACCCAATAGACGAGAAATCGCTTGATGCTAAAATTCTGTCCTTTTGATCAATAACGTAAAAATCACCCTTGATTTTCAGATCATTTTTTTTGGCCAAAAGTGCATTGCTGATACGGTGATCTAAATCTTGCGTGTACATATCATTCATCACATCTGATTTAGCGATAAAAGCCATATCTTTTTGCACTGTTTCAAGCTGTTGGTTAATATGTTCTACACTCATACTTAACTGAGTATTCATTTCCTGTGTTACAGCATTGTACTGTTCACTTCGAAACGAATTACCCATCAACAACATCGTCAAAGCATATGGAATTAAACTAATTCCTAAAAACAAAAGAATTGTTTTTAGCTTAAAACTCATAAACTGCCTTCACACTGTTATCCACCATTTTTGAGGGAATGTAGCCAATAGCACCATCCACATTTTGGACAAAGGACTTAATAGACTCGTACGAAGGCTGTGTCACAGGAGGATTAACGCCGGCAAAGTGCTGCTTGATCCAATACGAATTAAGGCGATTTCTATCCATCCCTAAGACAACCGATTCAAAAGTACTTCGAGCATCGTCTTGCCCAACTAGATTAATCGGAATAAGCTTTTGATCCCCGATCGTATGTCTTTTTTGTAAAAAAACATCACGAATCTCATGAGAGCTTACGCTCAAATACGAGAGCTTTTTAGAGACTATAACACTGTAATTTGCCCCTGAAACTAATATCAATAACCCAAAAAACAAAATGATTATTTTCATCAGAACAATACCGACAATGAGAATAAAAAAGTATTCTCATCCCTCAACGAATGCCACTGATATTCACCTTTAAGTGATACTGGATACCAAGGTCGATAGCTGTATCCTGCAACCGCGATATTATCGACATAATTGGTATGATGATCATTGTAGTATTCATATCGACCGATAAAAGCATGTTCTTGGGTATAGCGATACATCCCTTGGGCATATCCTGAAAGAGTTGACGAATGATCGTTATCAGCAAAATTATTTTGGGCAAAGATCATTTCACCCATCATTTGCCATTGTTCATTGTCAAATTTTGTATTGGCTTGAATGAAACGGGTACGCTGATTAGTTAGCGTAATATATTCCCCGACACTTCCTCCGAAACTGGATTCATTTGTTAGTTCTTTCTCAGCTGAAAAGCCATAAAAATGAGTATTGGGAATATTTATATACTCTTCATCAAGATCATGATTATTTTGCGCAAAAAGGTGGTAGTGAACGTTATCAACATTCGGGATATAGCCATTTAGATCAACACCCGTCAAAAATTTAGGAAAAAGAAGCATACTGTAAAGAGGACTGGAAGTTGTATCACGCAAAACATTAATAGGCTCTATATTCCAATAGCCAATCGGGGTCAGCATCTTACCCAGTCGAAAATTGTATGCATCTGCGAGCCAAAGGTCCGCATAAAATCGTTCTGCATGAAACTTTTGATTTCCCTTCTCTTCTCCTGTTGAAAGATTTTTATGATAAAAACCAACTGCTTCAAACTCTGCTAAATACGAGAACATAGGATTAATATCCCCGTATGCCATGACGGCTACATCATCAAATGTAAGTGATTCTTCGCTATTTTTTGACTGAAATTCGCTGGAAAAATAACCGCCAATATTAAACATCGGATCAATATGCAGTCCATTGCCTAACGTATACGGTTGAGCATGCAATGCAATGGCAAGAGTTATCAATCCACCTACTCGTCTAATCATCATTCCATTTTCCTCACAAAGCCATTTATCTATAAAGATACTATAGTAGCACATTTTTAAATTAAAACTCTTTTCTTGCAACCTAAATAAAATAAATAAAACTAACTGATTAAAAAATAAACAATCAACTGAATAGAAAGCATTGCACATTAGTGTACACTTTTGAGATAAAAAAATCCTAATTAGGAGGATGCATGAAATTCGGAGATTTAAAAAAAGAGGGACACTGGCCAACACTGTTTGCCGCGTTCTTGTATTTTGATTTTAGTTTTATGATGTGGACGATGCTGGGACCATTAGCAACCGAGATTAGGGAAAGCCTCTCAAGCCGCGGATTTAGCATGAATGATGATCAACAAGCGACACTGCTCGCGGTTCCAGTACTTGCGGGTGCACTCCTGCGTATCGTACTGGGTGTGTTTGTCGATAAGATCGGAGCTAAAAAAACCGCTCTTGTTTCTCAGCTCATCGTGATTGCCACACTGTTCTTAGCCTATATTAGTGCGGATTCAATTACCTATAATCAGCTTCTTCTTGTTGCATTGGGTCTTGGTTTTGCAGGTGCATCGTTTGCTGTAGCACTTCCGCAAGCAGGTCAATGGTATCCGCCACGTCTTCAGGGAACAGTTCTTGGAATTGCAGGGGCTGGAAATATCGGGGTTGTTATTGACTTTTTATTTGCGCCAAAAATTGCAGAGCTTTGGGGATGGGCATCGGTCTTTTTGGTCGGCGGGATTTTGTCGAGTGTTGTATTGGTAGCCTACATGCTTATGGCGAAAGATGCACCTGCAAGTGTCTACAAACCAAATCCTAAAAAATTAGCGGATTATATGAAACTCATGCGAGACAAAGACACATGGTGGTTTAACCTCTTTTATGCGGTCTCTTTCGGAGGATTCATCGGATTTGCCAACTACATGAAAGTCTATTTGATGAACACCTACCAAGCAGATATGTCTGCCTTTGGCATCGATGTGATGAACGAAGAGAACGTCAAAGTTATCGCTGGATATTTCGGAGCACTTTGTATTTTTGCAGGAGCGATGCTTCGTCCGGTTGGCGGTGCAGTTGCCGATAAAATGGGGGGAATAAAATCACTTTATATCTTTTTTGGTATGATTGTCGTTCTCTCACTTATCAGTGCCTTTATTAAACTTCCGTTTTGGGCAGCGATTGTCGTGATGTTTCTTATCATGGCAAATTTGGGAATGGCAAATGGTTCAGTCTTTCAACTCGTTCCGCAGCGTTTTGGTAAAGACATCGGCGTTATGACAGGACTTATCGGTGCAGCAGGCGGTTTGGGCGGTACGGCTCTTATCAAAACATTCGGATGGTCTCAAGGAGCATTCGAGGGGTATACAGCCGGATTTTTGATCTTCGGTGTGATGGTTCTTATCGCAATGAGCGGTATCAGTCTGGTTAAAACGCGTTGGAGAACAACGTGGGGCGCAGTTTCAGGGGCAAAAATATAAATGTTACACCTTCAGTCTTCACAATTCATCCTACCTAAACCTGATTGTATGGGGGATGATGCGTGTGCTTTTAGCATCATCGACAATACCTTATTTGTCAGCGTCTTATGTGACGGGGTCGGAAGTGCGAAGCGTGGCGGAAGCGCGGCGCGCCAATGCGTAAAATTTTTTATCGACCAGTTTAAAACGCGTCCAAAAGCGTGGGACATTCCTAAAACAATGGAAGTGTTCACCCGTCATATCAACAATCTTTTATTCAAAGAATCGATGTCGCAATACGAGAAAATCGAGCTTCTCACCACTCTTTGCCTTACCGTCATCGAAGGTGAAACACTTTATACCCTTAATCTCGGTGATTCACGCATCTATCTTTTGTCATCCGATGCTAAACTGCAACAGCTAAGTACCGATCACACTATGGACGATGAGTATATGTCTCACGTACTTACGCAAGCATGCGGGCTTTGCGAAAATATTGATGTCCCGATTCTCTCTACGCACATAGCCGTTGGTGACACCCTCATCCTTTGCAGTGATGGAGTTTATAATCTCATCGATAATGTCTCTTTTTTAGAACTGATGCAAAAAGGGTTAGGAGCCAAAAGCATCGTCACCCACGTATCTCAAAACGCTCTCCCAAAAGATCGTGATGATATGAGTTTGCAAATTTTTCGAATTGACGCACTCGATCCGCTCCACGCGATCAAAAATGCACCCCTGCCTATTCCTGAAACTCTATTTGAGGGTCAAGTCATCGACGGTTATACCCTCCTCTCTCCCATGATGGAGCACCGCCGTATTTGGAAAGTCTCTAAAAACGATGAACTGTTTGTGATGAAATTTCCAATGAACGCTGATGATCCTCAAGCGCTCGATGAGTTTGTCCGAGAAGCATGGTATGCTAAACAGGTGACCCACAAAGCATTTGGCCACGCATGGGTTCCAAAAGAACGTACCATGCGTTATTACCTTATGGAACTGATTGAAGGGATAAATCTACGAGACTATCTCAAAAATCGCACTGTTTCCATTGATACTGCGATTGAATTAGGGAAATTTTTACACAAAGCCGAAGCTCATCTACTCCACTTAGGACTCGTACATGGTGATATCAAGCCTGAAAATATTATCGTCACTAAAAAAGTGAGTGAGGCAGGGGTCACTTTTAAAATGGTTGATTTTGGATCCATAGTCGAAATTTTCTCTCTCAACTCCCGTGCAGGAACTCCAAGCTATTTAGCACCGGAGCGTTTTACAGGAGGAATTATCAACGAATCGAGTGAAATATTTTCCATCGGAGTGACCCTTTACTGGGCACTCACAGGTGTTATGCCCTACGGTGAGATCGAACCGTTCCAAACACCTACATTTAAAACGCCCAAACGGCCTATCAAGCTCAACAAAAATATTCCTGGATGGCTCGATTCCATCATTATGCACGCCATTGCACTCGATTCCAATGAGCGTTACACTCACTACTCAGAATTTTTTTATGAGCTCAAATCACCTGAAAAAGTAAAACCCTATTTTTCTAAAGGGAGTCCACTGATCGAACGTTCTCCCGTTACCTTTTATAAAATTGCTTTTTTGGTTATGTTCTCCCTTGAAATTCTCACATTTGTACTTTATATTTCAAAATAACTCTGTTATTATTAGGTTTTAACTCCCTATAAATTATAATAAAATTATGAAAATATTAATGATAGATCATTGTGGGCTGCAAGTCCAAACTCGAAAAATGCTGATAGAAGATGCCGTAAGCTGTACAATTGATGTGGCGTTTACTTCTGAAGAAGTACGAAACGTTTTTCAAGTCAAACATTATGACTTAATAATCCTCGATCACACCACTGAAGCGTGCCAACAGTGTGCCGAATATGTTCTAGAACTTGATCCACTTCAACCTATATTAGTTGTCAGTGACGCTGCTAAATGCATTATTCTACGATGTGAAGATTGTGTCAATCATCATCATGCTCGTAGATTAAGTAATCCGACATCGATTCAAAATATTATTCGAATGATTAAAGGATTTAACGATTACCCTTGTAATCATTATGATGCAGCAAGTAATAACCGTACTGTCTAAAATCCATACCCTAAACCAAAATATGTCGTGGAACTGCTCACTTTCATATCACTCTTTGGAAGTGGGATATTTTGGTCAAACAAATTAACAGCAACATCATGTAAAACCCACTCATTGTAACGAACACCTGCCGTAAAATATAATTGAGGCGTGATAGAAAACCAGCTGGTTATAGGATATTTTTTTTCCAGCGGCTGATATCGTAAACCTAACTCACTTTCAGTAAATGTTCCATTGACATAACTCTTGAATCCTATGCTGTCATTTTTTACTGAAGCATATTGATAGGCATAAATGGAAGAACCATACAATGATAAATAAGGGGCTAAACTTTTACTTACTCTGAGTTGCGCCCCTGCTTTATAGGTCCATATCTTTGTATTTCCCATGCCATATAACGAGGCAATGGCATTTGAACTTCCAGAACTTGATGAACTCGCACTCTGGGTAGATTCAATCCATGGCGTAGAAATACCAACATCTCCTCCTATGCTAAAATAATCATGGGGACCAATATCAATGAGATTCCATCCCAAACCTATATCTGCATCCAGTCCTTTTATCCGGTATTCCATCGATGGAATATCCAAAGCATTACCCGTATAAGGTCCTGTATACGAGTTGATATTACTGACAGTGCCATTGTATGTTGAGATTCCCTGATCTATTGCTTTGGAATCAAACCAGCTAATTTTATAGTTATAGTTGATATGACCAATTGGAATATTTTGGTGTTCAGCTTTAAGAGTGTAGATTATAACGTCATCACTGATTTTTCCATTTAAACCTAAAAAGCCTCCTTCCAAAGAGATAGTTCCCTTGCCTATTTCTACTTCTCCGTGTGTCATGATTCCAAAGACCCCAAGAGTAGAAGCGTTAAGTGCGCTGGAATATTCACTGATACTGGTAAGACCCTTACTCACATCCGTAATATCTAAACTGTCGGCATACACTAAATTCGTTACTAAAATTGGAAGTAAAAAAAATTTCATTATTCATCTTTTTTAAAAATAGTATCATATATTTGTGCTAATAAATCATATTTAATAAAATATTGTGTCAAATACAGTATAATAGTTTATTATAATTAGAGGCTTTTTAATATGAATAAATACAATACATTAATTTATATTCTATTTTCTACTGTTTGCGCATTTGCAAACGACAGTGAGTTGAGCATTAGCATTAATACGATGTCAATGGATTACACAGAATTCAATACAAATGGGTCATTTGCTGATTCTGAAATAGCAGATGCATTATTTGGATTTGGTCTGAATTATATTACTCAAATAAGCGATGGATTTGATGGTGATGGTGGCTTTCTTGATATTGATTTTTTGCGATATCAGGGGAATAGTAGATATGATGGATTTTATCTTAACAGTGATGGAACTATTAATAGCCCTGTTAATAATTTAACTACTAAAAATACCATTAGTGAGGGTAGTATTGGCTATAGTGAGACTAAAAAATTGAATCAAGCACTATGGTTTGTGCGTCTTGGAATCGGATACCGATTATGGGAAAGAATTTTAGCCGATGGTCATAATGAGCAGTATGTTTGGCCATATGGCTCTATTTCTACTGGACTTAGTGAAAATATCTTCCCTAATGACACCATTGGAGTTTCGGCTGAATACCACAGAGCTTTTTCACCAAAGATGGAATCTAATCAACATGGAATATTTGATTTAGGACGTACCGATGGCTATAGTATTTCTATTCCCTGGATACATGCAATTAGCCCATCATGGGATTTAAAACTCGCCTATACCTACCAGACATGGGATATAGAAAAATCAACAGTACATTCAGATAAATGGTTTGAACCTCGTTCCGAATCAAATTTCAATATTTTTAATGCCGCACTAATCTATAATTATTGATATTTTTGATGGACACTTTTATTAAAAAATTAGCCATTTATTTAACTCCATTACTTTATTGTGCTTTTCTATCTGCCGATGAGATAATAATGCAAGTTAACGTTAAAACACTCCAAGAAAAATTATCCCACTATCGTCAATCTCAAGAAGAAACACTGCTGCAAGAGAGTGTTGAGCTTCCAATGGATGAAGTAAAAGAAATAAAAACTGAAACCAAAGAATTCATCGAAGCAACTCTGATTGGTCGCACCATGAGCAATAAAACTTTTTTCTCAAATTCACCCTATGCTTTTGTCCTTTTTGATACAGAATATGGGAACGATACCTGGAAAATTTCGGGTGGCGTGTATGGGCAAAAAGGGCTTCCACATCCTGACCTTCCGATTAATCACCTTTACGTTGATTATTTCGGAGATAATGTTCATGTTAAAGTCGGAAAAATGGTTTCCAAAGTAGGAGTATTGGATTATCTAAGCATGGTAGATACCCTCAATCCTATTCGGTATGAATTTTTTGATGACCCAAAAATAACCATAAAAAAAATACCTCTTTGGATGGGACAGGTCGATATTTTTCCTACAGATGAAATGAAGATTTCATTTTTTGTTCAGCCCTACGACAGTAAATATCAAGACTACACGGGGTTTTACACTAATTATGTCATCAATCAATTTGTACCCCAACACTATCAGGAATTTTTTAATCAAGATCCCATCGGTCAAGAGATTTTTTCTCCTTTATACACCAATGCAATCAGCCCTTTTCTCTCTCATGATATTGAGTCCAAAAGACCCTCAAGGTCGTTGAAAGTTCAAAACTCTTCGCTTGGATTTGTGAGTGAGTATACCAATGATTACGGAAAAATGGGCTTTTTGTATTTCAATCGATACTCTGAAATTCCTTTGATTCGCGTTGATCAAAACCTTTTAAATGCAGCACTAACATATGAAAATGGACAAAGTGCTGCACCAGATTTGACGAACTATATTGCTTCATTGGATTTAGACCCCATCAAGTCCGTTGAAGGATTTCGATATCAACAAGCTGGAATCTATGGTGAAACAACGACTGATTCGTATGGAATCAGAGGCGAACTTGCCTATCGTGACAAAGTTCCGCTTCTGAATAACTATGGTTCGATTACTTCGCTGGGATTAGCCATTGACCATCTTACGCCCTCAGTCTATTATTCTCTCGAGACACAGTATATTCATCTTAGCCAATACAATAAAGATGCGATGATTGCAATGATGACTACCAAATTTGAGCCCGTACGATGGTCATTTTTTCGTGGACATTTTGAAAATCGTTTGATCGCTGCACACGTTGATACAATGAATGATATTTCTATCAATCCAAGCTTTACATTAGAATATGACCGTACAGATTTAGTGATTCAAGGTATAGTTTCTGAGCATAACAGTGCTACGAATACTCTAAGTATCCTCATAAGAAGTGTCTTTTGAGTCTTATAAAAAAAATCATTATAATATTGGCAATTTTAATATGTGATTACACTATTGCCATTCATATCCCTGTTGATCCAATCGAATGGAGTTCCTTTTTACCAAAAAGTCCTGCCGCTCGCGATACCACAGCTTTACTCAATGGGCATCAACAGTACCTGTTTTGTAACATATCGGATCCATCCATTCCTCAAGAGTACAAAAATAACCATCTCATAGATCGATATATGCTTTTGGAAGAGTATAAAAATACCTATCTCCTCATTTTTGATATTTCAAAACTCAATGATGTACTCGAGCAAACTCAAGAGTATTCACGCAGTGGAACCTCAGTTGTTGGAAATATTTTGTTCAAAAATTTTTTTCATGAGCTTGAGTTTTATACCCTCATTATTTTTCCTTTTGTACTCATTATTTTATTATTTTTTATCCCTGTACGCTTATGGATAGATATTATTATTGAAATGGCACTGTATTTTTTAGCGTTGGCAATTATTTTAAATCTTGGTTTTTTCGAAATTAATTCTGCCTCTTTACTGGCTCTTATTTTTCTAGTCATTTACGCGCTAACACTTATTAACTATATTTATGCGGAAGGGATGGATACGAAACGTCTTTTTTTCGGTATTCAAATTTCAGTTGCAGCGACCATGTTAAGTGCCTTATTTTTAGTGACGTCCCATTTTGGATTAATCCATTCATTTGGTGTTATGATGATGATTGGATTGGGAGTTTTACATATTTACATGAATATTCGCATTTATCTCATGCGTTTTTTCTCCTCGCAACTCCATTATCAGCGATTAGCTCTCAAACCATCGCGAACTCTGTTAAAAATTCAAAAAAAGAGTATTTTCTTCCTATTTCTTGCTCTTTTAGGCATGATCAGTATCTTTCATCATCCTATAAATATTGATTTAAATATTGTCAATTTACTTCCAAGTTCTTCCCTGGAATTGAAAAAAATCGAACATTTTGAAGAAACAAGACTGCCAACACTCCCTTTTGTTGTGAATGTAAGTACTCTTAACGGAAATTTTACCAATGAACGCATCATGCAAAAACTTATTCAGTTTCAAGAAAAACTTGAGCCTTTAATACCTGGAAAAATTATTGCCAGTGCCCCAAAAGCATTTGATGAATTTTCAAAATCTGCACCCGACAAAACCAATCCTAATCTTTTAGCTCAATTTTTATTGGCAGAAAGTTTTATAGAACACCCTTTTTCTCTGTGGTCTTCCGATCGGAAAAAAAGCACTATTGTTGTAGCAATTCCCTTGACCATGACAACCGAATCCATGCGAACGATGATGAATAGTATTGATGAATTAGGAGAGCAGTATCCTGAATTTAATGTTACTATTAGCGGGAAAATTTCTGACTTTGATTATTTCATTCATATTTTTGTTCAAGAGTTTTTACTGGGGTTGATGATTACTCTCGCTGCAACAGCATTGTTTTTTTGGTTTTATTGCCGAAACATTATGAGTGTCTTAACCATTGTTTTTTCCGCACTTTTCTCATTGGGAGTTTTAGGATTTTTTCACTTCATTTTCAACAAACAAATTACTATTCTAACCCTGCTCAATGTGATTTTATATGCCGGACTCATCACGGACTCACTTATCCAGCTTTTTGTCTGTTACAAACGTGAAGGCGAAGCATGCGAAAGAAGTGTCCTCCAGCCGAGCTTTATCTCAAATTTTTCAGTTCTGATTTGCTTAGGCGGGATGTTTTTTGTGGGGGGAATAATGAGAGCATTTGCCTTTGAGCTTGGAATCTTACTCGCTGCCAATCTCCTCTTTATTCTCTGGATTGTTCCAATCTTACATCGCCGTTATCTTAAGGCTTGCAGTGTGTAAGGGCGGATTGGTTAAATAATCTACTGTCAACAACAGTTTGAATCGACTCTTCATTAATATCGTATGACAAAGATTCATCCTTAATATGATCAAGAATGTGCCATTTTGTAATAATTGTTTGCCCACGGAGTGCTTTTACTTCATCGATAAATACTTCTTTTAAAAGCTGATTATTTTCAAAAACATCCATTTTTTTCAAAATAACATCATCGACCGAAATCGTATAAACTGTTTTAGTCCCCTCAACATTTTTTAAAAGTTGATAATACGATTTTCCATGATCACTAATCGTCTTAAGAAAACTCAATTGATCTGTACTATTTTGCATTTCAGAATACGAAAGTCCCAAACCAAAAGCTTCCTCTTTCTCGTTTTGCTTTGGTACGATACGAACACGATCAAGTACCGGAAAATAGACGAAAGTTTGCGAATCACTTTTATTTTTTTTGAACAGCATCGCTGTCCCTTTTATTTTTGAAGGAGAGGCAAAACACACAAGGAGGGACGAATCTTTCTCTCCCTCCATTCGTGCCAAACTAAACATCTGTTTCTCCAGATAACTTCCGCTCCTAATAGTCGAGGATACTTGAAACTTGATCTGTGGAATGGAGAGAACTTTTACGGTTTTTTGATAAATTTCGCTCGCATTGGGAGCAGCATAGAGGTAAACTACACTTATACCTAAGATACTGAGGTATTTGATGGCAACCATTTAAGTGCATCCTGTGTAATTGTTTGAAGGGCTAATTGATTATTTAGAACTATTTTTTCATACTCTTGCATATTTGTCAGCATTGTCTGGGTCATGTCAGATATAACAGTCAATATTGGATCACTTGTTGAGGGTGTATACCACTGACAGTCAAAGATAATCGCCATTCCCATGAGCATCGTATTGCTAATCTGTTTCATTCCACCATAAATTAGCAATCCGAAATCGAGAATCAGCATTTCGGTATAAACTATGAGCTGTTCGGTATAAACGATCCGATCTGCCATCTGTCCAATCCGATCTGCCATTACTCCGATTTGAACTGCCATCCAAAGTACACGATCCGCCATCAGACCTACTTCTTCGCCGCGTGAAGCAAAGAGATAGCCGTATTCCATGCCCTGCATTGCAAAGTGATACGCATCTTGCTCCATCTGACTCGTAAACTGATATGCAAGATCTGCCATATGAGTTGCAAAAGTTGCTGCATCTGATGATGTTTGATTTTCAGCAGTAAATAAAAATCCAACGTTTTGTGCATATGTTGTTAATGTCGTTGTATCATTTGCAGTATATATTTGGGAGACAGATTGCAGTATTGATCCAAGAGTCTGCAAAAGAGTAGCTTGCTGATTCAAGCTAGCAGCCAATGTCGCTGAATCAGTGAAGGGAGGAGTAAAGCTACTGTTTGTAGATGCTAAATCAGCTTGTATTTTAGAAATATTATAGTTCATCATATAATTTACTGTAGACGTCAATACAAGTGTTAACAAACTCTGAGTTTTAACCGCTCTTGCTAAAGCTGCCGTTTGAGCATCTGCTGTTAACCCAGTAACCGATTGTTCTTTAAGTTGTTTCAAGCCAACAATTCCAAGAACACTAACAACTGCTACAGACATTCTTGCAATACTCGTTAAAATACTTATTTTTGAATCAAATGTCAGATTATCTAAACTCTTATTTTTAATCCCTGTAAGTATCGATATAAGCATATCGTTAATAGTAGTCAATAACGTCGAGCCAGAAGACACACTAGATGATGAAATAAACAAGTTAATCAAAACTGTCGCTGTATCGATTACTGAAGTACTCAGAGGTACTATGACATTTGCTCCGACAAGTTGTTGATTAGTAGAAGTTTGTTCCACAGCTGCTACTTGCCCAGAAGATTTTTCTTTGAATCCATAAAGACGCAATGAGGCTTTAAGCTTAGTGATTTGGTCGTTCGCTTGCTTGTAAGCGAGATTATGTGCAGTTAAATAGTCTCCCCAGGTCGCATATGCATTGGGTAGCATACCTACATGTCTTTTAAATAAAGGATAAGTTGGAAGAGGAGGAGTGCTAGCTGTAGACGCGAGCATTAACCCTGTTTGAGAAGTTTGAGAGCTCCCTGTTAATAGCTCTGAAGAAACAGAACTTAACTGCGCATTTTGCGTATTTCCAGCACTTTGCAGTGAAGTAATCGCTGACACTTGAGTATCAGTTGAATTGAGAGAAGGTCCACTCGAACCGCCACCTCCTCCACATCCTGTAAGAGATACCATTCCAGGTAATACAACCGCTGCAGCAACACTGTATCGCAAAAAGTTTCTTCATTCTATACTTTTCATTACATACTCCTAAATTACTTTTACAAGTCAAGCTACGTATCGTAACCATTTTGTAACCATTATAGAAGTTTATAACACTGTATGTC
>CAIMUF010000062.1 GCA_903844635.1 uncultured Sulfuricurvum sp. | reverse complement strand
TGCGCACCGTGATCGACTGCTCTTTTGAAATCATCCGCATTGAGGACGGTTCCTGCACCTACCGCCATTTGAGGTAAGTTTTTGGCAATGATCTCGATTGCTTTGATTCCGGCAGGAGTTCGTAGCGTGATTTCCATAAGATCGATTCCCCCTGCAAGTAATGCTTGGGCAAGCGGTAAGGCATTCTCAGCATCCTCAATCGCGATAACGGGGACAATGGGAGATCGTTTCATAACATCATAAGCGTTCATGCGCGTTCCTTACCTGTAATATCAAAAATACTTGCACCCTCTTCAGCGCTTGAGACACTGGCTCGGATCGAGGCAAAGAGCTCTCGTCCAAAACCGTATCGGTTGTGGCTCAAATCTGGGGTATAAATCGCACGTGCGGATAATATCGCATCCTCTACCAATACGGTGACTTCCCCGGCTTTGACATCAAATCGGATTCTATCACCGTTTTGGAGTTTTGCCAATATTCCTCCATCAGCGGCTTCAGGGGAAATATGAATTGCTGAGGGAACTTTTCCGGATGCACCCGACATTCGTCCGTCTGTGACGATAGCGACATTGAATCCTCGCTCTTGAAGTACACCAAGCGGAGGCATAAGCCCATGAAGCTCAGGCATACCGTTGGCGCGTGGACCTTGAAATCGGACGACCGCGATAAAGTCTCTCTCCAACTCGCCTCGTTTAAAGGCACTTTGCAAGGCTTCTTGAGAATCAAATATGAGGGCTTCGGCTTCTATGATGGTATCAGGATCTTTGAGAGCGGAGGTTTTGATGATACTTCGACCGATATTTCCGCGAAGCAGTTTAAGTCCTCCCTCGTGGCTGAAGGGTGTTTCTACGCTCGAAATGACCGAAGTGTCACGAGAGATCTTAGCTCCGGATTCATAACAAAATTTATTATCGCGCAAGACGGGTTCAACCACGTAGCGATCAAGCCCTTTACCCATGATGGTTTGGACATCGTTATGCGCCAACCCTACATTTAGAAGCTGATGGATGACGACCGACATTCCTCCTGCATCTCGAAATGCGTTGACATCGGCACTTCCGTTAGGATACATACGGCACAAAAGCGGTGTGATTTTCGACAGAGCATCAAAATCATCCCATGTCAGAAGTATCCCTGCCGCGCGTGCCATGGCGATGAGGTGGATCGTATGATTGGTCGATCCGCCGGTTGCCATGAGTCCTACGATCGCATTGACGAAACTGCGTTCATCGATGATGTCCGCTATGGGGAGATAGTTACCTGAAGTTTCGGTGAGTCCGAAAATGGTTTGAGATGCTTGGATGGTGAGTGCTTCTCGCAACGGGGTATTCGTATTGACAAACGAACTGTTGGGAAGCTGCAGACCCATCATCTCTAAGAGCATTTGATTGGAGTTGGCGGTACCGTAAAACGTGCACGTTCCACTGCTGTGATAGGAAGCAGCTTCAGCTTTTAAAAGCTCGACTTCGGTGACGTTTCCTTTGGCATACTCTTGTCGGATTTTCCCTTTTTCGGCATTGCTGATTCCTGATGGCATGGGACCTGCCGGGATAAAGAGTCCGGGCAAATGACCAAATGCTAACGCTCCGATGACAAGACCCGGAACGATTTTATCGCATACGCCCAGATAGACAGCCCCGTCATAGACATTGTGCGAGAGAGCGATGGCGGTTCCCATGGCGATGTTGTCACGGCTAAAGAGACTCAGTTCCATTCCGCTTTGCGATTGAGTCACTCCATCACACATGGCTGGGACTCCTCCGGCAACCTGACACGTAGCACCCATATCGCTGAGGGTTCGTTTGATGAGGGCAGGATAGAGTTTATAGGGTTCATGGGCGGAGAGCATATCGTTATACGCCGTGACAATGGCGATATTCTGATTTTGCAGAGCACTTAACGATGCTTTATCGTGCGTATCCATAGGTGCCATCGCGTGAGCGAGATTACTGCATCCGAGTTTTTGTCGGTTTACACCATGTGTTTTTGCTTCGTTGATTCGTTGGAGATAATGTTCTCTGCTGATACGTGAACGTTCTTGTATATTTTTAGTAACACGGAGGAGTATTTCATTCATGCGCTGTATACCTCAATTTTTTTGTCCGTTTGGTTGATGATAGCACGAATGGGCATGGCGAATGTGTCTGTCCCGTTTAGTGCTTCTTTGTAAACATTCAGTTTGCTCACACCTTGAAAATGAAGATAGACATGGCGAGCGCTTAAAATGGCTCCCAATGTGAGACTCATGCGCGTATGAGGGGCATGTTGCGGGACAATCTTAATACAGACATTTTCTTTTGTTTGGTCATACGCTTCAGCAAGTCTTGGATTGTTGGGGAAAAGCGAAGCAGTATGTGCGTCATCACCCATCCCTAAAACGAGGACATCAAAGGGCATAAGTAACTCTTTACCGCGCACAGAACATGCAGTCTCATCTTCGTTTGCCATACTAACAAAGGTTGCTTTTGCAGCGTAACCTGTCATGAGTGTTTCTCGAACCAGTTTTTCATTACTGTCGTTATGGGTCGGTTCAACGAGACGCTCATCACACAGACCGATTTTAATTTTATCCCACTCGATGTCCATCGTACTCAAGGCGTTAAAAAGCTTTTTAGGGGTGCTTCCTCCTGAGACGATCAGTGAAGCAGAGCCTTTTTCGGCGATGGCTTCGTTGAGGTGATTCCCAATGCTTTGAGCAAGAGAAAATGCAAGCTTTTCTTCATCCTCAAAACGGTGAAAATTGAGATTATTCATCATGCCAGCTTCTGCCATCTCGTGCGATCAGTTCGACTGCTGCTGTTGGGCCATCGGTTCCTGCACTGTAGCTTTTCATCGGAACAATGTTTTCTGCCCATCCTTGTAAAATAATATCCGCCCATTTCCACGCCGCTTCCACTTCATCCAGACGCATAAACAGTGTCGGATTACTGCGGATAACATCGAGCATCAGTCTCTCATAGGCTTCAGGCTTACGCTCCTCATTAGTAGGGGAATTGAGTTCCAAATCGACTTGTTGCAGACGCATCTGTTCACTGAGTCCGGGAATTTTATTCATGAGTTTGAGCTGGATACTCTCTCTGGGCTGTAAAGAGATGACCAGTTTGTTTTGCGAAATACAGCTCCCTTTGTTGGCAAAAATAGAGTAGGGGATCGATTTGAACTGAATAATGATTTCAGAGTTTCTGTTGCGCAGGCGTTTACCGCTTCGCAGATAAAACGGTACACCGTTCCAGCGCCAGTTGTCGATGTCTACACGAACGGCTGCATAGGTTTCAGTCGTACTGTTTGCAACCCCTTCACCCTCTTTGTACCCGGGGACGATTTGACCGTTACTGGAGCCTTTTGTGTATTGGGCGCGAACGGTTTTTTGCTGGATATCCGCAGCACTCATAGGGCGCAGGGATTTGAGCACTTTAACTTTTTCATCCCGTACACTGTCCGCATCCAAAGAACACGGAGGTTCCATAGCGATGAGGCACAGCAGCTGCATCAGATGATTTTGAATCATGTCGCGCATCGCACCGTACTCATCGTAATAGCCCCAGCGCCCTTCAACCCCGACACTCTCAGAGACGGTGATTTCAACATGGTCGATGTTGCTCGCATCCCACAACGGGGTGAAAATACGGTTGGAAAAACGCAGCGCCATAATGTTTTGAACGGTGTCTTTCCCTAAATAGTGGTCGATACGATAGACTTGGGATTCTTCGAAATATTTTAGTACTTCCACATTGATGGCACGTGAAGAGACAAGATCCCGCCCGATCGGTTTTTCCAAAACGACACGACTTTGAGGGCTGACAAGTCTCCATGTGCTTAATGCTTTACAAATCGTTCCGAAAAAATCAGGAGAGGTAGAGAGATAGCTGATGCGCTCTCGTTGTGGATTTTCTCCAAGCAAGAGGCTAAGTTCCTCGTAACTTTCAACATTACCCAAATCCACTTTAACCAGATGAAGCCGTGCTTTAAAATTCTCAAATTTTGTCTCATCAAATTGCCCTTGGGCTAAAAACTCTTTTAATTTTGTTTTGACCAGTTCAAGGTGCTCTTCTTGGGTCATATTGGCACGGGTGGTTGAAAAAATACGGCTGTGCTCGTTAATGTGTCCGTCATTACAAAGATGATACAACGCAGGCATGAGCTTTCGAAACGCTAAATCACCATGCCCTCCGAAAATAATAACGTCGCATAAATTGGATATTTCACTCATAAAGACTCTTTAACATTTTGATTTTTACCATTGTAGCAAGTTGTATTTGTATTGATTGATTAAACTATAATCACTACTGCAATAAATATAAATGACATAATAACGCAAGAGGGCTAAAGAGTGTTTTTTAAATGCGTTGATTTCCTATAAACAATCTATAAAAAAAATGCTATGATTTAGCTCTAGTAATTGTAGAATAATAGATGATTGTGTAGTTAAAACCGTTTCAAAAAGGAGATCAATGAAAGCTGTTGTTATGGCAGGCGGATTTGGAACACGAATACAGCCCCTGACGAATTCTGTCCCAAAGCCTATGTTACCGATAATGAACCGTCCGATGATGGAACATACGATTGTAAGCCTACGAGATTTAGGCATTAAAGAATTTATTGTATTACTCTATTTTAAACCCGATGTCATTAAGGATTATTTCCAAGACGGAAGTGCTTGGGGAATCAACATTACCTATGTTGTCCCTGATGATGATTACGGGACAGCGGGTGCGGTTAAAAAAGCGCAGGAATACATCGGCAATGAAAACTTCATCATTATCAGCGGTGATTTGGTAACCGATTTTGATTTTCAGCAGATTTTTGACTATCACAAATCAAAAAATTCTAAATTAACCATAACGTTGACTTCGGTTGAAAACCCGCTCGAGTTTGGGGTGGTCATTGCCAATGAAGAGGGAAAAATCGAAAAATTCCTCGAAAAACCGAGTTGGGGAGAGGTATTTAGCGACACCATTAACACCGGTATTTATATCATCGAGCCTGAAATTCTTGAGTACATCCCTAAAAATGAAAATTTTGATTTTGCCAAAGATCTTTTCCCTCATTTGATGCGTCAAGGAATCGATTTAATGGCAGGATATGCCCAAGGATATTGGCGTGATGTCGGCAATCCAGAGAGTTATCGGGATGTGTATGAAGACATACTTGCCGGTAAAATCAAACTCAATATTGGGGGAGAAGCCATTAAATATCCTGATGGTGTTCTCATTTGTGAAGAGGACAACACTCTCGATGAGAGTGTTGAAGTCATCGGAATCGTCGTAATCGGTAAAAATGTGACGGTTAAACGCGGTTCGAAGCTTAGCAATGTCGTGATAGGAAATAATGTTGTTATCGGCTCTTCTTCGAAGATTGCCAATACCGTTATTTGGAATGATGTTGAAATCGGAAAAAATGCCAAACTAGACGGGTGCGTTATTTGTGACGGGAACAGTATCGGAAAAAATGTTACCGCTAAATCGGGATTAATTTTAGCCGAGGGATGCGAAATTGGTGAGCTGGTCACCATCGAAAAAGATGTCACCATTTGGCCGTATAAAATGATTGAAGATGCTTCTATCGTCAGCCGCAGTGTCATTCTGGGAAGTAAATATAAAAATTCTATTTTTGAAAACGGAATGGTCATCGGGAAATCAAACGTGGAACTTTCATGCGAAATGGCGACGAAGATAGCAGAATCTTTTGGTGCGCAGTTACCTGTAGGTTCGACGGTGCTAGTATCACGGCATTATGATAAAAGCTCACGGATGCTGAAACGGGCATTTTTAGGCGGTCTGCTCTCTTCGGGAGTCGATGTTGTCGATTATAATGCTATCCCCTCGGCCGTTATGCGATGCAGTCTCTCCTTCCACGAGCACTATACGGCAGGGGTTCATTTTCATCAAAAAATCGATGATCCCACCAGTACGGTCATTACTTTTTACAACCATGAAGCACTTCGTATCAATAATGATGTGGCAAAAAAGGTAGAAAAAGCATTTTTCAAAGAAACTTTTCGTCGAGTCGATTATTCCCAAATCGGACAGATCCACGAACTCGACCACAAGCGTGAATATGCCGAATACAAAAAAGGGATAGAGACTGTTTTGCAATCGCATCGGTTTAAATGTCTTGATTGCCGTATTGCTGTTGATTTGACGCACGGTTTGGCGGCTGAGGTTTTCCCTGATATTTTGAACGATCTTGGGGTTGAACATATTATGTTCAATGCTTATAGCGACGAACAGCGTCTCTCGAACATTAATACGTTGGTGAAACGCTCGTATGAGGATATGGGGGCAGTGATTAAAGCGCTCAAACTTGATGGAGGATTTATCCTCTATCCTCATGGTCAGCGATTGGATATTGTGTGCGATGAGGGGCTTCCTCTTTCCAAGCAAAGCGCGTTGTATGTTGTTATGAGTCTTTTGAACATGGAGGCCAAAGCCAGCGGGGTTAAAAAGCGAGTCTTTTTACCGACGTGGGCTGCGGACATTGTCTATTTTGACCATCTTGAGATTGAACGGGGTCAGTACGCGAATTTTAAAGCCTCTAAGATGAAAAGTTATGACTTGGTCGCTACAGGGGAGGGGAACTTTACCTTTACCGAATTTGCGACACACAGAGATTCGATGTATGCGACGTTGAAAATTTTGGAGATGATGGTGTCTCACAGTGTGAAACTTTCTGAAATTATTGACTCATTGCCTCATTTTTTCTATACAACGATTCAGCTTCCGTGTACTCAGTCCCTGAAGGGAAAAATGATGCGCAAATTTTTGGAAGATGCCAAAGATAAAGAATCGTCGACGCTTGATGGGGTCAAAATTTGGCTGGATAAAGATGATTGGGTATTAATGATTCCGGATCAATACAGCGATTATCTCAATCTGACAATCCAAGCAACAGACGATGAAAAAGGGGAAATGTATACCAAGCGCTACACGGAAAAAATACAGGAGTGGTCGAAGCCTTGATGAATGATCGAAGCCTTAGCCTTTCGTTTTTTTGGCACATGCATCAGCCTGATTACAGGGGCAGCGATGGTGTGATGAGTATGCCATGGGTATTTTTACACGCCATTAAAGATTATTATGAGATGCCGTGGCTTATGAGTCAGTATCCGGGGCTCAAAGCCACGTTCAACCTCAGTGCGTCGTTAATCGAACAGCTCAAACTTTACACACAGCCTCTGAAATACGATTATTTTCTTTCCCTGTGGGCACAAGACCCCGCAAAGCTTAGCCAATCGCAACAAGAATGGCTCATAAAACTGTGTACTACGACGCAGTATGACACCATGGTACGCCCCATAGTACGCTATTGTGAACTTTACGAGCAGACGCTTTTTAGTGATGATGAGCTGATCGATTTGGAAGTGGTGTTTTTGCTCGCATGGTGCGGAAATACTCTTCGTCTTCATAATGATTTGGTCAAAGCGTTGTTTATCAAACAGCGAGGGTACACCCAAGAGGACAAAACCGCGTTACTGGAAACGTTGTCCCTTTTTGTTTCGGAGATACTTCCTTTTTACGGAAGACTGCAAAAAGAGGGAACCATATCGGTTTCAACGACTCCTTATTTTCATCCGATCCTTCCTTTGTTAATCGACATGGAAAATGGACAGCGTGCCAATGGCGCAACTGAGTTACCAGAGGGTGCATATTCACTGCGTGATGATGCGATTGAACATGTTAAGCGTTCCATCGAACTGTATGAAGCGACATTTGGAACCAAGCCCAGCGGTTTTTGGCCGGCGGAGGGAGCTGTTGATGAAAAAAGTCTTGCTATTTACAAAGAGCATGGCATTTCATGGATTGCGACCGACGAGGCGATACTTCATAAATCGCTCCACAGCGATGCGTCATCTCTGCGTTATAAACCCTATCGTTATGAGGATGTGACCATCGCTTTTCGTGATCATGGTTTGAGTGATCTGATCGGATTTGAGTATCGTCATATGGAAGGAAAAAAGGCGAGCAGCCATTTTATGGATGAACTGCATCGTATCGCTTCCAATGAAGAAAATCCGCATGTTTTTGTGATTGTCGACGGCGAGAATGCATGGGAGTTTTACCCGAATAACGGATGGGATTTCTTTACCTCTTTGTATAGCGCTTTGAGCACATCAACATGGTGTAAAACGGCAAGTATGGATGAGGTGTCGCAAAACAATGAGAGTGAAGTGTTAGAACACTTGGCTCCTGGCAGCTGGATACACGGAACCTTTGATACATGGGTAGGACATCGTGAAAAAAATCGGGCATGGGAACTTATTTTTGAAACACGCCGTGAGGTAGAACGCTATGCCCAAACCCATGAAGTCACCGAAACGATACGGTATCATCTTCTGGCATCGCAGTGCAGTGACTGGTTTTGGTGGTACGGTGAAGATCACGTGACGGAGTTTTCATCTGAGTTTGATACCTTGTTTCGAGACCATCTGATCGAGATCTATCGTTTGATGGAAAAAACGGTTCCCTCGCATTTTAGGGAACCGATTAACTCTTTTCATGTCGCAAAACCCTCTTGGATCAAGCCTCGCAATAGTATTTCACCGCGTTTAGGCGGAGGAAAAAGAGGCTTTTTTGAATGGACCGGATGCGGCATGATCGATGAGACGCAGAGCTTTTCAACGATGGACAGGTTGCGTGGTCCTGTCGATACCATCTATTATGGATTGGACGATCAAACCGTTTATATCGCCTTGGAAGGCAAAAGCCCTTTCTCGCTGCATACGTATATCGAGATGGTGATCGAAGAGACGGGTGAACGTCTAGTATTGGAGCCAGTTATTTTCAACCACCGGTTGGAATTTTCACTCTCACGAGCTCATTTTGGAAGCAACACTGTTGTCCATCTTCGGTGGGAAGTGCTAGAAGAGAAGCAGGTGCTTCAAACTTTACCGGGCAATGGAACACTTTTATTGGAACTAAATAATTATTTTACAACCGACTGGTTTATATAGGAGAGAGAATGAAAACATCATTACTATTGGGTATCCACATGCACCAGCCGGTGGACAATCTCGAGTGGGTAATCGAACTGGGGATAAAAACCTGCTACGAACCTTTTTTCGAGGTGATGAGCCGCTATCCTGATTTTAAATTCTCCGTTCATTGCAGCGGATGGCTTATGGAGCGGATCGAGGAATTGAGACCGTCACTCTATGAAAAAATTGTCACCTTGGCTAAAGCAGGAAGCATCGAGTTTTTCAGTGCAGGCTATTATGAACCGATTTTGAGCGTTATTCCCTCCGCTGACCGCGTAGGACAAATCCAACGGCTAAACGATTCAATACACACCCGTTTTGGTCAAACTCCCAAAGGTTTATGGCTGACCGAACGGGTTTGGGAATCCTCACTGATCCCAGATCTTGATCGTGCGGGGATAAAATATACCGTGATGGACGATTACCATTTTCAGTGCGCTGGTTTTGATGCTACGGGGTTAGATGGCTACTACATGAGTGAAGAGGGCGGAACGCCTATGGGACTGTTTCCTATCAGTCAAAAACTCCGATACGCCATTCCGTTTTTGAATGTAGAAAGTGCGATTAAAGCGATAAAATCTTACAACCGCGAAGAAGATTCAGCCGCAATTATTTTTGATGATGCCGAAAAATTCGGGATGTGGCCGGGTACGCATGAATGGGTGTATGAAAAAGGGTGGCTTGAGTCGTTTGTTCAAGGCGTATTGGCTGATGAGTCGATTCAGACACGTCATTTCGGTGAGTATTTTGATGCCCATCGTCCGCGCGGTATTGCCTATTTACCGAATGTCTCGTATTACGAGATGGGGGAATGGAGTCTAAGGGCGGATGATGCTCTGCATCTTGAAGCGCTCAAAGAGGAAATGGGATTACAGCGGTATGAGGAATACGGGGTTAAGTTTCTCAAAGGGGGAATTTGGAAGAATTTCTTCGTCAAATACCCGGAATCCAATCGCCTGCACAAGCGGACAATGGAACTTTCCCGTGCCTTTCATGCGGGTGAAGGGGATTTTGAGACCGCTTTGTACAAAGCACAAACCAACGATTCGCTCTGGCATGGTGTTTTTGGAGGACTGTATCTCCCGAATCTGCGCGACAACGGCTATCGTTATTTGATTGAGTGTGAAAATATCCGTTATGGGAAAAAGAAAGCTCTCGTGAGTGATTCCAACGAGCTTGACGGACATGCGAAATACAAATCGGTGACGTCCAAGCTCATCTCCCGTTTTGATTCAGCTTGCGGTGGACAGTTGGTGGAACTCGATTTGAGAGATTGCTGTTTTAACTATCAAAACACCCTGACACGGAGAAAAGAAGCGTATCACGCTAAATTGTTTGAAGCTCCAAAAGAAAAATCAATACCGTTTGAAGAGGGGATCGATACGATCCATCATGCCAATGTTGCGGTTGACGATACGTTAAGAGATGCGATTATTTATGATTGGTATTTGAAAAACTCCTTTGTCGATCATATCAGTGACTCTGGGTTTAATGCAGAGAATTTTCGTCATTGCAATTTTCGGGAATATGGAGATTTTGCCAATCAGCCTTTTGAATCTTCCCAAACCAAAAACAGTATTGCCTTTACACGTGAAGGAGGAATCTACAACGATGAAAAAGCCAATGCTTCGTTGGAGAAAAATTTTACCTTTGCTTCCAGTGCAATCGAATTTTCTCTTCATCTCAAAAGTGATGCCAAAGGTGACTTTACCTATGTGATGGAACACAATTTTCACTTTGCAGATTATGAAAAGATTCGGATTAATGGTGTCGATTTAGCGCAGATAGGGACGATTAAAGAGACTCAGATGATCGAGATGGAAGACCTGTATTTAAAGAAAAAAATCATCATCCGTACCGATAAGCCCTGTAAAGTTCACTATTTTCAACTCCAAACGCTTTCTCAAAGCGAGCAGGGCTTTGATCTGAGTGTTCAGGGTGTGAGTTTAGCTTTGGTCTTTGCTTTTGATACGGTGTTGGATCTAAGCGGAATTTTGGAGATTGAGCGTGTCTGAAATCCGATACGATCGTTTGAACGATAACCATGTCCTCATCGCGCCAGAACGGCTGCACCGACCGGATATGACTCCTATAGGAGAGGATACACAGCTTGTAGCATGCCCTTTTTGTGAGGGAAATGAAGCCATGACTCCCAAAGAGATCTTTGCAATGCGTCACGATGATTCGTGGGCAAATCAACCAGGATGGAATACTCGCGTTGTCCCCAATCTCTATAAAGCCGTCGCGATCGAAGCTCCCCATCAGCATAATTTCGGGACGTTTGAGTCGTGGGAAGGTTTTGGGGCGCATGAAGTGATCATCGATACACCGCAACATCATGTTTCGATGAGTCAGTGGAGTCATGAGGAGTGTGTAGCATGGCTCAAAACACTCAGAGCACGAGTGGAAGATCTTAGACGCGATCATCGTTTGGCTTCTATTTCTCTCTTTAAAAATGAGGGGTATGATGCAGGTTCAACCATGAGCCATTGTCATACACAGCTCATCGCGCTTCCTTTGATCCCAAAAGCACAGCGTGACGTGTATCAGCGAAGCCGTGACTATTTCGAAACTCATCATCATCCCTTGATGGAATCAATCGTAAAAGATGAAGAAGATGCTGAGGTTCGAATCATCCAGCGAGTAGGAGAATTTAGTGCATTTTGTCCTTATGCCAGCAATTATCCCTTTGAGGTGATGATCGCTTCATCGCAGAGGATGGAATCAATCGACGCGCTTACCAACGAGAGAATCGAAGCCCTCTCCACTTTGCTTATGTCGGTGATGCAGCGTTTGAATATTCAAATGAACAACATGGCGTTGAATCTATGGGTATCGACACCGCCGTTGCACGAAGACAGAGAGCGAAGCAATCTGTATCCATTTTACATTCGCATTCTTCCGCGACTGTATCGGTTTGGCGGATTTGAGACGAATACCGACATGATGATTAATCCGATGGAACCCGAATTGGCGGCCAAAGTTTTGCGAGGGGAAAATTATGTCTAAAAAAGTGCTGTTCGCTGCGAGTGAAGTCTATCCTTTTGCTAAAACAGGCGGTTTGGCAGATGTGGCACACGCTTTGCCTCGTGCGCTCAATGCGTATGATATTGAGGTCATTATGCCTCTGTATCAATCGGTTGATCGGGATAAATACAACATTGTCTCAGAAGATTGCTTTTTTGACGTATTGATGGGAGAGACCCAATATCGAATTGAGATGTACGGATGTACGCATGAGGGGGTAAAATATCGTTTTGTGTACCATCCAATGCTGTGTGACAGAGAGTTTCTCTACGGTACACCGGAAGCTGGATATGAGGATAATGCGTTACGCTTTGGACTCTTCAGCCATACGATCTACACATTGTTAAGAGATGATCACTATGACATTGTCCATCTTAACGACTGGCAGTGTGCATTGACGGCATTGCTTATGCACGATGATCCGACTCTCTCCACCAAATCTCTTTACACGATTCATAACTTAGCCTATCAGGGTGTTTTTGACCCTGTTTATATGGATGATTTAGGGATTAATCAATCGCATTTTAGGATGAATGAGATCGAGTTTTATGGACAAATAAACTTGATGAAAGCGGGAATTGCTTACTCAGATTGCATTACCACTGTGAGCTCAACGTACGCAAAAGAGATTATGACTCCTGAGTTTGGATGCGGATTAGAAGGTTTTTTACAGCTTCATCGCACAAAACTTTCAGGGATCATCAATGGAATCGATCATGAGCATTTTTCACCTGCACACGATACCGCATTGAATGTCGTTTATAACGAGCCAAAGGGCAAAAAAATCAATAAAAATGCTCTGCTAAAAGAGTTGGGACTAAAAGGGACATCCAAACCTCTTTTTGCTTTTATCGGTCGTTTTGTCAGTCAAAAAGGGATGGATCTCCTCATCGAAACCCTTCCAAAGATGGCAGAGTTAGAGTGCACTATCGCTCTTTTAGGGGAAGGGGAAGAGGGATATTATGATCGTCTACGGAAATTAGAACAGTATTATCCCAATCTTCATTTGACCTACGGATACGATGAATCGTTTTCCCATCGATTGTATGCTGCGGCAGATTTTTTATTGATGCCCTCCCTGTTTGAACCTTGTGGCCTCAATCAAATGATCGCGTTTAGCTACGGGGCAGTTCCTCTTGTCCATCGTGTAGGCGGATTGGCGGATACCGTTAAAAAATTTGAATCGTTTGATCCTAAAAGCCGTGAAGGGTATGGAGTCGTTTTTAATACACCAACGCCTCGATCACTTTTGTTGGCAGTACGAAAAGGGCTCGATTTGTATGCCGATAAAAAGCGTTTTGAACTGTTGGTCGCTCATAATATGCAGTGTGATTTTTCATGGTCCGAGAGTGCAAAAGCGTATGGTGCACTCTATGAAACCCTCATAAAAGAAGGAAAAAAATGTCTAAACTGAATATTCTGATCGCTGCCTCTGAGATTGTCCCTTTTGCCAAAACTGGCGGTCTAGCCGATGTCGCCGGGGCTCTTCCTAAAGCACTTCGCGCACTTGGGCATGATGTACGTTTAGTCATGCCTCGCTACTATCTCGTTGATCGTGAAAAATACGGTTTAAAACGACTGGAAGGCTCTCTTGGAGTTCCGATGGGAGTGATGGGAGAGTTGTGGGCAGGAGTGTATGAAGGACTTTTGCCGCAAACCGACATCCCCGTGTATTTCATCGACTATGAAGAGTATTTTGGTCGCAGTGACCTGTATGATACAAACGGAGAAGGGTTCGCAGACAACGATAATCGATTTATCTTCTTTTCACGTGCCGTGATGCAACTGTCAAAGAAACTTCATTTTCATCCCGACGTGATTCATGCCAACGATTGGCATACAGCCGCAATTCCCGTAATGCTCAACACGTTGTATAAGCATGATAGAGATTTCAGCGCTACAGGAACGCTGCTTACCATCCATAATCTCCAGCATCAAGGCAAGTTTTATAAAGGGGTGATGGACGTACTCGCCATTGGCTGGGAACATTTTTACGATCTTGAAGACAACGGCAGCGTCAACCTTCTCAAAGGGGGAATCGTCCACGCCGATGCAGTCAGCACCGTAAGCCGTAAATATGCCCAAGAGATTTGCACGGCGGAATTTGGATGGGGTTTAGAGGGACTCATCGGTAAGTACTCTTACAAATTACATGGGATACTAAACGGAGTTGATTACGACGAATGGAGTCCTGCAATCGATCCGTTTATTCCTAACCATTTTGATGTCGAGGATATGAGCGGTAAGGTTTTGTGCAAACGTGCTTTGCAAGAGACATTTCATCTTTCCCAAAGGCCTGAAGTTCCCCTCATAGGTCTCGTTGGGCGTTTAGCCGAACAAAAAGGGATTGCCTTGCTTTCAGCCTCGATCCATAAACTGTTGGAAATGGACATTCAAATCGTCATGCTGGGTGCGGGAGAAAAATGGGCAGAATCCTTTTTTAGTCACATCGCAGCAATCTATCCGGACAAATTCAGCTGTTTCATCGGCTATCGAAACGATCTCGCTCATCAAATCGAAGCGGCATCCGATTTGTTTTTGATGCCGTCACTCTTTGAACCATGCGGGTTGAATCAAATTTACTCTCTTCGTTATGGAACGCTTCCCATCGTTCGGGCAACGGGTGGACTGGATGATACGATTGAAAACTACCAAAATGACTCATCCAACGGTACAGGGTTTAAATTTTACGACGCTACGGCTGACGCGCTTATCAATACCGTTGGATGGGCAGTTCATACATGGTACAATGACCCCAACGGATTTAGACAGATGCAGCACAATGCAATGAGCCGACGGTTTGACTGGGACGTTGCAGGACGCGAGTATGAAGCCCTTTATTACACCATCAAAGAGGGGAGAAAAGGATGAATCATCCGATACGCTATGATATTTCGCGTTTGAGTGAGATGGATATCTATCTCTTCAAGCAAGGCACTCATACCAAGCTTTACGATAAACTAGGCTCTCATGCGATGATACATGAGGGGAAATCAGGAGTTTATTTCGCAGTCTGGGCACCCAATGCAGCGAGTGTCAGTGTGCGGGGAGATTTTAATGACTACGATACACTTACCCATCCTCTCGTTTTACGTCCCGATGAATCAGGGATTTGGGAAGGGTTTATTGAGGGCGTAGAGCAGGGAATCACCTACAAATATCACATCGTCTCGCAGTTTCATAATATCATCCATGATAAAAGTGATCCGTTTGGATTCTTTGCTGAATTACCGCCAAAATCGGCTTCAAGAGTATGGAGCTTAGAGGATTACAGATGGGACGATAGTAAATGGATGCAAAATCGTCATGTCAACAATGCCCATGATGCTCCCATCAGTGTCTATGAGATGCACGTGGGTTCATGGAGACGAAACGTAGAAGAGGGTGAGCGCTTTTTAACCTACCGTGAGCTTGCCGTAGAACTGGTTGCATATCTGATTGAGATGAATTACACCCATGTCGAGTTTATGCCTCTCACCGAATACCCGTTTTTCGGTTCATGGGGATATCAGGTTGTGGGCTATTTTGCCGCAACATCCCGTTTTGGAACACCGCAAGATTTGATGTATCTCATCAGTACGCTTCATGAAAACGCTATCGGGGTGATTATGGACTGGGTTCCGTCGCATTTTGCAGTCGATATGCACGGACTTATCAACTTTGATGGAACCGCACTGTATGAGCATGACGATCCGCGTCAGGGGTATCATCCGGAGTGGGGGAGCATCATTTTCAACTACGGGCGCAACGAAGTCCAGTCGTTTCTTATAAGCTCAGCGATGTTTTGGGTGGACAAATACCATATTGACGGGATTCGTGTCGATGCAGTCGCGTCGATGCTCTATCTCAACTATGCCCGTAAAGAAGGGGAGTGGATACCCAACAAAGACGGTGGCGACATCAATCTCGAAGCCGTAGAATTCTTGAAAAAACTCAATACCAGTCTTTATGGAGAATTTTCTGACATCTTGATGATTGCCGAAGAATCGACCGCTTATCCGATGGTCACTCGTCCAGTCGATGTCGGCGGTTTGGGATTTGGATTTAAATGGAATATGGGATGGATGCACGATTCTCTCAAATACATGAGTTTTGATCCGATTCACCGACAGCACCACCATGCACAGCTGACTTTTAGCATGTGGTATGGTTTTGATGAGAATTTCATGCTTCCTCTAAGTCACGATGAGGTCGTCCACATGAAAGGTTCCCTGATCAACAAAATGCCGGGAGACACCAACCAAAAATTTGCTCATTTACGCTCGTTGTATGGGTATATGATGGCGCATCCTGGTAAAAAACTTCTCTTTATGGGGGGTGAAATTGCCCAATATTCGGAATGGAATTTTGAGCGCTCTTTAGACTGGCACATCTTGGAAAATCCACTTCATGCAGGGTTGAAAAAGATGGTCTCTGATTTGAATCGACTCTACACGAACGAACCTGCCTTACATCAGTTGGATGAAAAGCGTGAAGGATTTGAGTGGATTGATGATCAAGATTTCACTCATAACTGCATCAGTTTTGTCCGAAAAAGCACAAACCCTTCAGAAAAAATCTATGTGGTGTGCAACTTTGCCGATGCAACACGTGAAAATTATAAAATGGGTGTCTTGGACGCTGGTGAGTATGTTGAGATTTTTAACTCCCAGTCCTCTATGTACGAAGGGTGGAATATCGAAAATAGCTTACCAATTGAGGCGGTTTCAGAATCTACACACGCACGAGAGTTTACAATTACACTAACACTTCCCCCTCTAGGGGTACTTTACATCAAACATATATCGCAGGAGAAACTATGATTTTTAAACACGATTTCGATAAGAACCAAACCCCTATCCACGAAGCTGCTTTTGCAAGTGTTCGTGAAGAATGTGATAGCCAAAAGGTCGGTTATTATGCATTGCCCTCAGATTCTGACGGATTGATTGAGCGCCTTGAGGATTTTAAACAAAAAAACTCTATTTTTGCATCCGGGAAGATTCGGGATATTGCGATTGTCGGAATCGGCGGTTCTTCATTGGGGACAAAAGGGATTGATTCGTTGCTAAAATCAAAAGCAACCAACCTTCGAACGTTGCATTTTTTCGAGAACACCGATCCGATCATTATCTCAGAGACATTGAGCAAGCTCACAAAAGAGAATACCCTTTTTATCATCATCTCAAAATCGGGAACAACGATAGAGACCATCTCTATTTTTAAAACGATTATTTCCCATTTTGGTTTGGAGATAGAGGGCAGTGATAAAGAACGAATCCTTATCATTACCGATCAGGGTTCGGCATTGTCCAAATTCGGTAATCACTATGATCTTGCGCAGTTTTCGATTCCTCAGAACGTCGGAGGAAGATTTTCAGTTTTAAGTGCAGTGGGAATCGTTCCATTGACATTGGCAGGATACGATACTAAAGCATTGCTTGAGGGAGCAGAAAGTTTCTTACAGCGCTTTTTTGAGCGTAAAGAGGATCATCTTTTGACAAAAGCTTCGTATCTTTACCTCAACAGCCACGAAAAAACGATCAATGTCATTTTTGCCTACGCCAATGAACTGGAAAATCTGTGTAAATGGTATGTTCAGCTATGGGGAGAGTCTTTGGGTAAAATCGACTCATCGGGCAAGAGTGTCGGGTTAACTCCTGCCTCGTTGATCGGTTCAGTCGATCAGCACTCATTTTTGCAGCTGCTCATTGAGGGACCCAAGGATAAGACGGTCACTTTTCTCACGATTGAGGATTTTGAAACGCCTCTCGTTATCCCGAATATTTCCTTAAAATATCTAGAAATGACCGATTTTGTTAACAGCAAAAACTTTAATACCCTCATCAACCTTCAATGTGATGCGACCAAAGAGAGTTTGGACATGAACGGTATTCCAACGGATCAGATTACGTTTCCTAAGCGTGATGAAGCAAATGTCGGTACGCTTATCATGTATTATGAACTCCTAACTTCTTTAGTCGGTGCGATGATGCACATTCACACCTACGACCAACCGGGAGTTGAACTGGGCAAGCAGATTTTGTACAAAAAATTTGAAAGCTGAGAAGAGATGATTTTACACGATTACGAGTTTGACTCGAAATACTCCACGAGCGTCGCTTATTTTTCGATGGAATTTGCCATTCATCAGGCATTGAAAGTTTATTCCGGCGGTTTAGGATTCTTATCAGGTTCCCATATGAGAAGTGCTTACGATCTGCGACAAAATGTAGTGGGAGTCGGTATCTTATGGAGCTTTGGCTATTACGATCAATTGCGTACTGAAAAGCGTTATTTAAAAGCTGAATTTATCCGTAAACATTATTATTTTCTCGAAGATTTGGGTGTTCGGGCGACGGTCACTATTCACTCGCAAGAAGTTCATATTAAAGCTTTCTATCTTCCACCCAGCGTGTTTGGATCTGCCCCTCTTATTTTGCTTTCAACGGATATTCCTGAAAACGATTTTTTAGCACGAACTATCACCCATAAACTTTATGATAGCAATGAAGAGACTCGTATTTCTCAAGAAATAGTATTGGGAATTGGCGGTGTAAAAGTACTGGAAGCCTTAAAACAAAAAATTGATATTTATCATATGAACGAGGGTCATGCCCTTCCTTTGGCTTTCGAACTGTATGCAAAATATCAGGATATGGAAAAGGTCAAAGAGAAGGTAGCTTTTACAACCCATACCCCTGAAGATTCTGGAAATGAGCAGCACAGTATCTTTTTACTCCACAAATTTGGGTTCTTTAACGGTCTTGATTTAAACACCGTGCGGACGATTATGAAAATGGAAAATGACGAAACCTTTAATCTCACTGTCGGAGCCTTACGCTCATCGAAGATGACCAATGCCGTTTCCAAGTTTCATGGTGCAGTAGCGAATCGGATGTGGGAACAGTGTGAAGGACGCTCTGAGATTACCTATATTACTAATGCTCAAAATCGTCGTTTTTGGACTGATAAAGGGATGCTATCTGCTCTCGATGAACATGAGGATTATGCATTAGTCGGTCGTAAAAAGCATTTGAAGCGTCTGTTGTTCAATGTTGTTGCCGATCAGACGGGTAAAATGTTTGACCCGGATATTTTGACCATTGTCTGGGCTCGACGTTTTGCTGAATACAAACGCCCTGGACTTCTAAAGCACGATCTAGAACGCTTTAAACGTCTTTTGGAACGCACTGAAAAACCGATTCAAGTTATTTGGGCCGGTAAACCTTATCCATTCGATAATAATGCTATCAATGCGTTTAATGACTTGATTCATACCAGCCATTGCTTTAAAAATATGGCAGTACTTGTCGGATATGAACTTGAATTATCAGCGATGCTAAAAAAAGGTTCCGACTTATGGTTGAATACGCCCAGAGTTTCGAGAGAGGCGAGCGGTACAAGCGGAATGACGGCAAGTATGAACGGATCAATCCATCTCTCAACCGATGATGGATGGCATCCTGAATTTGCTAAAAATGGCTCAAACTCATTCACAATTCCTCCGATTGACCACACGACACCGATCGAGGTTCAAGACTATGAAGACAATAAAAATCTCATGGATATGCTTGAAAATGAGATCATTCCAATGTACTATGATAAACCTGAACATTGGACTCAGATTATGAAAAGTGCCATGTCGGATGTTATTCCAGCATTTGATTCAGGACGCATGGCGCATGAGTATTATTTAAAAATGTACAATGCCTAAACATCCATTGGTTATACTTCTAAAAATAATCATGCAGCCTAAATAGGGGAAAATTATCTTTGTCATTAATTTCACACCATCAACATAACAAGATTCTTATTATCGAAGATGATCCTATTATTGCCCTTGAACTTAGTTTGGCAGTGGAAGAAATGGGATGTCATGTTATTGGAATTGTTAAAAATTATCCTGATGCACTTGATGTGATGACACATACTCCAGCGGACATTCTTTTGTGTGATATTACTCTTCAGACAAAAGAAAGCGGGATTGATATTGTGAAGCGTATTTATTTAAAGTATACGCCCTCTGTCATTTATCTAAGTGCATCAATTGATATGCAGACAGTTAAGCTAGCTGTTGAAACTAGTCCATGTGGCTACCTTGTAAAATCGTATCGTTATGCGGAACTGTTTGCTCTGATTTCATTGGCACTTCGTCAATCTAAAATTTCCTATGATGATCAAACCACCCAGGTTTTAGATCTTGGAGGCGGATATCGCTTTAGAGTAGAAAGTGGAATTTTGACCAACGATGGATCTGCACTTCATATTACTGCCAAAGAACGAACCCTTCTTTCTTATCTTGCCTTACATCCGTACAAAGTAGTCTGTTTTAAAGAACTGGAATATCATATTTGGCCAAACAGTTCAATGAGCGACAGTAGCCGTAGAACTCTTATTTATCGTCTTCATGTCAAGCTTAATTATCAAATTATTAGGGTACTTCAGGGTAACGGTTGTTGCCTCAGCGCATTTGTCTCTCAGTCGGTATAATCGTTTGTGACGCTTTTGTCACGCAAAATGTCCTATAATAGATGTCCAAGTTAGAAAGGATATCAGAATGCCTACAATATCTAACCTACGCTCAACACCCTTGCCCTTTAGTTACTGTATCCCAGATCCTCTTATTGTATTTGATCCAGTTGAGGGCAATGTCCTTTTTGTGAATGATTATTTTGCGCTTTTACTAGGATTCAGTGTATCCGAATTGATGGAAAAGCACATTAATGATTTGGATTATCATATACCTGATCTTCTTACATGGCAGGCTCAGACAACAGCCCTTAAGCATAATGGACGAATTCAAACTCAGAGTTTATATCGTAAACAAAATGGAGACATGCTCCCTGTTGAAATTTCTAGCGTATTTTGTAAAGATACAGCGGAGTGCGTGGTTAGTGTCGTCCATGATATTTCTAAATTTATACAACAAAATGAAGAAATCTCAATCTCGCTTCAAGAAAAAGAACAGCTGCTAAAAGAGATTCATCACCGTGTTAAAAATAACTTGCAAACTATTTCGAGTCTTTTGTCTCTCGGGAGCAAAAAAATCAAAAATGAATCCGTTTTAAATGTACTGCAAGAGACTCAAAATCGTATCCATGCCATAGCCACAGTCCATGAGATCCTCTATAAATCTGATATAGCGGGACGCGTCGATATGTCCAAATATTTGAAATATTTGATTGCATCATTGATTGATTCATTTGGCCCATTGGCACAAGGGATTAGTATCAATCTAAATACCCAAAAGTTATTTTTCCTCATGGATACGGCAATGCCGTGCGGGTTAATTGTTAATGAGCTTATTACAAATGCCATTGGGCACGCTTTTACGAAAGATACCTCTAGCAAAATTATTGAGGTTACCCTCAACTCAAATAAGGATGGAGAGCTTACCTTGAGTGTCAAAGATTCAGGAATCGGATTCCATCCAAATCCCGAAAATGAAAATATCTCCGTGGGGTTGAAAATGGTCACTATTTTGGCAAAACAGCTTGATGGCGAACTAAAAAGGTACGATGGAGAAGGGACAGAATTCCGGATTCTTTTCACTGCTCCTGATGTGATTAATGAGGAGGAAGCACAGTTATGAAACTAAAGAAGATTCTTATTGTAGAAGACGAGGGAATCGTTGCGCTGGATTTGCAGGATCGATTGGAACAGTTAGGATATGAGGTGTGCGGCATTGCGGATACTGCCAAAATTGCCCTTAAAATGGCTGCAAAACACAGTCCTGATTTGGTTTTGATGGACATTGTGCTCAAAGGGGAGCGTGACGGTATCAGCGCGGCTAAGCAAATTAATGAATTATTTGGAATTCCGGTGGTATTTTTGACGGCGTATGCGGACGAAAAGACCCTTGCTCGGGCAAAAAAGAGCCATCCTCACGGTTATATTGTTAAACCGTTTAATGCTCAAATGCTCCGCAGTAATATTGAAATGGCTTTACATCGTCACGAAGTAGATCAAGCTCTTGATGCATGCTACTCAACAACACTTGCAAGTATCGGTGATGCCGTTATCTCTTTTGACCACGAGGGGAAAATCCGCTATTTGAATGCGATGGCGGAAGCCTTAAGCGGCTGGAAAGCAAAAGAAGCGGTCAAGCGTAATCTAAGTGATGTGTTTGTCTTGATCAATTCGGGGATAAACAAAGACGAATCTATAAATCCATTGACTCTTCTGGACACACAAACACTTTTATCGCTTCCGCACGGTTTTGAGTTGCAGTCCAGATTTGGAACATTGATCCCGATTACTCTCAATATCATTCCGATTAAAAGCAAAGATGAGGATGTTCAGAACGAAGCAGGCATTATCATTTTTTCAGATAAGCGAGAACATCTTGTCAATGAACGTCAAAGTAAAATGGCGGAGAAACTTTTTGACAACAGTATAGAAGGCATCGTACTTACCGATAATGAACTGCGTATTCAGCAGATCAATCGAACTTTTACGGAAGTAACAGGCTATGAGTTTTCGGAAGTCGTCGGAAAAACACCGGCGATACTGCAGTCAGGGCAACATGATGATGATTTTTATAAAAACATGTGGGCAACACTCAAACGCACAGGGATGTGGCAAGGGCAAATCTTTAATCGTCGAAAAAGTGGAGAAATCTATCCCGAATGGCTCAGCATCTACAGTATCAAAAACAAAAATGGTGATGTCATCAATTATATAGGGCTTTTTAGTGATTTGACCGAAAAGAAGATGACGCAGGATCATATTCATCAGCTGGCACACTATGATGCTCTTACGAATCTTCCTAATCGTCTGCTCTTTATGGAACGTCTCAAGCAAAGTATCGTCATGGCACGGAGAAAAGAGATACCTTTAGGTCTATTCTTTATTGATTTGGATGGCTTTAAGAAAATTAATGATTCTCTGGGGCACGATGCAGGAGATTTATTACTCCAAGAAGTTGCTTTAAGACTAAAAAAATACATGCGTGAAAGCGATACGGTATGTCGTCTTGGCGGTGATGAATTTACCATAATCATCGATGGCTACAGTCAAATCAGCGATATTATTATTGTTGTAAACAAGATTTTAAAAGAGCTTTCGGCAGAATTTAAGATTGGAGAACGTTCTGTTTACATTACGGCGAGCATCGGTATTAGTATCTATCCCGATGATGGCTGTGATATTCAGGAGTTAATTAAAAATGCGGATACCGCTATGTACGCAGCAAAAGACAAAGGGAAAAATCGTTATGAATTTTATGATTATGAGATGAATCGTAAAACATTAGAGCGATTGACCCTCGAATCCTGTCTCCATCGCGCATATGATGAACAGCAGTTTATGGTCTATTATCAACCTAAAATCAATCTTATCGATCACAGCGTTGAGGGGGCAGAAGCACTTATCCGATGGAATCATCCTACCTTTGGTTTCGTCCCTCCATCACAATTTATCCCTTTAGCCGAAGAAACAGGGATGATAGCACGAATGGGAGAATGGGTTTTTAGACAGGTTTGCCGTGATTTGAGTGAATGGGAAGAGCGAGGACTTACTGGGATAATAGTCTCTGTTAATCTTTCTGCTGTTCAGTTTCGTGATCCAAATTTGGTAAAAATCCTTGATACAGTTATTACACAAGAGGGTGTAAACGTCCACTCTCTTGAGATGGAAATCACAGAGAGTATGCTTATGAATGATGTCAAAAGCAGTATTGAAATGATGAAGCAGCTTAAAGAAATGGGTCTTTCACTCTCCATCGATGATTTTGGAACCGGTTACTCTTCGTTGAAATATCTGAAACAATTTCCTGTCGATGTATTGAAAATAGACAAATCATTTATTGATGAAATATCCAATAATTTGGATGATCGAATGATTGTAAAAGCAGTGATTGATTTGGCGCATAATCTAGGAATGAAAGTGATCGCAGAGGGGGTAGAAAAGCTAGAACAAGTAGAATTTTTGCTACAAAATGGGTGTCAAAAAGTACAAGGTTTCTATTTTAGTAAAGCTGTTGATGCAAATGCCTTTTATGAATTTGTAATGGGAAATCGAAAATGAGAGCATTGGTCTACGAAAAACATATTCCATCCAAAGCCGTGATTATGTCTGTTTTGAATAAATTTAATTTTAAGAATAAGAAAGGTAATAATAATGCAAAGACCCACTCCTACACAATCTGAAATACAATTGAATTCAGATGATTTTATTGTTTCGAAGACAGGTTTAGACGGAAGAATTATTTACGGCAATAAAATTTTTATCAAGATGTCAGGATACGACGAAAAAGAACTTTTATATGCTGAGCATTCAATTCTGAGACATCCTGATATGCCAAAAATTATTTTTAAGCTTTTGTGGGATCGTATTCGAAATAAGCAAGAGATCTTTGCCTACGTCAAAAATCTTACCAAAAATGGATCGTTTTATTGGGTTTATGCCAACGTCACCGCAACTCTTGATATCAATAATTCGATTCGGGACTTTCATTCGGTTCGGCGTAAACCAAGTGCAAAAGCAATGGCGGTGATCCCAGATCTTTATGCTCAGCTACTTTCGGCTGAACGAAGTAGTGGGATAGATGCTTCTGCAAAATTACTGGATAAAATTTTAACCGAAAAAGGAGTTGATTATGATGGATTTGTCCTCAGTCTTCAGCAATAAACAAACATTACTTTATCTTTTATTAGCAACAGGTGCTACTGGGTATTTGGTATTTGGTATTTTTAGGGATTATAATTCCTTCGATTATTATCGGTGTATTGATACTGATAGGATTGTTTATTCCGGAATCGGAAGCATGTGAAAAAATTTTTAATGATGATCTTATTCGTCAAATCCGTGACGTTTTAATAAAAGCAGGTAGTGGGAAGCTCTCTGAGCGCGTTACGAATATACCTAGTACGCATGTATTACAAGGAGTTGCGTGGGGAATTAACGATTTGTTGGATCAAACAGAACAGATGATGCGTGATATCCGTGATTCGATTAAATCAGCCAATACGGGAAATGGAAATCGAATTATTTTTAAGGAGGGGTATAAAGGGGATTTTGCAGCATCATGTCCTGAACTTAATCTGGCAATAGATTTTATTTCGAAATCGTATACTGGCAAAATGACGGCAGAACTCTCAGCAGCATTGGAAGAAACTAGTGGTGGTGTAGCCAAGGGCTTTAGTGTTATTCAAAGTGCTCTTCATAAAAACAGTGAATTAACTCAAAAAATCAATATGGCTTCATCAAAATCAGCTGAAAATGTTTCACAGTCTCAACAAGCAGTTGGCGTCATTATTACGGATCTTGAACATTTAATTGAGGTGATTTCCAGCTCAAGCAGTGCAATTTCCGCACTCAATGAACGAACACGCGAGATTAGTACGATTGCTGGTCTCATCAAAGATATTGCAGATCAGACCAATTTGCTTGCTCTTAATGCAGCTATTGAAGCGGCTCGTGCAGGTGAACATGGGAGAGGCTTTGCAGTTGTTGCTGATGAAGTACGCAAGCTAGCAGAGCGAACACAAAAAGCAACGATGGAAATATCGATGACACTGCAGACTCTTCAACAAGAAGCAGGCGATATTTTCACAAGTTCAGAAGAGATAGGCGCAATTGCAGCTAATTCACAGAGTAATATTTATAACTTCAAAGAAGTGCTTGGCGAATTTGCACAAACAACATTTAATACCGCAAAGATGTCTCAGTATGTTAATGCATCCTTGTATACGACTCTTGTTAAGGTTGATCATATCATTTTTAAAGATGATGCCTATTCTACTATTATCCATCAAGATGCGGAAAAAGCAAAAAAGTTCACCGATCACCATAACTGTCGTTTAGGAAAATGGTATGACAGTGGAGACGGTAAAATCTTTTTTTCGCATACCTCATCATATAAAAAGTTAGAAAAATCCCATGAAGACATTCACCATACGGTACTTGAAACAATTTCCTGTGCCATCAATCATGATTGTCTACAGAGTCAAAATAAAGAACGTATTATAAAAAATATGATTAGAATGGAAAAATCAAGCCATGAGCTTTTTGATTTGCTTGATTCCATGGTGATTGAATCAAATAGCTAGCAAATTATATTTTTATCAAATTTTGTTACTAATATTTTAAAAATAGGTTAAAAATACCTTTAATAGATAAAAATTGTCATCTTTGCTATTATAAAGTTTTATGATAGAACAGTCGATCGATTAAAGGTTGAGTTCATGTTTTTGACGAATAAAATGACGATACTTAAGCGAACTATTATTTGGCTTAGTTCTATTGCCGTTTTTAGTTTTACTATCTTGATTTTTATCGGTTTAGAAGTACGTGAAACCATTCGTCACAATGGTCTGAACCGCATTCACAGCATACTTAATCATAAAATTGAAACCATAGATAACTATGTTGAGCAACGTTATGTCTCTTTAACAAATATAACTGAACTTTTTTATTTTGCCTCGCGTCACCATAGTATTTTTAAAAAGTATTTTTGGAAGCACTCACCTGAAAGTTTACAAAAAAAACTAACTATTATTGCCAAACAAAATGGATTTTATGATATTTTTTTAATTTCGCTTGAGGGTGAAATTATTTATAGTGTAAAGCATGAATCTGATTTGCACACCAACCTTTTAACCGGTGACTATCGTGCTTCACAGCTAGCACATGTATTTAAAGATGCCCTAAAAAATACTAAACCTTATGTATCAGAATTTCATTTTTATGAGCCAAGTAATGATTATGCTGCTTTTATAGCTGAACCGATTATTCATAATGGAAAAATTATTGGTATTTCAGCTGCCCAAATTGATAATAAAACAATTCAAGCTGTTGTCAATGATTCCAGTGAACTTGGAAAAACAGGTGAAGTGATTACCGCTGTCATAGAAAACAAAAAACTTATAAATATGTTTGCCACTCGCCACACAAAAATTTCCCCGCATACTTTTTTAATATTGCCTCAGGATAATCCCATCTATGAAGCCGTTCGTGGTGGAAGAGGGCAAAAATATAGGGTTGACGAAACAGGGGAGAACTCGGTTGTTGCCTGGGGCTATCAAAAAGAGCTTCGTTGTGGAATGATGGTTAAAATAGACGAAAGTGAATTACTGTACGAATGGTACAAGCAAACAACATCGTTACTGTTATTATTCTTCATTGGTGTCATGGTTGTCTTTGGCATGATTATTATTGCACTTCGCTCGTTTGCAAAACCGATTCAAGAGTTGAGCCATAATGCCTTATTGATTTCAAACGGTCACTATGATATTGATATTAACAGCAGCAAATATGATCATGAGTGGCAATTACTGACCCACGCATTTAAAAAAATGGCGATTGAGATCAAACAAAAAGTGACACAATTATATGAGACCAATATTGTACTAAATACTCAAAAACGTGAGCTTGAAGAGCTTAATCGTACATTGGAAACACGCATTGAAGATAAAACTAAAAAACTTCAAGAATTGGCGATTACTGATCCTATGACTGAATTGTATAATCGACGGCATTATATATTGACCATTCAAGAAGAGATGAACCGTGCTAAGCGACATAATCATACTATGGCATTGATGATGCTGGATGTGGACCACTTTAAACGGTACAATGACACGTATGGGCATCAAGCCGGAGATGATGTTTTGATCCGCATTGCCAAAATTTTAAAGCAGTATACTACCAGAAGCGGTGAATATGCTTTTAGACTGGGGGGCGAAGAGTTTGCGATAATAGTATCTGATATGAGTGATGATGAATATTTGTATCTAGGACATCGCATACGAAATGAAACGGAAGCATTATCAATCTTACATAAAAATAATGATGCTTCGCCGTATGTTACCATCTCTATGGGAATTTTTGTGTATCGACCTGAATCCATTATGACCCATGAACAACTTTATAAAGCAGCCGATGAGCAGCTTTATGTGTCAAAAGATCAGGGAAGAAACCAAGTGGTTATAAAAATGAGTACATTGTAAAAGGGTTAAATATGAAAATTGTTATTTGTGGAATGAGTGGATTTGTCGGAAGTGCTTTACATGAGTATTTGTTGCAACGATCCGATACGATTGTGGGCTTGAGTATTCGTACTGATACCTCAGTTGAAAAAATTGTTGAAGCGATTGACAACGCAGATGTGGTCATTAATCTCTCCGGTGCCAATATCTTGGGGCGCTGGAGTGATAGTTATAAAAATATATTGCGTCAAAGTCGTTTGGAAAGTACCGATAAACTGGCAGCCGCTATTGTTGCATGTAGTAATCCTCCTTCTACGTTTATAAATGCATCTGCGGTCGGTATTTATGACGGAGACCATCAGCATACCGAAGCCTCTGAACTCTTTGCCAATGATTTTTTGGCTACCTTGGTCATGGATTGGGAAAAGGCAGCAATGGCAGCACAGAAAACGAGAGTATGCGTGATGCGATTTGGAGTCGTGTTGGGTAAAGATGGCGGTGCAATGCAAAAAATGTTACCTCCTTTTAAAATGGGATTGGGGGGCAAAATGGGAGATGGAACGCAAATGGTTTCATGGATTCATTTAGACGATCTTGTTCGTGCTTGCGCTTTTTTAATTGACCATGCTAATTTGAACGGCGTCGTAAATTTCACGGCACCTCATCCTCTTAGCAATGCGTCTCAAACCAAAATTATTGGAAACGTATTGCATCGTCCAACTTTCTTTACGCTTCCGGCATGGCTTGTAAGACTAGCTTTTGGTGAAGGTTCGTCGGTTATGCTTGACTCGAAAGAGGTGTATCCGGAGAAACTTTTGAAGAATGGATTTGAATTTTTATATCCATCATTTGAAGAGGCTTTGCGTCAGATTGTATCACGAGATTGATGCAGGTCAATGGTTAAAGTGACTAAAAAGATTATAATCTCTTCTTTTAGGGAGAGAGACGATGATAACACCCGATTTTTTTAATGATGTTGCACCCATAGTAGTGCGTGATCCGCTCTCTGAGGTACTTGGAGCTGCGAGTAACGGTATAATTGACTATACGTATAGGGATGTGGTAAAACTGGCTGGTCATTCGTGTCCTACGGTTGCAGGTGCATTTTTGATGGTGCAAGAGGGACTTAAATCACTGTACGGGGATAAAACGCCTGTACGTGGAGAGATTAAAGTCCTAATGAAGGGTACTCTTGGTGATGGAGTCGTAGGGGTTATTGCGAATGTTGCCTCTATGATTACAGGCGCAACCGATCTGGGTGGCTTCCATGGGCTAGCAGGAAAGTTTGATCGTCGACAGTTGCTTTTCTATGATGTTCAAATAGAAGGGGAGATGGCACTTGAGCGTGTTGATACGCTTGAGCGAGTAACCCTTAGTTACAATCCCTCTTTCGTTATGAGTGATCCACGTATGGGCGAGCTTCTTCCTCTTATTGCATCAGCGCGAGCCGATGCTTCCCAGCTAGAACTCTTTGGCATATTATGGCAAGATCGTGTAAAGCGAATTTTGATAGAGTATAAAAACGATCCTCGACTGTTAAAGTGTATCGTACAATAAGCAATTAGCGCATTCGAAGCGCTTCGATTGCTTGGGTTCTTGAAACGGCTTAACGAGATAGCCGTTCACCCCTTTTTTAATCATACGAAGCACTTCATTTTTGCCACCTTCAGTCGTTGCCATAATGATTCTTGTTTTAATGTACGCAGGGTTGGAACGAACGGCATCAACAACTTGTTCCCCATTCATGATAGGCATATTCCAATCGAGCATCATGAGATCTACGAATCTAGTCTTCATATGTTCAAGTGCTATCTCACCATTTTCTGCTTCTAAAAAAACGGTTTTTGTCCCTAAGACTTTTGTTAAAACATTTCTTAAAAGTATGCGTACAATTTTGCTGTCATCTACCAATAAAACGGTCATTTTAGCTCCCACTAAATTTTGAAGTAAGTCATTATTCCATTTTAGAAATTAAGCCAGAGTGCTCAATTCGGGATAAGATAGTCTTCAAAATCAATCGTTTCAGTTTCGAGAACAGGATTAAGCGCGCGAACACTATACGGTTGAACACTCTCCCGTGTTCCCGTGATAAGAGGATGCCATTGCGGGAGTGGAAGATTATGATGGCGTAAACGGTAAGCACACGTTTGCGGAAGCCACTCAAATTCAGAGGCTCTTTTGATAGAAAGAGCTGTACATTCTGGGACTATTTTTTGTCGGTTTGGATAATCACTGCACCCGAGAGCTTGGAGATCGTAACATCGGCAAACTACACGAGTCATTAAAGCCGGTGCGTCTTCGACATCTTCATCTTGGAGTTTATGCAGACAGCATAGTCCACAGCCATCACACAGTGCTTCCCATTCTTCATTCGTAAGTTCATTGAGTTGTTTGGTTTCCCAAAAAGGATTGGTATATTTTTTCATGATGAAAGTGTAGCATAATTTTTTAGGGCTCTTTATGGGTAATCGTATAGAGAAACTTAAATACTTCAGCAACAGCTACGTAGAGTTTGTCGGGAATCTCATGATCGATTTCAACTTTACTGAGTAACTCTACAAGATCCTCATCTTGGGTGATGGGAAGATTATACAGCTGAGCAATTTTTATGATATTTTCAGCTGTATCTCCTTTGCCTTTTGCAATGACTTTGGGCGCTCTATCGTTGATTTTGTCATAGCTAAGGGCAACTGCTTTCTTCATACAAGAGCCTCAAATCCAAAATGGTTATCCGTTGCTTCGGGTGAATAAGCTGCTGTCGAAGGGGTAAGGCGGTCTTTGGTATCGTGCACACGAATAATGCGCAAAGTGATTCCTGCCTCGATGAGCAGTGTCCTTAAAAGTTCAAGATGGGATTGAATCAGTGCTTTTAAGGAAGTCTTTTCGGTGTGTATTTGGATTTCAAGTTGATTTTCCTCATAAAGGCCCATGATCAGGTCAATTTCACCGTATTCTTTTAGCATTAGATTGATCTCACAATAAAACTTTTTTCCTTTTTCTTTTTTAAAAGTAACACTACCTTCTTGAAGCTGATCCCAGCTAAAGGGGAAATGAAGGGAATTGGAAGAACTTAGATGAGAAAGAAGCTGATGATAGTCGATGTTCGTGGTAAGTTGATCGATGTGAGATTGGAGTGCTTCATTGTTAGGTAAATCAAGTTGTTCTAAGTCAGATTTAAGGGCTAAAAGATTGGATTTGACATCGCGTCCCATACTCTGCTCTACCTCTTGGAGTGACGCATCTGCCAAGGAAGCAATTTTAGATTCCATAAAAACACCGGAATGTACGATTTTTTCTTTTAAAATAGGGGCATTTATGGTCTGAATAGATTCTACAAAAATTTCGAGCTTAACAAGTCTTGGTGAGAGGGAAGGCTCCTCTTTTAATAACGTTAGAAGTGTTTTGAGATTATCGGTGAAATTCCCCATATTTTTAAATGAGGGATTGTTTTTGAGCATATCGAGGAGTATCGAATCGGATTGAGTGTTGGTGAGAGTATCATGAAAAAGTGATCCTAAAAAGGATTTAAGATTGCTTTTTTCCTGTAAATTACTTAATTGCTCAGGAGAAGCTTGTTTGATGATTTCAGTGAGTACTTTGTTTTGACTAGGGAGCAAAAGAGAAAGTTTGGAGTGCGTGGTTGAAGTGATCATTGCTAGAGGTACTTTAGGGGTAATTCGATTAAAAAAGTTGTTCCTTGCCCTATGTCAGAGTGAACGGTGAGTGTTCCTTTCATTTTTTTGACAATTGCATTGACAATTGTAAGTCCTAATCCTGCACCTTCATATTTACGAGCAAGAGAACTGTCGATTTGAGTGAGTTCATATATTTTTCCTTGACTCTCTTTGTTGATGCCAATGCCGGTATCCGTTATTTGAGCCAATAGAATATTTTCTTCATGATCAAAGGTGACATGTAAATCTACTCGACCCCCTTTGGGGGTAAATTTAAAGGCATTGTCGAGTATTTCTTTAAAAACTTGTTTTATCCTAACGGGATCACCAAAACCGCTTAAGGGCAGATTCGAGTCAAGTTGAGAGAAAAATTTTATCCCTTTTTCTTCCCCTTTAAGTTGACAGATTTTAATACAACCATGGAGTAATTCATGAACTTCAAACTCTTTTTCATTCAATACAAAGGAATTATTTTGAATATTTTGCACATCAAGAATGGATTCAATCATTTGATGAAGATGATGAACGCTTTCATCCATGACACTCAGAGCACTTGTGAGTTTTGTATCGTCGTTATTCGCTCGTCGCATAAGTAAAGAGGCAAGTCCAAGAATAGCATTGAGAGGAGTACGCATTTCATGGGAAATATTTCGAAAAAAATCATCTTTATTTTTTTCAGCTTTTTTTGCGTTTTCAATCGATTCCATCATACGTGTAATATCGTGTTCAATAGCAATATATTCGAAAATTTCACCTTCAGTATTTATGATAGGCTTAATCAGGGATTCCGAATAATAAAATAATCCATTTTTTGAACGGTTTTTAAAAATAGCTTTATAACTTTTACCACTATTAATGGTATTCCATAATTTAGTAAAGAAACTAGAACTCATCTCCCCGCTGTTGATAATACTGTGTTTTTGACCGATAAGCTCATGGCGTTCGTATCCTGAAACCTTACAAAAAGAATCGTTTACATAGGTGATAATACCTTGCGTATCTGTTTTGCTTACAATGCCGCTTTCGTTGAGGGCATCATTGAACTCTTCCAGTGTTTTAAGACTGCTTTGAAGCCGTATCAAATGATCATTCTCGCGTTTTTTTAAGAGTTCATTGTGTTGGGTTAAATCACTGTGTTCCTCTTTTTTTAATTTTTCGAGATAAAGATGATTGGCAATATCAGCAATTATTTCTTGCAAAAGGCCAGTCTGGATAGGTTTAGTTAAAAAATTTGTTATTCCAAGATTAATGAGATCAATAAGATCGGATGAGTCTTTATGCGAAGAGGTAATAATAATTTCTTGGAGAGGATTTATATCTAGAACCCGTCGTGTAAGTTCACGACCATCCATATTTGGCATTTCCAAATCAGTGATAAGTATGTCATAAAATAAATCATATTTATCATGGTAATCGAGATACAGTTTATATCCGTCTATTCCATCAATCGCAGTATCAACAGAATAAAAATAATCTTTGAGCATTTTGCTAGTAGCATGCCGCATAACGGTCGAGTCTTCCACATATAAAACACGCAGATTCTTTGTACGATATAAAAGCTTTTTATCGATAGACTCATTCATTAGTGATTGCTTTGATCTTTTGGAGGAGGTCGAAGCTGACCTTCTTTAATCCCTTTTGAAATCTTTTCAAGAGTACGTTTCGCTTGCAATTCTGTATTGACACTGTTATCTTTAAGGGGAAGAACAAAAGCCAACAATATGAAAATCAGACTAAAAACCAATCCGCCAAGTCCCGCAAGAATTAGTTTAAGTTTATCATCATCCATTCATAGACTCCCATCAAATATGGGAATATTATAGCGAATTTTTAAGAGAGTTTTCCAGAAGAGACGAGCTGAGCTATAACTGCTTTATTTTTCATGATTTTATCATAGTATTTATGATTGACCATTCCTCCATTGTAGCCGCTGACAGCATTAAAAGAGTTTCCACGGCTGTTGTGAAGTAATACTACGTAATAGGTTGCAACTTTTGCAGATAAACGCGTATCACCCAAGAGTCGTGCTGCAAGTTGAATATCATTAAGTTTATTAAGCCAGCTAAGTGCTTTAAAATTTTGTGAAACGTGCCTAGCCGTTGATACACGAACTTGCATTGGCCCAAGGGAGGCTTTGGTAAATGATTTTTTATTGTGAAAATCACCTATCGTATTTTTACCTGCACTGCTTTCAGTAATACAAATAGCACTTACGGTATTTTCATAAGTTTGACCATGCTTGTCGGGGATAGTTTTGGCGACATCTCGAACAGTTTGTAAAACATGTAGTTGCTTTGGACTCATTTGGTGAATTGTATTATCGGCTAATGATGCGCATACAAAGAGAACTAGGAATGAAAGAATTTTCATTTTTTATACCTCCTTATTTCGGTAGTGAAATTTTAAGGTATTCATAAGCTTACACTGCTGTTGTTGAACTTCTAAATGATTTAGTTAAGAAAAAGTAATGAAAATAGGTGATTGGTTCCTATGTATAGGGAAAGTTAATATTAAGATAACTTTAAATTATAGGTAAAATATATTATAAAATGTTATTTATTTTCGCTTAACTTAAGTCAACATTTTGTATTAAGCTATATTTAAGCTGAAAAAAGAAATTTGGAGGTTGATTAATCGTCAGTTGTGAGGTAAACCCAGAACTCTTTGTGAGACTTTCCTTGGTCAAGAAAGTAAAATTGTAAGATAGCAACACGATAGAGAGTAATTATCATCTTTGCAAAAGGTATTACAAGAGAGAGTGATAGCCACCACTGATGCTCTTTTTCACCTTTTGAGAGAAGCATTTCTTCAATCCCGATGTTATTACTCAGATACACCCCAAATGCCATTGAAAAAATGAAATTTAGGATTACACCAAAAATAGCATAAGAGAAAAATTCGGGCGAAGAAAAATCAATCATTGGTAAACTTATTCTTTGTATGCAGCAATTGCATCTTCTAGGATTTTAGTTGCGGATGCTTTGTCTTCAAATCCTTTTACTTTTACCCATTTATTCGGTTCTAGCATTTTATAGGTTTCAAAGAAGTTTTTGATTTTTGCCAATGTATGTTTTGGAATATCTCCAAGATCTTGAATCGCATCAAAGGTTGGATCAATTTTTGAAGTTGGAACCGCAAGCAGTTTTTCATCAATACCGCTTTCGTCTTCCATGATTAAAACACCGACTAAACGACAGTTTGTAACACACCCTTCAACCATTGGATATTCAGTAAGGATCAAGATGTCAGCCGGATCACCGTCTTGTGAAAGTGTTTTATTCACAAAACCATAATTTGCCGGATAGTACATTGCTGAGTGCATAACACGGTCAAGGACTAATGCACCGCTTTCTTTTTCAACTTCATATTTTATGTTTGATCCGCAGGCAATTTCAATAATTGCTTTAACTTTATCCGGGTTTTCGCCATATCCGATTTTACTAAGATCCATTTGCGTACCTCTTTATCATTATTTATTGGTGCGGATTGTAACAAAATTATCTTTGAGCTATATTGAAACGGTTCAGTAAATTAATTTTAATGAACTTTATACTAAAATCACACTAACGTGTTGCGTTGTCAAATATCAGTAGAGGAATCATAGACGTGGAATTACTAGATAGAGTAATGAAATTTTTTACGAAGTCGCAGCCTAAAAACCTCTTAGAGTTACAAGCATGTACGAATGAGTCGTTTCCTACTCATGAAGGTGCCAGAGTGGCTGCCATTGCTGCTGCACTGCATCATCATTCTTTAGAGAACGATGATGTTAGGGCGAGAGTTGCGGCTATCGCTGTAGCACTTCATCATCATGAACTTGAAAATTCAGGTCAAAATAATGGTTTAGCTGGGCTTGCTTCCCTCGTTGCAGCAATCCATCATCATAATAAATCTTCTAAATAAGAAGATTTCTGCCTCGAAAAAGGCTGACTTTAGTAACCATAGCGGTTAGTGTATAAATAAAACTAAAAGTAGGGATTATGGCAAAAAAATATATCGACATAATGGATACAACATTCCGTGACGGATTTCAATCCGTATTTGGCGGACGCGTACTGATGAATGATTTTTTCCCTGCGGTAGAAGCAGCTGCTCATGCAGGGATTACCCATTTCGAATTTGGAGGCGGAGCGCGCTTTCAAAGTCTTTTTTTCTATTTAAATGAAAATGCATTTGATATGATGGATCAGTTCCGTGCTATCGTAGGTCCGGATGCCAATCTTCAAACTCTTGCTCGCGGTGTTAATACCGTTATGCTTGATACGGGTAGCCGTGAGATGGTTGATTTGCACGCTAAGATGTTTAAAAAGCACGGTACGACAACAATTCGAAATTTTGATGCTCTTAATGATGTTGAAAATTTGAAATATTCTGGTGAGCGTATTGTTCATCATGGTCTAAAGCACGAAGTCGTTGTGACAATGATGGACCTTCCTCCAGGTTGTGAGGGTGCGCATGACGTTGCATTTTATGAAAAAACTCTTCGAGATATTTTGGACTCTGGAATCCCTTACAGTTCAATTTGTTTCAAAGATGCAAGTGGAACATCAAGTCCTCAAAAAGTCTATGAGACGATTCAAATGGCACGTAAGCTTGTTCCAGAGGGGACACATTTACGTCTTCATACGCATGAAACTGCGGGTGTGAGTGTTGCGTGTTATATGGCAGCGCTTGATGCAGGCATTGATGGTATTGATATGGCAGCTTCTCCTGTGAGCGGTGGTACATCTCAACCGGATATATTGACGATGTTGCATGCAGTCAAGGGTAAGAATTTTGATTTGGGTGGCTTAGAGCTTGAAAAAATCTTACAGTACGAAGATGTATTGGGTGATTGCTTGAAAGACTATTTCATTCCGCCAGAAGCAACGCAAGTTTCACCTTTAATTCCATTTTCTCCAATGCCAGGCGGTGCATTGACGGCGAATACTCAGATGATGCGTGATAATAATATGTTGGACCGTTATCCTGAAGTCATTCGTGCAATGCGTGAAGTGGTTGAAAAAGGGGGATACGGTACATCGGTTACCCCCGTGTCTCAGTTTTATTTTCAGCAAGCACTTAACAATGCTCTTATGGGACCATGGAAAAAAATAGCTCCAGGTTATGGTAAGATGGTATTAGGTTATTTTGGTAAAACACCAACGGCTCCTGATGCAGAGATTGTTCGCATAGCGGCCGAACAGCTCAAGCTTGAGCCAACTACAGATAATGCAATTGACATCGCGGATCGTGATGAAAAAAAATCAATTGCCTATTGGACTACCCAGTTAACAAACGAAGGTCTTGAAGCCAGTGATGAAAATATTTTTATTGCTGCTTCATGTGATGTTAAAGGGATTGCATTCCTCAAAGGGGAAGCAACCGTAAACGTTCGAAAAAACAGCCCAAAAACGGCTGATGTAACTCAATCAATTCAATCAACACTAAAACAGGAGAATTTCACAATGGCAAATGGTACTTACACGGTAATCGTAGACGGACAACAATACAACGTACAAATCGTAGATGGCAATGCAAACGTTCAATCAGTAGCAGTAGCAGCTCCAGTAGCGGTTGCAGCAGTAGCAGCACCAGTAGTTGCAGCGCCTGTTGCGAATGAAAACGCAATTCGTTCAGAGCTTCCAGGTTCTGTGTTTAAGCTTTTGGCACAAGTAGGTGCTCCAATCAACGCTGGTGACAAGATTATGATTCTCGAAGCAATGAAAATGGAAATCGATGTTTTAGCACCGCGTTCAGGTATCTTGAGTGCAGTTATGGTACAAGTAAATGATAAAGTTGAAGCGGGTCAAGTTCTCGCAATCGTAGACTAAACTTATATCCTCGTTATTCCGTGCTCCGACACGGAATCCATAAACATTTTAAGTGTGTGGATACCGTATCAGGTACTGCATGACGAACTAAGCCAATAATACCTGCGCTGCAATTTCCATCTTACTGACAATCAACGGAATGATATCATGACTCTTTGTCTTATCAATAAATCCATCTGCCCCTAATCCTGCTGCTTCCCGTTTATTATTTTCACCTGTCATTGAACTGTTGACGATAATAGGAATGGATTTCGTTGCGGCATTCGCTTTCAAAAGGCGGACAACGGTAAAGCCTGACATTTCCGGCATCTCAATATCTGTAATGATAGCGGGAATGGAAGAAGGATTCGGATGAGCATTAACAAAATCCATCAGTTCTTTACCATTGTTAAAAATTTGATAGGAAAGGTGAGCATTTGCGAAAACCTGACGTAAATGCCGTTGAGCAGTTTTAGAATCTTCGGCAATTAAAACGGTTCCGTTTTTTAGCTTATCCGGAATCACAAGATTGGCTAAATTATTAGGTGATTCTAAAACATTGACCATTGCTTGGGGAATGACATCTGCGAGCAGTTTTTCATAGTCGAGTACCAAGCACAAACTTCCATCATCGAGTCTTGTATCGTTAATGACCAATCCGTCTTCTCCAAGACGATAGCTGTCTGGCGCGTGCATTTCATTCCAGTTTTTCTTGATAACACGGTAGGCAAACATGATTCGTATGCCGATAATAATTCCATTAAAATCACAGATTAAAAGATTGGAAAGTTTTTTCTTATCATTTGTCAGTTCTGAACCTAACCATTTTGGAAGATTAAGAATAGGGATTTGAAGACCGCGTAAGACGATGGTTCCTTCTAGCAAAGGATGAGATGAGGGAATAAGTGTTAATTGATGGTGTTTAGCTTCTACAACTTCTCGTGTTTTAAAAACGTTAATGGCGTAATAAGCAGATGTTTCGGCAGCATCTACTTTAAAGATCAGAAGTTGTACTTCATTATTTTTTGCCAGATTTGTGGCTCCATCTACGTGTTCTAAAAGAGACATTATTAACCTCGAGAGTTTTATTGGTGTTAATCATATCCAAACTGAAGCTTTTTTTTACTAAAAATTAAAGCCATTGGACTGTAAAATAATACATTAGCATAGATAATAGTAAAAGGGGATGTTTTATGAGTAATACTACCGCTTGTCCACTCGATTGTTATGATGCGTGCCGTATTATTTTGGATGATAAAGGGAAGGTCAAAGGCGATAAGTCTCACCCTGTAACAAAAGGATATTTGTGTCCTCATTTAACTCATTTTGATGAAAATATACGAATTAATACACCACGTTATCATGGAAAAACCATTACGATGGAAGAAGCATTCAGTAAATTATTAAATATTTTAGAGACAAATTCCCCTGCAAAAACTCTTTTTTATCGAGGAAGCGGAAATGTAGGATTAATGCAACGATCAATGGACCATTTTTTTGCTCGTATGGGAGCGGTGGGAACACGAGGATCGCTTTGTGATGGAGCAGGAGAAGCCGGTATCGTACTTGGGCGAGGTGTTAACCATCCGCTTTCAGCTGAAATGATTGATGCATCTGAGGTTGTCATAGTGTGGGGGAGAAATCCTCATGTAACCCATTCTCATATACTGCCGTTTTTGAAAAATAAAAAGATTATTGTCGTTGATCCTGTAAAAACTGTTTTAGCGCAAAGTGCAGATTTACATATACAAATCAAACCGCGTGGCGATTTGCATTTAGCCCTTCTCCTTTCCCGGTTTTGTATTATTGAAGGATCGCAAGATAAAGAGTTTTTGGAAAGTTTTGGGAGTGATTATAAAGACTTTTATGAATTAACACAGAGTGTTCGAATAAAATCAACACTCGAAGCCATTGATGTAAGTCTAGGGCAAATCGGTGCTGTTTTAGAGTTTATTCGCGATAAAAAAACGGTAATTTTAGTTGGCTCAGGGGTGCAAAAATATCAAAACGGTGCGGATGTTATTCGAGCGATAGATGCGTTTGGAGCGATACTTGGGTTGTTTGGAAAGAGAGGAAGTGGTGTCGGGTTCTTGGGCTCATCGTTGTCAGGGATAGAGTTGCCTTTTATTTCAATCCACAACACAGTTGCTAAACCAATAGTGAATTTTTCAACGTATGAAACGGTCTTTGTTCAAGGAGGAAACCCCCTTGCTCAAATGCCCAATTCTTTGAAAGTACAAAAGGAATTTGCAAATGCTGGAGTTAAAATTTATTTTGGTTTGTATGAAAACGAAACTTCATTGGCGTCAGATTTAGTCATCCCTGCAAAAACATTTTTAGAAAAAGAGGATATACGCGCTTCATACGGTGATTTTACGCTTCAAAATATGTCAAAGTTACGTAAAGGTGAGATCGGGATTTCAGAATACGTTCTTGCAAAATCACTCTGCGATTATTTTAATCTCTCTATTCCCAGTGAAGAGGAGTGCTTAAAGATACTGAGGGGACAAATGGAACTAAGTAATGGAGTTAGTTCAAAAAAAAATCGTCTAGACATTCCTTATTCGGAAGGATTTGATACAGAGTCTGGAGAATTTATCTTTATGGATGAAATTGATTTAAGTTTGAGTAATGAGGAAGGGCTATTTTTAATTACGCCAAAATCTTCACGGTCATTAAATTCACAATTTCACCGAGAAGAGGGACTTTTTTTACATCCGGAATGTGGATTTGAAGAGGGTAAAACGGTTAAAGTAAGCAGTAAATCGGGATCAATTTCTCTTATTATCCATTATGATAGTAGACTTCGACATGATTGTGCATTAATTTATGCAGGAACGCCCGAAGTGAATGTGTTGACCCCAAGCCTATTGAGCTATGAGGGTGAAAATGCAGTATATCAAGAATTTAAAATAAAGGTAGAAAAAAATGACAACTAATTTTGAACAGTATGTACTTCCAACGTATGGTCGCCAGCCTATTAGTTTTGTAGAAGGTAAAAATGCGATTTTAATCGATACTGAAGGGAAAGAATACATTGATTTTGCAGCAGGAATTGCGGTGTGCAGTGTAGGGCACAGTAACAATCGCTTGACTAAAGCAATATGTGACCAAGTTTCTAAACTTATTCATGTCTCTAATTTGTATTACATCGAGCCACAGGCTCTTTGTGCCAAAAAAATTGTGGAGCTCAGCGGATATAACATGAAATGTTTTTTCGGTAACAGTGGTGCAGAGGCAAATGAGGGAGCAATTAAAATTGCTCGTAAATTTGGAGAAGTGGATGGAGAGGCTAAGCGCTATAAAATCATCACACTCGAACACTCGTTTCACGGGCGAACGATTACTGCGCTCAAAGCAACGGGGCAAGAATCAATGCACAATTATTTCGGACCTTTTCCGGATGGTTTTGTGTACGCTAAAAATATCGATGAGATTGAATCTCTCATCGATGAGCATACAGTTGCAGTTATGATTGAACTGGTACAAGGCGAGGGCGGAGTTCAACCTCTGGATTTGGCAAAAGTTCAAGCCTTGGCAAAGATGCTTAAACCGCGTAATATTTTGCTGATGGTGGATGAAGTTCAAACAGGAATTTACCGAACGGGTGAGTTTTTAGCGTCCAATCTCTATGGGATTGAACCCGATGTCATTACTCTCGCAAAAGGATTAGGAGGCGGTGTTCCTATCGGTGTGGTAATGACAAATCGTCTGGATATTTTTGCTCCCGGTGATCATGGCTCGACGTTTGGAGGGAATTATCTTTCAACGGCTGCTGCGAATGAAGTACTTGATATTCTCGAAGAACTGAAAGTCAGTGGTGAACTCGATGAGACATTGATCTATTTTGAAACGGCATTGGAAGCGTTTGCTCAAAAACATCCTGCTATATTTCAAGGGCATGTAGGGTTTGGACTGATGCGTGGATTACGTGTGGTAGATGCCGAAACATTGGGAAAAATTATCAATAGTGCACGTGAAAATGGAGTGATTGTGCTCAAAGCAGGGCGTAATACTCTCCGTTTCCTTCCTCCGCTTACGATTACCAAAGCAAATATTGATGAGGGATTTGTACGATTAGAGAAAGCGATGGGTGATTTATAAGTGCTTTTTAGTAAGTATATGAATGAGTGGCTGTATGGCGAGAATGGCTATTATGGAACCTATCGGCCTATTGGTAAAAAAGGGGACTTTTATACTGCAGTGAGTACTTCAAAGTTTTTTGGCGGAACCATTGCGAAGCACATTATTTCTCGTATTGATGATGAATTTTTAGCTCCTGATTCTTTGATTTGTGAGATTGGTGCTCATCATGGCTATCTTCTTGCAGACATTATCGAATTTTTGCACACGTTGCGCCCTGAGTTGCTTGGGACTCTTCGTTTTGGAATTATTGAGCGGTTTAATGCACTCCAAGATCAGCAAAAAAGTTATTTTTTTGATTCTTTTGGAGATGTAATCACGTTAGAACATTATCATGATGTAAGTGAAATAAATGCTTCTAATGCTTTTTTTATAGCCAATGAGATATTTGACGCATTTGCGTGTGAACTTTTGTATAAAGATAAAATCGGCCGTTTGGAAGAGGGAAAAATAGTTTTTGATCAAGAATCTCCTGAAGTTCTAAAACATGCTGAAAAATATAAAAAAGATCGAGGGGAAATCGCGGTAGGATACGAAGAATTTGCAAAGTCAATGGTGCAGAGTATTCCAAAATTTGAGTTTATGAGTTTTGATTACGGTGAGTTGGAAGCGCGCAGTGATTTTTCAATCCGTGTTTATCAAGGGCACCAAGTGACACCGCTATTTGATGAAGCATTAGTTTTAGACAATGTTTTTGGAACGACTGACATAACTTACGATGTGAATTTTTCGCATGTACGAGATGCTTTTGAGGCGCAAGGGATAAAGTGCGTTCAATTTTCAACGCAGTTAGTGGCATTGATTGAAATGGGTATTTTGGATTTGCTCTCAATGCTAAAAGAAAATGCCAGCGATGAGATCTATACCCAAGAACTCGAAAAAGTTAAAATTCTCATAACCCCATCACTGATGGGTGAGCGGTTTAAGATGATACGTTTTACGCAAGGATAAAAAATGAAGTTGCTTTTGTTAATGTTCATCTCTATTTTATCTTTATATGCAGGTGAATTACACGATGCCGTATATGAAGGAAATGTTGAAAAAGTCAAAAAATATTTGGCAATTTCCTCTAAAGTTGATGAACCAAATCAAGCAGGGCTAAGTGCTTTACATGTAGCGGTAAAACTCTCAGATATGAAGATGGCACGTTTTTTACTGAGTCGGGGTGCGGATATTAATTTTCAAGATAATCAAGGCAATACGCCGCTTATTTTAGCCGTCAAGAAAAAAAACTTGGAATTGACAACTTTTGTTGTGATGAACGGTGCAGATGTTAATTTGGCCAATAATGAGGGGATTACTCCACTGCATCAAGCGGCGTTTAGCGGAAACGATTTGGTGGTCGATTTTTTACTTAAGGCAAAAGCAGATCCGAAAGTTAAAAATAATGACGGCGCAACGCCGTATGATTTTGCAGTGGCAAAGAAAAATATGAATATTGTTCAAATGTTAAAATAAAGCATGAGGAAGTAGGATGCAAGTAAAAGTAAAAGTAAACGGTGAAATGCGTGAGATAAGCGAAAACTCAACTCTGTTTGATGTAATCCATTCTTTGGGTCTAGAAGAGCGAGTAATGGCTGCGGCAGTCAATATGCAGATTGTGAAAAAAGATGTCTGGAACAGTGCTGTATTGAACGATAGTGATGTTATTGAACTGCTTGACTTTGTTGGCGGTGGGTGAAAAGCTTTTCGATAGTTTTTATCGAAGCATTTGAATAAATATATCGACCAAGCTTTCATCAAATTGTGTATGCATATCCCGCTTCATTAACAACAGTGATTCAAAACTGGTATAGCTTTTTCGAAATGTTCGCTTCGTCGTTAGGGCATCAAAAGTATCACACATTCCGATGACACGAGCGGCCTTAGGAATCATTTTGCCTCGGAGCCCATCAGGATATCCTGAACCATCGAGTCTTTCATGATGATGCTTAACCGCTTTAAGTATCATTTGATTGACAATCCCATTTTTTTCCAAAATATCGTAACCGATTTGTGAATGTTCTTTAACCAACTCAAATTCATTTTCTTCCAGAGATGAAGGCTTCTCCAAAATGATAGAATCAATCCGTATTTTACCAATATCATGTACTAAGCCTGCATAGGTTAAATCAAGTAATTCTTGTTGGCTCATCTTGAGCTTGTATCCGAGAATGACTGAAAAAAATGCAACGTTAGTACTGTGATGGTAGGTGGTGTATTCTTCAGGCATAAATTTCAGAATGGTAGGCATTACATTTATGTCAGTATTGAGAGTATCTACAATTTCACGTACACATGCATACAAGGCTTCACGATGAAGATTTTCATCTCTTTTATCAAATAAATATTGAGTTAAATCGGCAGTTGTTGAATAGACAAAAAAAAGTTTTCGTTTGTAATCACTAATATGTCCATTTTTTTCTGTAATTTTTAATGCCTCAGAAATTGGGTCTACTATTTTTTTAGAATGATTTAAAACAGTGATGCAGCTGTAGAGAGCAGTATACTCAGTGAGCTTATCTAAATCATGATTCTTTATATAGATTGATTCATGAGTCATCAATTTTGCCCTAAGATTTTGATCTAAAATCGTACCTGACTCGATAATGACTACAAAATCGTTATAACGCTTGATATAAACATCAAATGGAATCACCTTATCTTTAATCAACATATCTATATTAATAGAGTTGTATTCGTGATTGATAATTATTTTAGCTATTTTTGCCATTAATGATTGTTTGTGCCTTTCTCTATTATAAGCTGACCTTACGCTGTAAAAAGAATTAACGCACTTAATATACTTTTGATAGAGGATAAAAGCAGACTATTTAGAGCTCTATACTTATTAATAGCATGAAACTCTTTTAATATTTTTATACGAGCAATTATAAATCATTAAAATGAGATTATTATGATGTTTATTTATATGATGAACTGACTTTACGCAGTAAAAAGAATGATGACACTCATTTAACCGTAGATATTATTAAAATCGAAACCGTGTCAAGCACGGTATTACGAAATAAATTTGTTAGGTTGATTGAGTTTTGCATTAATCAGGTCTTAAAACTTTTATACTCTTGTTTTTAGGACGAGGTGTTTTTTGTAAAGAGCTTTATACTATTTTAATTACTTTTCTTCATGTATTCAGCTACAAGGACGATTTGAGTGCCGTTAATTTTACCTTCGATAAATTTAGCATCATCGGTAAGGTGGATATTTTTTACAATGGTTCCACGTTTGGCGGTAAATCCTGCCCCTTTAACTTCTAAATCTTTGATGAGAGTGACGGTATCACCTTGAAGCAGGATAGTCCCATTGCTATCACGGTGTACGACTGGTCCCTCTGTTGATTCATTTGCCACTTTTAATAGTCCAGCATCTGCCCATGTTTTGAGATCATCTTCAAAATACATCATATCAACGAGATCAGATTCACCCAGTGCCTTAAGCAGACGGTACGACATCACTTGAACTGCAGGTATTTCGCTCCACATGGTATCACTTAGAAAACGCCAATGATTTGCATCAAGTGTTTCAGGATTATTGATTTGAGTACGACATGTTTCACAAAGAGTAAGCGACTGGTCATCACTCCCATTTCCGATGTTTAAAAGTTCTAAATTTTCTGTTGATCCACAGAGTTCACATTGAGTGTTATTGCGCATATTGTTCCTTTTATTATTTAATTTAAACGCCAAAGGAATTTATTCCTTTGGCTACGCTTGCCGCTGAGGCACTAAAGCTTGCCTCTAAGAGGCAGAAAGTGCCACGACAGCAATGGCATATTCACCATCGTGGGTAATGGACACAGAGGTGCTGGTGATAGCAAAAGTATTTTGTACTTTAGAACTCAAAGTAATTTGTGGCGCACCTTTTGGGGATTTTGAGAGAATTATATCGTGAAATCCACATTCATGTCCGATTCCACACCCAAGAGCTTTTGAGCATGCTTCTTTGGCAGCCCAAAATCCTGCGGCTGTAGAATGATTTTTGACAAGAGCAATCTCTTCAGTGGACAAAAATTTGGATAATCCATGATTACCGAAACGTTCCATAAGACGTTTCATTCGAGCCGTTTTAATGAGATCAATTCCTATCATGCTCTGTTATTGAACGACAAAATCAACGAAGTAAACATTTTTAATTTTTCCATCTTTCACGCGTTTATTTAGCTCAGAGACAATTTCTTCTTTGAGTGTCTCTTTACCTTTAGCGGTAGAAATCTCTTCGAGTGATTTAGACGAGAGAATACGGATAATGGTATCACGTAGCACAGGTTTCTTTTTTTCGAGCTCGACGGCTAGTTCTTCCCCTGAGAGCTCAAGGTTCATTTCTACTTTTAAATAGCGTCTCCCACTTTCGGAGAGGAGGTTAACAGTAAATAGATCAAGTGGGAACATGATTCCTACTTCCGTTGATGCCTCTCCATGAGCATCACCTGTATGTTCAGCCTCCGTTACAGCTGCTTCGCCTTCAGCAGCCTTTTCATCACCGTGAGCAGAAGCTTCTTTGGTGGTTTTAGCTGCACCAGCTTCTTCTTCATGGCTTCCCATCATCATAAAGGCGATAATACCACCAATAATAATAATGAGAAAGAGAACTGCAATGATAATAATCAGGAGCAAATTACCCGATTTTTTCTTTTCGCCACCCTCTGGTAGATCTTCTTCTTGGTGCCCTTTATCTTTTTCAGCCATCCGTTGCTCCTATGAAAGTAAATATTTTCTTTATTGTATCTTGAAACCTTTGAAATTTGTCCCGATTTGAGTAAACTTGTAAGAGCAAAGTGGGGTTTAGAGTATGATTGAGTCAATTTTTGGATTTATTGGGCGTCCTTTTTTAAATATTTTTGAGAGTCTTGAGCGTTTTGGTGTGTTTATTTTGTTTCAGGTTAGACTGTTTCGTCTTTATCCAAAAGTTTTTAAACGGCCAACAATTTTATTGACCCAAATTGATATTATTGGGCTTGGCTGTTTGGGTGTTGTAACGCTCACGGCATTGTTTACGGGAATGGTGGAAGCTATTCAGCTGTACAGCGGATTTCATCAATTCGGTATTGAAAGTTTTATCGGGTACACGATCTTTCTCTCAATTACCAAAGAACTTGGACCTGTATTTGCCTCATTGATGCTTATTTCTCGTTCTATCAGTGCGATGGCTGCAGAGCTTGGAACGATGAAAGTGAGTGAGCAGATTGATGCGATTGATATCTTAGGCGTGGATTCAAAAGAGTATCTATTGGTACCTAGAATTGTTGCGACCGTAATTTCTCTTCCGTTGCTCGTTATATGGTTCGACTTTATTGCTGTTACATCCGCCTATTTTATTTCAACGGGCGCGCTTGGAATAAATCCTATTGCCTACCAAGATACAGTAATGCGTTTTGGTGAGCTTAATGATATTATGACCGGTGTTATCAAAGCTGCAGTATTCGGGTGGATTGTAAGTGCTATTGGAAGTTATATCGGATATCACACAAGTGGTGGAGCCAGAGGGGTAGGGCAATCAACGATCTATGCTGTTGTCTATTCAGCAGTAGCTATTTTTATTGCTAACTATTTTATGTCATCATTGTTTTTGTATTTGAATTGGTAAAAAACTTTTCGTTCCCGCGTATACGGGAAAAGTGCACTTTAACTATAACGTTGAAAATTATTCGCCAAGCTCGCTAAGTGGTCGAAATTGAAATATTTCTGGATCATAATATTCTATAGCACCCGTTTCGATATCATAGTACCAGCCATGGATAAAAAGCTTTTCTTCCTCGGCTAATTTTTTTACATACGGATAGGTAAGAAGATTTTCAATTTGGGTCACAACGGAAAGTTGCTCTGTTGCCCGAAGTAATTCCTCGCGAGGGGCATTTTCCCCTAATGCTATCATTGCCATTGATTTTGCTTTTTCTCCCAATGTTAGCCATTTTGCAGTATGAACCATTGTTGTATCGCAGGTAGGATTATAGAGTGCTTCAATCGCTCCACAATGAGAATGTCCACAAATAATGATCTCAGAAACTTCCAAAACAGCAACGGCATATTCGATTCCGGCAGCAGTTGAGTGAAAATCTTCATCGGGTTTATAGGGTGCAACGAAATTTCCTACATTGCGAATAACAAACAAATCTCCCGGACGAGTTTGAACGATCAAATCAGGGATAACCCGTGAATCTGAACATCCGATAAATAAGGCACGAGGATTTTGCCCATTTTGGACGAGATTAAGCAATTGTTCCTCATGTTTTTTGAAATAGGTTTGTTGAAATGTTTCATTTCCTTTTACAAATTCTTGAAGAAGCTGGGCACTTTTATCTGAACTGTTAAGGCTTAATGACATTCTTTGATCCCAAGAGTGCATAAAATCTTTTCATAGACAGCGCCTCCCTCACGATCACAATCATCATGGTATTCGATGGTAATCATTTTTTTTCCACCGGTTACATCTCCACCATAAATAATGGGTTGAATAGAACATTCCGTAGTGCATTTTTGAATGGCTTCTTCAATTTGTTCTTTTTCTTGCTCCGTAGAATAAGCAAGTGAAAGCTTAGTGTAGCGTTCTTCGGATTTATGATCTGCAATAATAGAGCATTCTGTCATGGTAGATGTCCTTTGATTTAATAGACTTATTATAGCTTAGAAGCGTTAAAACCACTCCAACAGCTTACTAACTTCGTCAATTTCGTAGCATTTAATGGCTGTTTTTTCAAGCGGTTTCTTCGGAATTAGGGCTTTGGTGATTTGCTGAGAATGTGCTTCTTTGAGACGCTGATCAAGCTGATAAACTTCACGAATATCTCCTACTAGGGAAACTTCACCTATAAAAACCGTTTCTTTGGAAATAGAACGGTTACGAAAACTACTGATGATGGCAGCTAAAATGGCTAAATCAGCAGAGGTTTCAGTGATCTTGATGCCGCCGGTTATGTTGACGAAAACATCGTAGCTGTTGAGAGGGATTTCGAGTTTACGTTCCAGTAACGCTAAAAGCATATTAAGACGATTATTATCAAATCCAGTTGCTTGGCGTTTTGGGTTAGGGGCATGAGTGTCACTTACCAGTGCCTGCACTTCCAAGACGATGGGACGAGAGCCCTCCATAATCACCGTTAAAGCGGATCCGCTCTGAGATTTATTGCGATTGAAAAAACGTGAAGACAAGTCTTTCGCTGACATAAGTCCTTCCGAACGCATCTCAAAAACACCAATTTCACTTGTCGGACCAAAACGATTTTTAAAGCCCCGTAAAATACGAAGTTCATGACCGCTATCCCCTTCGAAATACAAGACAACATCGACCATATGCTCCAAGACGCGAGGGCCTGCTATGGAACCTTCTTTGGTAATGTGCCCGATAATAAAGATTGCAATACGGCGTTCTTTGGCAATGCGCATCAAATCAAAAGTGATTTGTCGCACTTGAGTCACCGATCCGGGAGCTGAGGCTATGGACTCCGAATAAAGAGTTTGGATAGAGTCGATGATAATACATTCATAGCTGCGTTCATGGAGCTCAGAGAGAACTTGTTCTAGACGTATTTCAGCTAAAAGATAGAGATTATCGACATTTGCACCCAAACGATTGGCGCGCAGTTTGATTTGTCCCTCACTCTCTTCTCCTGATACATACAAAACATTCTTATTTTGACGAGCAAGATTTGAACCAATTTTGAGTAATAGCGTCGATTTACCAACTCCGGGACTTCCGCCGATAAGCACCAGCGAACCCGGAACAATCCCGCCGCCAAGAACCATATCAAGCTCGGCATCATCACTGCTGTAACGCTCTGTGGTCTCTTCTTGGATTTTAGTAATCTCTTTGGCTTTGGAGGCATCTGCGGGTGAAGAGGAAGAAGTGATTTTAATAATATCTTGCTGTTGTTCATTCAGCTCAACAAAACTGTCCCAGCCGCCACAGTTGGTACATTTTCCCATCCATTTAGGGGTGGTAAAGCCGCAGTGCTGACATTCGAAGAGGGTTGTTTTTTTCTTTGCCATTATTTTTGAGTTTCTTCCCCATAAATCGCATCCAAAATCCCGTCCACAAATTCATATTTGTTAAACGGTATCAAATGTTCCGGTTGTTCACCTACACCGATGAAGAGAATCGGGAGCTCAAGCGCGTAGGCGATACTGAACACAGATCCACCTTTAGCAGTACCGTCAAGTTTTGTGATAATAATTCCATCGATGCCGATCATTTCATTAAATGCTTTGGCTTGGGCGATGGCGGAGCTTCCTTGTGTGCCATCGAGGATGAGAATTTTGTGATGCGGTGCACCGGTGTGGGCTTTGTCACAGATACGGACGATTTTTTTGAGTTCATTTCCCAAATTTGTTTGGGTATGTAAACGTCCTGCGGTGTCAATGATAACTTGCTCAAACCCTCGTGCTTTAGCCGATTCGATTGTGTCGTAGGCGACAGCACTAGGATCATGACCTTGTCGAGATGAGACAATAGGGATTTCGAGTTTATCGGCCCAGCGAGTGAGCTGTTCGATAGCAGCAGCTCGGAATGTGTCGCCAGCTCCTAAAATAACGCGTTCACCGTTGTTGAGATGGCGTTGTGCCAGTTTTGCAATGGTTGTTGTTTTTCCGGCACCATTGACTCCAATGATGAGAGAAACGGTAGGTTTGTTGGGATTTTCAGGAAGAGTATTTTGAGCAAAGTTGAGTGTTGCGAGCAGTTTAGAACGTAATTGCTCACGGCTTACTTCATTTTGATAGAGTTCACGTAAAATGATTTCAACAAGATCATATTCAACGTCTGATTCGAGTAAGATATTTTCGAGTTCATCTTTAGTTATAGTGAGTTTTTTATCAGGGACGATAGCACTTATGGCTTCAATGGTTTTTTGTAACCCTTTTTTTATAAAACTGAACATGATTATTTACCTAATGCTTGGGCAATGTCACTGTCTATCATCTCTTCGGGTGTCGCCCCTGAATAGTGTGTGATGTATTGACCATCTTTGTATAAAATCATAAGCGGGATAGGAAACTGTTGCCCTACACCGATAGTAGATGCTATGGCACGTGCAAGGTCTTGGTTTTGTGCTTTATTGGAGATTAGATATTGACCGCCGTATTTTTCTTTGAATTTTTCAAGATCATTGTTGGAGACATCATCTTCAATCGTAATCCCCATAACGATCAAATCATCACCATATTTTTTTTGTAAATTGCCTAAATGACGTACTTCTGCACGACATGGTGGACACCACGTAGCAAAAACATCAAAAAGTACAACTTTGCCTTTACTATCACTGAGGGTAAAATTACTTCCCTGTTTTTCGACACTGTACGACTTGCCTTGGGTATCAAGCAGGTTAAACGAAGCGGTAGAGACCAATGATTCTTCAGGTGAATTATCACTGCATCCTGTAAAGAGGAACATTGCAGAAACTAAAGAGATAAAAAAAGTGGAAAAACGCATGGATAACCTTTGTAAATTGGCTAGAATATGATGATTATATCGAAAAAGGTTTAGAAGTGACCAAAAATGATTTTCGTGACCACTGTTTAAAACAACAAAAAAATCTTCCGAAAACGGGTAAATTGTATCGTGATTCACGTATTAATCATTATCTTTTAAAATTTTTACGTCATAACTCTTCGAAGAGAATTTTATTTTATTGGCCTTTTGGTTTTGAAGCGGATATTCGTCGTACTATTTTAGCTCTACGCTCAAAAAAATCATTATATTTACCATTTATGGATGACGTCAGTTTCAAGATGGTACCATTAAGGTTGCCGTTGGAGCGTAAAGCCTTCGGGATTTATGAACCTCGGATTTCAAACTTAAATATAAAATTAATTGATATTGCTATTGTCCCCGTCGTGGGTGTGGATGGAGCTGGACGCCGAATTGGTTTTGGCAAAGGCATGTATGATCGTTTTTTTCCCACACTGAAACGTAAACCGTTAACTATTTTTGTACAGTCATGTGTTTGCTATACTGCATTACCGTTGTGTGATGATTATGACATACAAGGCGATCTGCTGATCACACCTGATGGGGTGCGTAGAATGAAGGATTTTCATGTTAAACAGCCTGCTCGTAGGCAGTGGCATAGCCACTTTAAGCGGGATAGTCGGATTTTTAATTTCAAGAAAAATATCACTCTCTAGTTTCGAACATTATGAAGCGCAAGCACGTGCAAAAGCAAATGCCATAGAGTCTGAAGCGCAAAATTTACTGTTACGTGCAACGACAAGATCAAATGAGATTGAAAAAGAAGCGATACGTAAATATGATGAAGTGTACAGCCGCGCAAAGAGTGATTTGAGTATTCAAGAAGCACATGTGCTTCAGCTACAAAATGATTTTGAGGCTTTTCGTCTTAGTGAGTCGAGTGCAATAAGCGCTTTACGAAGCGCAGTTGAGAATACACGACTGAATTTGGAACGAAGTGAGCGTGCTTTAGAGAAATTAAAAGAAGAATATCATCAAAAAATACAACAAGTTACTTCTGTATTAGAGGGGCGTTGCGCTCTTTCGGTACAAGAAGCTAAATCATTATTGTTCGAACAAGTGCGTAATGATGCCCGATTAGAATTGGGACGATTAACGCGTCAACTTGAAGAACAAACAAAAGATCAACTCAAGCGCAAAGCCGATTATATTTTAGGTCAAGCAACATCAAGGTTCGCAGGTGAATTTGCCTCTGAACGCCTTATTAGTGTGATCCATCTGGAAAGTGATGAGCTAAAAGGGCGCATTATCGGTAAGGAAGGGCGCAACATCAAAGCCATTGAGATGGTAACAGGTGTTGATATTATTATCGATGAAACACCGAATACCATTGTTGTAAGCTCATTTAATCTTTATCGTCGTGCGATTGCTACGAAAACGATAGGGCTTCTTGTCGAAGATGGACGGATTCAACCGGCACGAATCGAGGAGATTTACCAAAAAGTTGTGGATGAATTCGAAGATGCGATTTTACGTGAGGGTGAAGAGATTGTCTTTGATTTAGGACTGGGTGTGATGCATCCAGAGCTTTGTCGATTAATAGGACGGCTTCGTTATCGTGCGAGTTATGGACAAAATGCTTTGGCACATACGCTCGAAGTAGCACATTTAGCCGGCTTAATGGCTGCCGAAATGGGTGGAGATGTACGCCTAGCTAAACGAGCAGGATTGCTTCATGATATTGGTAAATCACTGACACAAGAGAGTGCAGGTGGTAATCACGTTGATTTAGGTGTAGAAGTATGCCGACGTTTGGGTGAAGATCCTGTTGTCATAAATGCTATTTATGCGCATCATGGACAAGAAGAGATTAAAAGTGTCGAGTGTGCATGCGTATGTGCCGCAGATACTCTTTCCGCCGCGCGGCCTGGAGCGCGACGTGAAGTACTGGAAAGTTTTTTACGCCGAGTAAGTGAAATCGAAGAGATTGCGACTGCAAAATATGGCGTTAAGCAAGCTTATGCGATCAATGCAGGACGTGAAGTAAGAGTTATTGTTAATGCGACAAGTATTAATGATGATGAGAGTGCATTGTTGGCACGAGAAATCGCGGATGAAATCGCGCAAAAAGTACAATTTCCAGGTGAAATAAAAGTAAATGTTATCCGAGAGAGTCGCACAATAGAATTTGCACGATAAATATTTAAATTATAGAAAAATATAATAATCCAAAATTTAAATCTGAAGTGCAATTTTTTGACTTAAAAAATCATACCTATTTTTAGCTTAAGCCGCTGCTACTAATCCATAAAAAACCTCATTGGGTGTTTTCCAATTTAAAGACTTT
>CAIMUF010000061.1 GCA_903844635.1 uncultured Sulfuricurvum sp. | reverse complement strand
TGGTGCCGTGAACTATGAAAAAGCAACTGACGTAAAATATTAAGGGGTTTAGATGTCTAAAAGACAATTAGCAATGGTCATGGACCTGAACAAATGTATCGGGTGCCAAACATGTACTGTGGCATGTAAAACACAGTGGACGAACCGTAATGGTCGTGAATATATGTATTGGAATAACGTTGAGACCTATCCGGGTACGGGTTATCCAAAAAATTGGATGGAGCTTGGCGGCGGATTTGATGCTGCAGGCGATCTTCAACCGGGAGTTATTCCTAATCTTGAAGCCGATTATGGGGTTCCTTGGGATTATAACTATGAGTCTATCATGACGGAAAGTGCTGAGCACAGTACCTTTAAACCACATGTATCTCCTACTTGGGGACCAAACTGGGACGAGGATCAAGGAGCAGGTGCATTCCCTCAAGACAACTATTTCTTCTACTTGCCACGTATTTGTAATCACTGTACAAATCCGGGATGTTTAAGTGCGTGTCCTCGTGATGCTATCTTCAAACGTGAGCAAGACGGTGTTGTTTTGGTGGATTTAGATCGTTGTCAAGGTTACCGTTATTGTATCGCGGGATGTCCTTACAAAAAAATCTATTTCAATCCAAAAATCTCTAAATCAGAGAAATGTATCCTTTGTTTCCCACGTATTGAGCAGGGATTGCCACCGGCATGTGCACAACAATGTGTCGGTCGTATCCGTTTTGTAGGCTTCTTGGATGATGAAGAGTCACAAGTGTATAAATTGGTACACCAATACAAAGTAGCAATTGGTTTACGTCCTGATTACGGTACGCAACCAAATGTATATTATGTTCCACCGACCGAATCTCCGGCTAAATTTGATGCTGAGGGGAAAATCATCGAGGGATCAACACGTCTTCCAATCGAAGAACTTGAAAAACTCTTTGGACCTGATGTTCATGCAGCAATCAAAACGTTGAAAGACGAGATGAAGAAACGCAAAGAGACAGGCGTCAGTGAACTTATGGATATTTTGATTGCATATCAACATGCGGATATGTTCCGTTTGGATAACAATTATTATCAAGAAGTTGCAAAAGAACAAAAACGTACACCATTGGCACCTGTAGATACTCGCTACCTTGCCGGTAAATTTACGAAAGCGGGAGGACACCACTAATGAATAAGATTTTAACATCACTCCTTTCATTGGGTGTTGCGGCATCTGCCGCATTGGCAGCAAACAGCGCAATCACAGCAGTCAAAGTTGCAAACGTAGAGGATGCAGCTGTATGGTCAAATGCAAAGTTTTCGGATGTAACTCTTTATCCGCAGACTGCTATTGAAATGAATGACAAAAAAGCAAATGAATTAACTGAAAATGCAAAAGCAAAAAAAGCACAAGTTGCTGCAGTGTACGATGGCAAAAATATGGCCTTGATGGTTAAATGGGCGGATGGATCTAAGGATCTACAATCTGGCTATGCGTCAACAACCTACAGTGACGGTTTTGCAGTTCAATTTGCAGGCGCTACAGCTAAGCCTCAGCCTCTTCCGTATATTGGAATGGGCTCTGTTGATCGCCCTGTCGTCGTGCATCTTCAAAAAGCAAACGAAAAAGTATATGAGCCAAATGGCAATAAAGACGTTGGTAATCAAATAAATCGTCAACAAACGGGTGTATTCGGTCAAGAATTGGCTGAATTTGATGCGAAAGTCGCATCACTTGCAGTGACAGATTATGAGCGTATCTTTGTGGGTGAAGGATTCCGTTCATTGACTGAAGTCAAAGACGGGTCGGTTAAATCTAACAGTTCTATGGTGTATGGTACAAATGGATGGAGTGGAATATTAACTCGTCCTCTAAAAGATGCCTATGTTAATCTCAGTGGAACAGTTCCAGTATCCATCGCTGTATGGGATGGATCAAAAATGGGTCGTAACGGACTTAAAAATCTTTCGTCTTGGATTGCAATCAATCTTGATGGACAAAAACCTAATGCAGCAATGGTTAGCGATTTGACAACTGATTCTAAAGGGGATGCGACCAAAGGTAAAGCAGCTCTTGAAGCAAATGGTTGTAATGGCTGTCACCAAATGAACGCAGCTGATCCTAAATCGTTTATGGCTCCTTCCCTTAAAAATGTTGGGGGATATTCGACCGCTGCTTATTTACGTGAATCCATCCTAAAACCATCAGCAGTGGTTGTTCCAGGGTATAATCGTAATGCTCACAGCAATACACCATGGTACAATCTTGAAAAAGGGAAGCGTATTTCTACGATGACGGATTACAGTCATTTGGACAAAGCGACTGTTGAAGACATCGTGGCTTACCTTAAAACGCTCAAAGCGGAGGTAGAATAATGAAAAAATTTGTACTACTATGCGCAGCACTTGTTGTTGGCGCATTTGCAAATGAAGGGCAAGAGTTTGAAGGTCTGTTAACGACTCCGGCATGTGCTGCCCAAGGTGCATTTGCGGATTGTTATCTTGAAAACTATACGTGTGGTTCGGATGACTGTTTCAAAAAAATCAATGCGGGTGAAACGACTAGCCCAAAATTGGCTATTTACCAACATAATACGGGTAAAACATATTTTGTTGATATCAGCAAGTTAAAAGTCTCCGAACTGGGTGAGGGGATGAATAAGAATGGTGTTATTATCATTGGTGTATTGGATGAAAAAACAAACACCATTGCTGCAACCGAATTTAAAGCTCCTCCTCCACCGAAGAAATCATTCTTCAAAGGGTGTTTATAACACCGACCTAACCCCTCTTTGGGTTAGTGTTTTAATTGTCTAAACTTTGCTGTCTCAAAGTCCTCGTGTGACACAATCCCTTACTTTTTTTAGGAATTATTTATGAATACAGAGTACCGTCGTTATATCTATGCATTTTTATCGCGCGTAATGAGCAATATCCCCGATCGTCGTTTTATCACTGACCTCAAAAATAATCAACAATTGCTCGAGGTTATTGGTGAAGAGACGAAAGCGTGGTTTGACACAACCAATGAAGAGGAGCTATATTCGGCATTGAATACCGATTATACTTCCCTCTTTTTTCTCAATACCCAGCCGGTTGAGTCATTTGTCCTGGATGCGAAAAATGAAACGCTCGTTGGACTACAAAACCCAGTAATGGCTTTTTATTTTACGCATGGTTTTGAGCTCAACATGGATCAAACCGAGCTTATGGCTCCGGATCATCTCTCTATCGAATTGGCTTTCATGCAGATGCTGGTATTTCGTAACGAGATGAAGGCGCAAGTTCAGTTTATGGATGAACATTTATTTATGTGGGTTATCCCGTATATGTTAGGGATGAAAAGTATGGCAGATACCCCTTTTTACAAAGATATATGTGATTTTATGGTGGAGTTTTTATGCTCTGATTATGAATATCTACACCAAGAGATTGCCAATGGGTAATCATAACTTTATTCAAAAAAATAACCTTTTTAGTTTTACGGCGACCCGTTGTTTACGCAATGAGTATTTTCATAATGATTGTCATATTTGTATCGATTTGTGTCCGAAAGAAGCAATCCATTTAGTCCGTAATAAGCTTACTTTGTTTGACAATGAATGCATAGAATGTGCTGGGTGTATTGGAAGCTGTCCTACGGAAGCATTTGAGATTGAAAGTTTTGATCCCAATGAATTTTCGGTATCTTTTCAGTCTCAGACAAATGCTCAGCTCTCATGTAAAAGTACAACACCGTGTTTAGGTGTATTTGATACCGAACATTTGTTGACGATGACCTTGCGCGGAGAATTGGCTGTTGTATGTGATATGAGTCATTGTTCAGCATGTGCGTTGAATGAGCATGGAAAGATGGAAGCGGCTATTCGTGCGACTATTGATCAAGCAAACGACTTTTTAGTACAAATAGCAGTGGATAAGAAAATCGATACTATTGAAGTTCATGAGGAACAAGAACCGCGCCGCGCCCTTTTTCGTAAAGGATTGGAAAAAGCAAAAGAAGTGGTCGCGGATACTCCACGAGTTCAAAAAAGCATGACAGCCTCTCATCATGCGCTTCCCAATATGACGATGCCGCTTAAGAAAGTACTGCTAAAAAACAGTCTTAAAGATGTTGTGACGGCGATGGAAATAACAGATTTTGCAGAATCATCACCGCTTTTTTTTAACAAACAAATTGCTTTTGATCTGTGTACGAATTGTGGTGATTGTACCCAATTTTGTCCGACGGATGCATTGTTCCCGACCTCAGATAAACAGGGGATCTATTTTGCGCAGGGCAAGTGTATCGGATGCGGAATATGTGAAGATATATGCAAGCCTAATGCCATTACGGCTAAAGCTGGATTTGACATGGTAAGCATCGCATATGAGCGCTCAGAGCAGCTGGTTTATTATGATATGGTGATGTGCAATGAGTGCCGTTGCCCGTTCCCTTATAAAGGTGGTGATCCAATTTGTGATCGTTGTTCCGGTTATAAAAAAGAGTTTAGTAATATGTTTACGATGGCTAAGGATATGTAGCTAATTCGTCATACCCGAATTCGCAGGTATGACGAGAGATTATTTTTTCTCCATAGCTTCTTTGGCACTTTTTAGTGCCCCTTCCATCGTTGACTTCGCAACACTCCACGCTCTTTTGCCCATTGCTTTTGCTTCTTGTGCTGAGTTAGAATTAAGCAGTGCCGCACCGCGTTCACTTACTTCTTGACGCAGTTTAGAGAGTTTACCCTGGAGTAGTTTGGCTGTTTCTTTCGACAAAATCGAGAGTTCATCGCTGTCCAAACGGATTTCTGTGCCAATAGCTGTGAGTTGTTCTATGAGGACAGGAGAGTTGTTTTTGGCAAGAGAGTGGACAATTTGCCCAAATAGGGTATGTATTTGTTCCAATTCATCTTCGATCAATTGATACTCTTTATGGTATAGCGCTCGGATTTCATCGGGAAGATAGAGGAGATATTGACGGAATTTCTCTATCGATTTATGGAGTGCTGAGCGGATACCCAAAAGTGTTCCCCGTAAAATCGGTTCAGCTTGATTGGGTGTTGCTTCGGCAACATTGAGCGCGCTTTGAAGTATACTTGAAAAGATGCGTCGAATACGAACAGCATTTAGGACGTTGGCATTAAGCGTTTGGAAGGTTATCTCTTTAATGATTTCATGCAACGTCTCTTCGGTATCAGAATCCCGTTCGAGAGTTGTGATGATCGCTGATTCGACCATCTCCTCAAGTATGTCAAGAAGATCTACGGATTGAATCTTGATGAGGTGCAATTTCGCTAAAATCTCTTCATTCTCACTAAACTTTTTTTCTAAAATATCAAAACATTGATATTTCAGGTGCTGCAATTCGTCACTTTTTCGAGCTATTTGACGCTCGATTTTTTCTTTTTGCTCGATGAGTTCTTCGAGTTCATTGTGAAGAGAAGAAGCCTCCTCTTTTAAGAGTGCGGATGTGCGACTTTTTAACTCATCCAGAGGGAGGTTAGCAATATCTTGAAGATTAAAGTGACTTTCAAATGTTTCGAGGCTCATGTGTTTCCTTTATAGTACCATTTTGATGTGCTGATGTGCTTTGAGTGTTTCGTAAAAAAAGGTACGTTCATCCTCATTATGCACCAACAGTTCTAAGTTCATGCTGACGTACTTCCCAGTGCCGCTCGTGTTGGAGAGCTTAAGGGAATAGATTCGCTCAGAAAAAATTTCCATCGCCGCTATCTCAATGCCTGCCCTCTCGAATGCTATTACTTTATAGCACCACGAGCAAGGGTATTCAAGCTGTAGTGTTTGTCCGTTCATTTCGCATGTAATCGCCACTTTTTCCTCCTGATTTGGTTTCAAGTTGGATGGGTCCGATGACCATCCCTTTATCAATTGCTTTAAGCATATCGTAAATAGTGAGCAAGCCGATGCTTGTTCCTGTGAGGGCTTCCATTTCCACGCCTGTCTGTCCTGTTAGTTTTGCCGTGACAGTAAGGCGAAATCCAGGTAAATCAGTAAGTTCGTCAATGTCACAGTTTACACCGCTGAGATTGAGTGGATGGCACATTGGGATGAGGTCGCTTGTTTTTTTGGTTCCCATGATGGCAGCGATAACAGCCGTTTGGAGGACAGGACCTTTTTTGGCCGTTTGGTTGACGACAGCATCAAAGGCATCTTGGCTCATGGTAATGAGTCCGCTTGCAATGGCTACTCGAGTGGTGGCAGTTTTGTCGGATACATCGACCATTTTTGGTCGGTCACGCTCATCGAGGTGGGTTAAATGCATTGGGTAAACCCCTATTTATTTTTTATTATTATAGCGAGAAAGTGCTTCTTCATATTCGTGAGGATGATTGAGATTCATAAAAATTTCTTCGTTTTCAAATTCTACAAAACGCGTTTGCTTCATGGAGAGAAGTTTTCCTAGTCTGTGGTCACCTTCGCGCTGCATCTGCTGAAAGTTTTCTAGCAATGTGTGATGATAAATTCCGCATAGGGGATGAGTTCCTGAAGGCGTTTTGGCAATGACGGCATCGAGATGAGATTCATCCGCGTCTAGAAGCATTTCGATGGTATCGACATCAACAAAAGGGGTATCGACACTTAGGGCAAAAAAACTTTCACACTTCAAGTTCTCAAAAGCACTCACAAAACCTGCTGTTGGGGCAAAGTCACTATTGTCTGCATCAAGGATAAATTGGGCTTCAAAATCAAATTTTTCACGTGTTTTGGTGGAAATATAGACATTGTTGAAAAGTTTGGTAAGTCGGTTATATTGGAATGCAGCAAGAGAGGTATATCCGCCAAAAGAAAGCAGTGATTTATCTTGTCCCATGCGGGAACTTTTTCCCCCTGCGAAGAGAATACAAGGCAGGGTAAACATTTATTGTGCGAAGGCTGCGGCTACAATTTTATCCATACTCGGTGTTGCACCGTTTTGAAGATATTGGAGCACGAGGGGTGAAAATTTATCCATCATGGATGCATCCATTCCCAGCATTGAAAACTGTGAACCAAGGCTTCCAAGTCCTAGCATGCCAGCAGGTGCTGCGGAGAGGAGCGTATTGACTTGAGGGACTTGTTTTGTGAGGGTTTTGAAGTCAGCTGGCTTCATATTGCCTTTTGCGTCATTAAGAATAGCCGCTGTTCCACCAATGGCTTGGGTTGGAGTGACACCCAAAGAAGTAGTGAGGTTTTTGATCAATGGATTGGAGAGAAGTTTTGCATCTGTAATAGGTGCGACTGAAGTTGCGATTGGAGCGACGGTTTGCATCATGCCACCAAGATCAAAGGCGCTAGCATTGGAAAATGAGCCGAGTAAAAGTAAAGAAGCGAGATAAAAAGAACGCATTGTAATCCCTATGTATTGTATTTTCAAAGTATAGCTAATCCAAAATATAATCGTTATTATATTTTGAGGCTAGAGTATTTTAGAATAAAAATGTGAATGAATTGTAGTAATGGAATGGTAAATAATACGGGAATATAACCTCCCAGAAAGAGGTTATTTTATCGTTTCAGGGTCGGTAATATATCCGGTGATTGCTGAAGCAGCCGCAACGGCAGAATTCGCCAAATAGACCTTCGAGGAGCGTGAGCCCATGCGTCCGACGAAGTTACGGTTGGTGGTCGCAACAGCGACTTCATTATCGCCCAAGATTCCCATATAGCCACCTAAACATGCGCCACAAGTCGGATTGGAAACAACCCCGCCTGCATCGATGATGATGTCCATATATCCTGCTTTGGTCGCTTCTCGTGCGATGCGTTGGGTCGCCGGTGTGACGATGAGACGAACATCCGGGTGGACGCGCTTGCCTTTGAGAATTTCAGCGGCGATTTTAAGATCTCCTAATCGACCGTTGGTGCAGCTGCCGATGAATGCTTGGTCAATTTTGATAGCATCACTTACGGCCTGAGAGAGGCTGTGTCCATTGGAAGGCAAAAATGGATAAGCGATGACAGGCTCAAGGTTACCGACATCGATTTCAAGAATTTGAACGTAGGTCGCGTCTTCATCGGAGTAATGAAGTTGCGGTTTGCGCGCCAACGGTTTATCGGCGAGGAACTGGGCAGTCACTTCATCATACGCAACAATACCGCTTTTTGCACCCGCTTCGATTGCCATGTTACACATGCTGAAACGATCATCCATGTTGAGATATTGGATTGTGCTTCCGGTGAATTCTAAAGTACGATAAAGGGCGCCATCAACACCGATCAGACGGATAATTTCTAAGATAATGTCTTTACCAGTGGTGTATTTACCCGGTTTTCCGCTTAGGACAACTTTGATACTTTCAGGAACTTTAAACCAGTTTCCTCCAGTAATCATAGCAAACGCCAAATCAGTCGACCCCATTCCAGTAGAGAAAGCTCCAAGTGCACCGTGAGTACACGTGTGAGAATCTGCACCGATAATGACATCACCCGGAACGATGAGACCTTTTTCTGGAAGCAATGCGTGTTCGATCCCCATGTCTTTTTCATCAAAAAAGTATTTGAGTTGATATTTTTTAGCGAAATCACGGCTGATGCGGGCTTGATTTGCAGAAGCGATATCTTTTGCGGGGATAAAATGGTCTAAAACAAGCGAGAAACCCTCAGGATTGGCAAGTTTTGTCGCACCTGACTCTTCAAAAGCTTTGATAGATATAGGAGTGGTAATATCGTTTCCGATGACCATATCGATAGGACAGCGGATGATTTCACCTGCATACACAGCTTTTCCAACGTGTTGAGAGAATATTTTTTCTGTAATGGTTTGGCGCATAAGAGTTACCTTTTAGGGTTCTAAATAATGGCGCGATTATACCACAGTGCATCTTAGGTAAATTTTTAGTTTCACATCATTTAAGGATTAAAATTCGCTCAAAAAGTATCATAAATATAGGCTGAGACCGTTTGAGCCTCTTCTTTTGTAAGATTATCTTTTTGTGAGGGCATGACGCCAAATCTTGCAATCGACTGAGGAAGACAAACGGCACTCTTTTGGGACGGAGCAAAGAGATAGTCTGCGATAAATGCTATTGCCTCAGTGCGGTTTGTTTTTACTTGTTTGACGTGACGTATGACGCCCATCATCGGGGGCGCAATCATATTTTTCATCTCATCGGCTGAGGGTCTTTGTTTCAAATGGCACATGGCACATTTTTGATCAAAAATAGATTCGCCGTTTGCTTGTGCAAAACTTTGGGGGACCGTTATCGTAAGTGCAATCAATGCACCTATTTTCAAGAGTAATTTTTTTGACATTTTGTTTCTCCAATCTTACAAGATATTACTTCAATAGAATACATCAATATTATAATTAAAATAATTAAATGGTATATTAGTTGAGCTTAAATTCGAGCGTTAAATCGATTTCTGCCGGGAGTGTTTCAGACAAAGCATCAGGAACTTTGACACCAGATGCTGATGCCACTGCAAGTTTTGCTGCATTATGAAAAATATCTTCTCCGCGTTGAACCGAGATTCCTTTAATTGTCCCATCGTCAGTAAGTGTAAATCGTACTCCGATTTCTCCCTCTTTTCCTGCACGTCTTGCTGCAAAAGGATAGCGGAGGCTTTGTTGAATTTTGGTGCGTAATAAGGCATAGAACGATTGTTTCGCAGCAGTAATATCGACTTTTGGTTTTGCTGGAGCTGCGGCTTGAACGGGAGGCGCTTTTGTCTCTGCGACGATGGTTGGTTTCGTTTCTATGGGCATGGTTTGCTGTGTCGCAGCTGGGATGGAGTGCACGGGTATTGTTTGAGTCACAACAGGTTGGGTTTTGGTAGGTATGATTGGTTTTGTTAGGGGCTGTATGGGCGAGGGCGTTGTGATGGCAGGTGCAGGTGTTGTGGGCTGAATTGGGGTTGGGGTCACTTGAAAAAGTCTCACGAGTGTGACATGTTTCATCGGGATAACATCCAGATTAACAGGATGGTACATCCGGGTAAGGGCTAACATCGCAAGAAGCGCCATTAAGGTGTGAAGAGCAAAGGAGAGGCCAAAGGCTTTGGCTTGAGGGGTCATGGTCATAGTCGTATCCATCCATTAAAAATTAAAATTCCGACACACGCTAATAAAATCGGAGCCATTATTTCAATGGTGCGTCGATAGCGTGTTAAGTGATTAAGGCTTTCTTTTAGCGCAGTCGTTAAAACAACGGAGAAAAAGAAAAACCACAACAGAGTAGCTCCCAGTCCAAAAAATAATCCATACAAAACTGCCCATCCCAATGAAGGAGCGGTTGCGCTGAGTGTCATCATGGTAGCAACGGGAGCGCATATGGACATCGATAAAAGAAGTCCCGTCGCAAAAAGGGTGGTGTTGGTGCTTTTGCTGGGTTGTATGGTTTGAGCGCAACAGGTATATTTTGTTCGAATGGCGAGCAGTTGTTTAAGTGCAAGTAACAGTGTCATACTTCCTAAAATATAGCCCATTAAGGTTTTGTCTTTGAGCATTGATTGGACGAATATTGATCCGCTAAATGCTATAACCGCTAAGAGGGTATAACCGCTAATGCGCCCTGCGGTGATAGGGATAAGGACTCGAAGGCCTTCTTGGCGTGTTGCACTGTTGGCTAAAAGAATCGGCGAGAGGATGGGCATACACGAGAGCATGCACGCCGTCGCGCCATAGGATAATGCAATAAGAAACAGTGAAAAAAGAGGTAACACATCCATCATAAAAATAGCTCTTTTGTAAATTAAGTGTGCAATTATGAAATAAGATTGTTACATTAGTGTTAACTCCATTTTTTAATTTAACACTAATGTAACAATTTTTTGAAATAATCCGATTGATTTTTAAAGGTCATAAGGAGAAAAAATGAAAATGATTAAATTATCTTTAGCTGCAGTTGCTGTCTGCAGCAGTGCTTTTGCTGGGGAAGCGGTTAATTTGGGTGATGTAACGGTGAGTGCGTCTAAAATCGAGCAATCGACGCTAGAAGCACCTGTGAATGTTTCGGTAATTACTGCGGAGGATATAGAAAAATCAAACAATCAACGACTTGGAGATGCGTTAAATGTTAAAGTTCCGGGACTTTATCTTCGGGGGGGCGCATTGGGCAATGCCAGACCTGGAGTAACGATGCTAAGTTCGATTCGCGGTCAGGGCGGTACGTTAACTAAGATTGCCGTTTTAGTGGATGGGATGAATATGGTCGATGCGTATTCGGGACAAGTGAACTGGGCTATGGTTTCTATGGAAGATGTAGAAAGCATTGAGGTAGTGCCCGGTGTCGGTTCGTCATTATATGGAAGTAACGCCATGGGCGGAGTGATTAGCATCACGACGAAAGAACCAACTAAAGAAGAGATGTCGTTTACGATGGGCAAAGGTTTTGGTGATTCTGCAGGAGAATATGCGAGTGCACTGTATCGTAATAAGTTCGACAATGGCTTGGGGGTAGTTTTTGGGGTTTCTCAGAACAATCGTGACGGGTATGTATCGGACTATGTAACTAAAACACCATCAGGGACACCTGCAGTTGGTGCGATTATTGTTGACGGTGCAATACCGACGACAACGACAACGGGAGTTCCAACGTATATAGTGGGGGATAAAGGGCTGAATGTTTCTAAGGCTCGAAATATTCATGCTAAGCTTTTTTATGATTTAACCACGGATTCGAAAATTCATGCGGGATTTGCATATTCGGATAATGAAAGTTTGGCGAGCACTTATAATAGTTACTTGACCGATGCCGCAACTGGACTTCCAGTTCCGATTACTACTACAGCAACCAATCTTAGTTTAAACGGATTAAAAACATCCATCAAAGAGCAAGATTTTGCTGGATCGATTCCGATGGGAAATACTGCATTGAGATATTTTGCCGGATACGATGGCAAGATCGGAGATTCAAAACTTAGTTTAAGTGTAGGGAAAATTGATCGGGATTCTTGGAGTGCCAGTATCGGGTCAACAGCAACACTGACTTCGAGTGCAGGGACATTGAGTACATCCCCAAACAGCACGACTAATGCCTCGGCGCAGCTTAGTTCACCTATCGGCGATAGTCAGATTCTTATTGTAGGAGCGGCAACTGAGATAGGTAGTCTTCATCAAAAAAAATATGCCACATCCAATTGGACAGACATGGATACAAAGACGGCAGAGCTGGATCGGATTGATGCAAAAAGTACGACCAATTCATTATTTTTACAGGACCAAATTGCAGTTGGAGATGATTTGTTGATCTATGTAGGGGGACGATACGATTCTTGGACGGCAGGAGGAACGGGAGTTGTCACCACGGGAACGGTTCCTGGGACGTTTGAGTATCCAGATCGCAGCGAATCTGCATTTAGCCCAAAGTTAGCCGGAGTTTATCAGGTGAACAATCGTTTCTCTGTTAAGAGTTCTGTAGGAACGGGATTCCGTGCACCGACAAACTATTATTTGTTTGCCAATCCGACATTCTCAGGTGCTGCAGCACCCAATGGAAAGATGATTTATTCCAATCCTGACTTGAAACCTGAAACGGCAAAAGCATTTGATTTAGGGGTTGAATATCATTTTGTGGATGGCGGAAAAGCAACGGCTACGTATTACATCACCAAAACGACCAATTTGATTTATCAAAAGATTACGAAGGTAGATCAATATACGGATCCAGTTATTAATAAAGTGATTGATTATGTTGCACGCCAAGAAAACACCGGCGAGGCATTAGCGCGAGGGATTGAACTTGCTGGGGAATATCCATTAGCAGATTGGTTGTCGATTTCTGGAAGTTATGCGTATACCGATTCAAGAATTACGAAAGACGATACCAACACAGGGATGGAAGGTAAACGTGTTACCAATGTTCCAAAAGAGATGTTTTCACTTGCTTTTGAAGCGCAAAGAGGGGATTGGTCAGGCGTATTGTCTGGTCGTTATGTTGGAGAGCAATTTAGTAGCAATGATAACTCCGACGTTGTTAAAGATGTATGGACAGGGTACAGTAAATACAGCGTCATTGATTTAAAAGTAAATTATAAAATCGATAAAAACTTCAAAGCCAGTCTGATGATAGACAACGTACTTGATCGTGAATATTATGAATATTACCGTATGCCCGGACGTGGCGCAACGATACAATTATCGGCAAATTTTTAGTCATGAAAAACATCATCTATAAAACTGTTTTGCTGATTGGGATGGCATGCGTGAGCCTTCCACTTTTCGCCGATGATACACTATGGCTTGATGAAGTAAAAAAGAAGTCCTGCTGCACTGCAGGATCAAAAGAGTTAGAGGTTAAAGCATTTACTGTTAAAAAGGGGACACTGGAAGAGAGTGAAACTGAGCGTAATCTTAAAAATGCCATCGTTTATATCCGAGATATGGATAATAATATTACAAAGCACAATGTGATAGACGGAAAAATCTCTTTTAGCCCTCTTTATAAAGGAAATTATCATCTCTTTTTAGAGCAAAAATCGGTACGAGATGAGGTGCTTTATGTTCATCTCTCATCGCTTCGAGTGTACAACAAAGAGGGAGATATTTCCAAATCTGTTCTCAAAGAGATGCGAGGAAAGACGAACGATTCCCAGTATGGGCGAGAACCTTTGGATCAAATACCTTTTGAGATTATTATGGAACGACCGATTCGGAAGCATCATATTAATTGCTGTCTGTATTCCGGCGACATTGCCCCTTTCAAGATTTATTATAAAGGAGTAGTGCAAAAAGATGTTCCGTTGAAAGTGAGCATGGAGAGCGGCTGGAATGCCACGATTCAAGCCGATGAAGAGGGGATGACCTCATTTGAAATTCCGCGCAGTACCTATGCGGCAACCGAAAAAGAGAAAAAACATTCCGAAAAGATGATCGTCGAAGCGTCGTATGATGTGAATGAATCGGGAATTTACGGCACGGAAAAATATCATGCTGTCCGTTATGTGATGAGTTTACCTCTCTCGTTTGGTGCATCGCCGCTCGAATACGAATCCAAAGTATTGGGATTTGCGACTGCTATCGGGGTGATGTTGGTCTTTTCACTAGGGCTTTATTACAACCGACGTCGCAAACGAAAAACGCCTAAGGAGATTTATTTTGACGAAGAATAAATTCTCTCTCCGCCGTGCGGTGAACAATATGAATCTCGTGCGGTTTCGGTTTTGGTTTCAGATTGTTGCGTTTGCTTTAATAGTATATGGTGGATATATTGGGCTCGATTTGGGCGATAAATTACCGACATTTGCTTGTGTCTTTAACGGCGAGGGGACGGGCGGGAAGTGTTATGTTGGTGAGCTTCAACATGATTTAAAACATCCGATTGATATGTTTATGGGGTTTGCGGGATATGCGTTTCTCATCTCTTTGGGGATGTTTGCCGTGTGGTTTTGGGCATTGAATAAAGGGTGGTGCGGTTTCGTCTGCCCTCTGGGGACGATGCAAGACTGGCTAACGATGTTGCGTGAAAAATCCAAAATTCGTTACAGCGAATACTCATGGGCAAATCGCGGGAAGATTAAAAGCATCAAATATATTCTGCTGATTTTGTTGCTACTGCTCCCTGTGATGATTGCTAACTCAGTATTTGGTCTTCCGAAGCTCCCCAATGGTCTCTCGATGCCGTTTTGTGATATATGTCCCGGACGGATGATGATTCCAGCGTTTACGGGTCATTTTAATCAGTTCTATATCGATTTTTCGTCGAAGACAGATATGGTGATGACAGCACTAGGGATGATTATAACAGGACTGTTTTTAGTGGGGTCGTTTGTCAAAAAACGGTTTTTTTGCTACTTTTGCCCGATGGCGGCATTGCAGTATATTTTTTCCAAACCCGCCTTATTGAAGCTTTAGGCGTAATGAAAAATTCGGGTTGCTAAGAAATCATTTTTTATTATAGTTATCTAGAAATTCATCTATCAGTTTCACTTTCCTTTTTTTAGCCAATCCCTGATGTAATTTGATAAGTTTTTTGAGGTGTGAGAATACTCC
>CAIMUF010000060.1 GCA_903844635.1 uncultured Sulfuricurvum sp. | reverse complement strand
GCCCGGTCCCATTCCGAACCCGGAAGCTAAGACCCTCTTCGCTCATAATACTGCATCTTTCAGGTGTGGAAACGTAGGTCGCCGCCTGGCCTCGGATTTAATCCTTCAACTTCATTTACAATCAATCACTCTTAAAACTAATCTCAACTTCTTCTTCTAAATCAATCTAATATAACTATGTTCTTTTTTTATTTTATGCTATAATTCTTTTGCGATTAAAACTTTCTGGTAGATTCGATGGAGCGGCAAGACTAAGGTCAAGGGATTAATTACCCCTTGACCTTTTTTTTTGCCCTCCAAAGAATCTATTAGAAGGGGATTTAATGGAAAAGCTTTTAATCGCACTATTGCTTTTGTGCATTTTTGCACCTATGCTTCACTAGCATAGCCAAGGGGCTTTCCCCTTGTCCCCTCTTGTGTTACTATTTGAAACACTTTCTTCTTTTCTCAAAAAGTTATTACAATTTTATAAAATCGCCATTTACTCTTTGTTAGGCTTTCTCATTCCTCATAAGGGCTATTTGAGCCTTTTTTGACGTCTAATGTATCATAATAAACCCTAATAACACCGTCATTTTTTATTTGTGATATTTACTATTCGAAATGCTTATTATGTGATAAATTCGTGTTAAGTTTAGATTTATTTTATCCCCTCTATAATGACACTGTTAACAAATCGTTTACCGATTTGAAAAAAATAATTCAGGAGAATTAATGAAACGTAGTATTAAATTGGCAGTTGCAGCAGCAGTTGCATTGACATCAACCGCGGCATTCGCAACAAATGGAGATCACTTAATTGGTATGGGTGCAAAAGCGCGTGGTATGGGTGGAGTTGGTATCGGTATGTCTCACGGGGCAGAAACAGCACTTTCTAATCCAGCATTAATTACAAGCGTAAAAGGAACTGAAATTTCTTTCGGTGGAACTATCTTTATGCCGGATGTAGAAACAAATATGGGCGCTGGTTATTCAAAAAGTGCTGCCGACCTTTCAGTTATTCCTGAAGTAGCAATTGCTCAAAATCTAGAAAATGGTATTTCTTGGGGTATCGGGATGTACGGTACAGCAGGCATGGGTACTGATTATCGTGATGCATCAGGCCATACTAGTAATGCAAATATGGTCACTAACTTACAATTAATGCAATTTGCAGTGCCAGTCGCCTATAAAATGGGTGGTTTGAGTATTGGTGTTGCACCAGTTCTTCAATATGGATCATTAGATATTAATTATGATACAACTGGAATTGGTGGTGGTCCAAGTACTACAAAAGGAGTAGCTCAAGATTTTGGTTTGGGGTATGATATTGGAGCAGCTTATACCGAAGAAGGCTTAACTGTTGGTGCATCATATAAATCAGCTATTGATATGGTATATACAGGGCAAATATCTGCTGCTGCATCTGATTTTGCTATGCCAGCAGGTTTGTTGACTGATCATCTTGAGCAACCTGCCGAAATCGGTATTGGTGCATCGTATGAAATAGCTGGTAATACTTTTGCAGTTGATTTTAAACAGATCAAATGGGGTAGTGCAAAAGGGTATAAAGATTTTGGATGGGAAGATCAGAATGTTATTATCCTTGGTTACCAATACTCTCAAGATGCATGGGCGGTACGTGCTGGTTATAACTATGCAAAAAGCCCTATTAAAGAGCAGGCCGAAACTGGTAATGGCGTTGGTAGTAGTTTAAATATGCTTAATTTACTTGGATTTCCTGCTATTGTAGAAAAACATTATACTGTTGGTGGTAGCTACTCATTGAGTAAAGTCACATCTGTTGATTTAGCTTATGTTTATGTTCCTGAATCAGAAGTAACGTTTGCTACACCAGCATATACTGGTGCAGGAATTAGCAGTGTTACAACTAAGCATTCACAAGATGCTGTTACTGCACAACTTAACTTCAAATTCTAAGAAGTTTTTCTCTCCTCTCGGAGAGTTATTCACAATCCATTCACTTTTCTAATCCATAATAAGAGATCAAATTGTTGATGTGTTATTATCGTTTTTTTGATGTCTTTGTGATACAATAGTCTACATAAAATGAGAAGATCCTCAACTTACATTAGGAGATAAAATGTTAAACAAATTTTTGATGAGTGCGTTCGCGCTATCGCTTGCAGCCTCCGTTGCTTTTGGTGCCCAAGGGGTAAAATTTTACGTTGGTGACGGCGATAAAGAAAAAGAATTTATGAGTTTGGTCAATGAAAAGATCAGTGCTATCGGATTTGTTCTTTCTGATCCGCATGAACATATTGACAATGCGTATAAAACCAAATGGGGAACAGCGACACAAACAATCAAAGGTGTAACAGGGCCTCATCCAGATTTTGATCCTACGTTTAAAGTAACATTGGACAATCTTGGATTTTTCTCAATTACCAATGATGCGACTGTTGGACCATTATTGATGAAAGAACCGTCTCTTGGCGGATTTTCTCCATTTAATCTTGGAATCTACAAAAAATTGGGCGAAGATAAAACATACGTAGGGCATGTTATGCCGGATACTATGTTGGACATCGTTGGGGTAAAAGACAAAGAAGTACGTGAAAAGTTTAATGCTTCTTTCACTGAGTTAGACAAAATGACCGAAAATGCGATCAGTTCAAAAGTACAATATGTCGATTACAAAACGCTTCCTGCGAAACCTATGATGACATTTGAAGTACCGTTTGATCGTGCTGGCGGTGTAGAAAAGTTTAAAGGTGATTTCCAAAGCCGATTTGAAGAGGCATTCGAAGCGCATAAATATATCATTGCCGGTTATAAAGATATGAAAGAGTCTATGGACGGTGCAGGAATCAAATTCGATCGTTTTGATGCGTATTGGGTTTATTCGTTATGTCACTTCCGTTTTTCAGAGGGCATTTTCAACCAAGGCCGTCCTGATGCCAATGTCTTCGCACCGTGTTCTATGTACATGTATGTTGACAAAGGATCTAACAAGATGATGATTGGTATGCCACGTTTGGAAACATGGGCAGCGGTTATGGGTATCAAAGATCCTAAGATGGTTGATTCTATTCTCGGGCTTGATAAAGAAATCACTAAAATCATGACAGATCTAGGAGCAAAAGAGCTATGAAAAAAATACTATCATTAACTGCGTTGGCATTTGCCATCGCTTTTTCAGGATGTTCAGCAACTGCACCAAAGATTGAAGGTGGCGTTGCCATAGAAAAAATGGTTCCAGCATACAGAGTTGGAGCGTATGTTGATGTTGAGAGCGCTAAATCAAAATTAGCGGCTCAGGGTTTTGAAGTCGTAGGTACGTTTAAGCCAGCTGAAACGTGTACAACGATTTTGTATACGAATGCAGCTATGAAAGCTGATGCTAACAAGCCAATGCGTGCTTTGGCTGCTGTAGGAAGAATTTTAGTGGACGATGAGCGTCACCAAGTGCACATCGCTAACCCTATTTATTTTAATAAAGCATTCTTGCAAGATGATTACAATCATGTTACTGCTTCTGCTGAATACATCGCTTTGGAAAAAGCGTTTGGTCCATTGACAAATTCTGAAGATCAATGGGAATTTGCAGGATTGTCGGATTATCGTTTTATGCTCGGAATGCCGTATTATCAAGATATGGATGTTGTAGGTGAGGGATCAACGGCTGATTTAGTTGCTCGTGCAAAAGCAGCTAAAGGAACAGTTGTTCAAGTGGGAGATGATCGTTATGTTGCGTTTGTTGAGCTTGATAAACGTACCAGTACTTTCCCTAAAAAAATCGGCGCGCAAAACAGTGAACTTTTGCCATGGGCTGTGCTCATCGAAGGTGGAAAAGCAAAAGCGTTAAATGCAAAATATTTTATCGCAGTGAGCTATCCTTTGTTAGACATGGGCGGATTTATGGGAATTATGACGATTCCTGATGCTGTTACAAAAAGTCTTCAAAAAACGTTTAAATAATTTTACACTTTCTGTTTACTCCGCCCTTTGAGGGGCTCAGGGTGAACGGAAAAATCTTCTTTCTTCTTTTCAATTCTTTCCTTCTAATTTTTTAGCTATACTTTTGTAACTTCATGTTTAGGAATGTACACATGGCTGATATTTATCAAGACCTAACCAGTAATGAATGGTTTTATCCTTCAAGCGGATATATTTTAAGTGAAACGGACAGCAACGGAATTATTACGTATGTCAATGATTTATTTTGTGAGGTTGCTGGTTATACCAAAGAGGAACTCTTGGGTCAGCCTCATAATATGGTTCGTCATCCCGATATGCCGCGTATTGCGTTTAAAGGGCTGTGGGATGATTTACAGAGTAAAGGTTTTTGGACAGGATTTGTCAAAAATCGTCGTAAAGATAATGGACATTACTGGGTGTATGCAACGGCGCTCCGTCGTGAGCGCAGTGACGGAAGCGTTAGCTATCTCTCTATACGTGTAAAACCGGCACGAAGTGATGTGGAGGCTTGTATAAAGCTGTATGCAGAACTTAAGGCGCAGGAATAATTTTTTCATCATTCACCCTAACGGGCACGTGAACACGAGGCCCTCGAAGAGGTTCTTGTGTTCTTTGGGTATGACTAAAGTTTAAACTCTATCTCTTCTAGCATTCTTTTCACAATATCTTGATAATATTTTTTTTGTATATCGTTTCCAAGTGCTACTGGGGGTTCTCCGTTATCTGAACCTTCACGGATTTCCATATCGAGCGGTATTTGACCTAATAGGGGAATATTGTATCGTTCGCTTAGGCGCTGTCCTCCCCCTGAACCAAAAATATCATAACGATTTCCCGTATCCGGAGCAATAAAGTAGCTCATGTTTTCAACCAATCCTGCCATAGGGACATGGATGTCTTGAAACATCCGGATAGCACGGCTGACGTCATCGGATGCAACGAGCTGAGGAGTAGTGACGAGAACACCGGCTGTGATGGGAAGCTCTTGCGCCATTGTGAGTTGAATGTCGCCAGTACCCGGAGGCATATCGATGACCATAAAATCAAGCTCGCCCCATGCAACATCTTCTAGAAACTGAATCAGAGCAGAAACGGCAACGGATGAGCGCCAGACGAGGGGTGTATCTGAGGTGGGGGTGGTTAATGCCACGCTCATAATTTTGAGTCCGTAGTTTTCGCTTGGGACGATTTTATTGTCATCATTCCAGCTGATTTTTTCCAAATCAGTATTGGTAAGACGTGGTACGTTAGGTCCATACACGTCAGCGTCCAATAAACCTACCTTGTAGCCTAACTGAGCAAGTGCAATAGCAAGATTAACGCTTACGGTACTTTTGCCCACTCCACCCTTGCCACTCGTTACAGCGATAACGTTTGCCGCATACGGTGCTCGATTATTAGGTGTTGCTGTTGTACCGTAGTTGGTGTCTTTTTGTATTTGCGCTTTTTTCGTGATATTTAACGATTTAAACTCATGCGCGAAAGCATTTTCAATGGCTGTTTTGACGGTGAGATACGATTCATCACTGACGGTCAGAAGTTCTACATGAGCATTATCGTCTGTTACCTTTGAAGTCGAGATAAGCTTTAGCTCTCCAAGGGTTCGATCAAGATTTGGGTATTTAAGAGCTTGTAGTGCGTGCTCAAAGTTTTTACTATTCATAAGGATTACCTCTAACATCTCGTGCGAGAAGGGATTTTGTGCCCGTAGCTTTTTGTGCAAGCTTTGCGAGCGGTACACGTGCGGCAGGGTATTCGAGACTAAGGCGGTGATAGGCTGTGATACGTTCATCTATGAGACGATTCAAGGCAGCAACGACACCTCCTATGGTCCCAAGTTTATCGGTTTCATTCAAGAGTTCTTTGATAAGCATTTCACGTGAATGCATTTTTAAATCAAGTCCATTTACCGCAGCAATACGGATAAAATCGCCTGCACTCAAATAGAGACCTGAGAAAAAAGTATTGAGAAAATGGTTTTCCAGAGTCAGAAATTTACTTCGCATTTCATGATTGTGTTTTTTCATTTGGTAGCATCCAAATTTGCTTGTGCTGCTTTCGTTACGTCAATATCATTATCTTTTAGAAGTGATTCAATGATTTCTCTTGGTGCTGCACGGTTTTCAGCAAGACGCATACGAACCATTTTGTCATTGTCATCCACCAGTATTTTTAGTAGTTTTGGGGGAGTGTTAGGATTGCCTGAAAGTCCATCACGCACAATCTTTTCATCACTGAAAAATTTCTCTAAAACATCACTTGGCGTTGATGGATTGGTTGCCACGAGAGCACGAACAAGGTTGATGGTGTCATTGGCCAAATGTCGTAAAACTTCTACGGGGGTATGAGGGTTTTTAGCGACCGCCCAACGAGCCCCCATATCAATCGGATTTTGAGAAATATCAATCAGTAATGCAACCATAATAGGACTGTACTCTTTTTCGCGTTCATAAACAGAGGTACGCAATGAGAGATTCATGGCGACTTGTCCAACTAATTGTTTATCATCTTTAAAGGCGTCATAAATCGCGCGCACGTCTTCGATTGGAAGGGCTTTGTCTTCGAGAAAGTCTATAAGAGTGAGGGTGTCTAAATGTTCAATTGCATACGAAACAGTGGTAGTGCTCATACGAGGACTCCTTGGATTTTGATATAAATGTAACTGTGATACTAGCAAAAACTCATTAAACAAATACTTTTAAGTTTAAGTTATAAGGTTTAAAAAAGTTAGTAGATTTATAAGAAAACATAAAACAATATCTTATTGGGAAGATTGCACGAAATTGTGATGGGAATGTAACAAATGGTAAATAAATAGCAAGTTTTAAAACAAATTTAAGAGTTATTAAGACTCTCGTATCTATAATAGGGACGGTTATTCTGTAAAAATTAGTTGTACCCATCATGGATACAATGGGAGATTAGAATATTAATTTGAGAGAAAAAGGAGCATGGATGAATAGATTGTTAATGACACTCTGTTTGGCGGCATCATTATCTGCGGCGAATGTATTGGCTGCGGATTATGTAAATAAGGACATTCTTATTTCAGCCGAAGACGCGGTTAAGTTGATCGGAAATCCAAAAGTTATGTTTGTATCCGGTGATAACGAAGACATTTATAAACTTGGGCATATTAAAGGTTCAGTTGAGATGTATGCGCACCATTTGCATCATTCAGAGATTGATGGAGAGATGCACTGTGCACCTTTATATCGCTGTATTGATGATGCTGAACAAACAATTGGTAAAAAAGGGATTAGCAATGACATGATGGTTATTGCATACGATGACTTCAAGGGTCCCAATGCAACAGGTGTTTATTCATTTTTTGACAGTTATGGACACAAAAATGTAAAAGTACTCAATGGCGGACGTTCAGCTATGATGGCAGTTGATCCGGCTCAAAAAGAATACGATGCTCTTAACAAAGAATTAAAAGCAAGTTCAAAAGCTCAAAAAGATGCAAAAGAAGCATTGAAAAAAGAGGGTGCTGACAAAGCAGCGCTTGATGCGATCATTGCAAAATCTCAAGCAGATTCTGTAATATTGAAAACAAAGATGACAGAAGTTGAAAAACGTCTTTTAGTTGTAAAAGGTGATGAAAACGTTACTGCAAAAACCTATAAAATTAATCCTAAAAATGTAAAATACACTGCAATCGCGGATAAAAATGAAGTGAAGCATGCAATGGAAGATATTCTCAAAAATGGTAAAAGTTCCAAATTTGTTATTATTGACTCTCGCGGACTTGCAGAGATTATCGGTGAGCGTAAAATGGATAACGTAGCACGCGGCGGACACATTCCAGGGGCAACCTTCATCGAATGGAGTCAAATTTCGGATGCAGACAAAAAAATGTCATTTAAATCTGCCGATGAGATCCAAAAAGTATACGATAATTATGGTGTTACCAAAGATAAAACAATTTATGCTTACTGTCAAGTAGGTGCGGGTCGCGGTTCTGAACACATTACAGCGCTTCAATTGCTCGGTTACAAAAACGTCAAAGTCTTCACTGGAAGCTGGGATGTTTGGGGTAACGACATGAATCTTCCGATTAAACGATAAGGCTCAAATATGACAAAAGTAATGAACAATAATCGTCGTGATTTCCTGAAAGTTTCAGGGATGACGGCTGCATTGGTGGCTTCACAAGGTTCACTTTTCGCAAAAACAAATGTAATGTCGGTTGAAAACGGGAAAGAAAATTACCCGAATACCAACTATACTGAAAGCATGTATCGCAATGAATTTGCGTTTACGTACGGTAAAAAAGAAGAGCATGGTTTCGCGTATCACTGTGTAAACTGTCAAGGTAACTGTGCTTGGGAAGTTTGGTCGAATAACGGTGTTGTTACTCGTGAAAACCAATCGGCTCGTTATCCGGTTATCAATGCAAAAATCCCTGACTTCAACCCACGTGGATGTAATAAAGGGGTTCAGCACTCTCAAGTAATGTACCAAAAAGACCGTTTGCTTTATCCAATGCAACGTGTTGGTGAGCGTGGTGAAGGTAAATGGAAACGTATTAGCTGGGATGAGGCCGCTGAGGTCGTATGCCAACAAATTTTTGATTGTATGACTGATCCACAGCGCGGACCGGATAAATTGATGGTTCACGCAGGTACAGGTTTGCTTACAGAAGGTCGTCGTGGTGCTCCATTGCGTTTCTCTACTCAATTGGGCGCGATTCGTATTTATCCATCATCATACCTGGGAGATATGTTCTCAGGTGCTGCTATCGCCTATGGCGAGGGTAACGTTGGTTGTACGTGGGATTTCATGTATACCGTCGACACCGCTGTTATGTGGGGTGGAAATCCATCGGTTTCTCGTATTCCTGATGCTCACTTTGTTTGGGAAGGAAAATACAACGGCGCAAAAGTCATCGTTATTACTCCTGAGTTCAATGCAACCGCTAAATCAGCGGACCTTTGGATCCCGATCAAAGCAGGTTCTGACAACATCTTGGCAATGAGTGTTATGAACATTATCATCAACGAAAAGCTTTATAAGCCGGAGTTCATGAAAACGTTTACCGATCTTCCATTCTTGGTCGATGTGAAAACGCAAAAAATGATCCGTCGTTCCGATATGGAGCATGCGGCGAATGAAGACGATCACCATAAATATACAGAAGAGTTCTACTGTATGAATGCAGCGACAGGAAAACCTGCATTAATGCCAGCATCTGAGGGAAGTAAAATTAAATCACTTCGTCTTGATGAGCAGGGAATCACTCCTGAACTTGAGGGTTCATGGACAATTACTGATATGCATGGCGATAAGCGCAATGTAACAACTGTATTTGAAATGCTTAAAGCATCTGCGGCAAAATTTGCACCTGAAGCAACCAAAGAGATCACTGGAGTTCATCCTGATACCGTTCGTATTCTTGCGCATGACATTGCATTGCCAAAAGTCGTTGAGATTACAACCGGTTTCTCTCTCAATAAATACTTCAATGGTGTTATGTCAATTTGGAATATCTCTTCTATCTGTGGCTTGACAGGACGTATGGGACCATACGGCGGACTCAATACTGAAAATGAGTTCCAACTTTCCGGTCTTGGTGTATTGGCAGGCTTTAGCGGTAAATACAATGCCCGTTTTGGATCCGGTTTTGTGGGCGAATTTGTATTCGGTGACGGAATGAAATCATTTGACAAGTTTTTCACTGATGAAGACGTGAAGCGTGCACAAAATGGTATGTCTAAAAATGAGTACATGGCAGTATTGTCAGAAATGCTCAAGCAAGGTGAGAATGATACCGTTAACAAAGAGTCAAAGCATGGTAATGTGAACAAACCATGGTGGCAGCCTGATTGTGCTCTCATCGTAGCAGACTCGAAATTCCGTCGCAATAAAGGGACTGAATATCGTAAAGCATTTTTAGAAAAAACGAAATTTTATGCGTACGTTGACTATCGTATGTCTGAAGCGGCCCAATTTGCGGATATTTTACTTCCTGCAAAATCTCACTATGAAGTTTATGACCTTCGTACGTCTCCGGGTTACCACCGTTTTACCAATTTGGCTCAACCGGTTGCGAACATCAAAAATATTGGTGAATCAATGGATGAGTGGTCAATGTTTACTCTTCTTGCTAAAAAAATGGAAGAGCTTGCAAATCGCCCTCAAAATATTAGTAAAGCAAAAGTTCCCGATCATAAAAAATATGCAAAACCTGGTTTCCATGATTTGACAATATTCCACAAAGAGTATACGAACACGGATGCGGAATCTGAAGGGGCTGGTGAAAACTACCTAGGAACGGATAAGATGGCAGTTCAAGCAGCATTGGAAAAATGTGAGCAATACGAGCCATGGACAATGGAAAAAATGTACAAAGTAGGCGGATTCTTGCTAATTAATGAAAAAGCAGCAAAAAGTTCACCGTTGTACTCAGATCGTCCGTACAGCTCTATGGAATATAATTTGTATAAATTTGAGCGTCTTGAGACACTATCAGGCCGTCAAACATTCTATGTTGATCATGATATGTACATCAAAATGGGTGCAGCTACAAATACTGGTATGGAAGGAATTCGCCCACAAAGCAAAGATCATCCATACGTGTTTATGACTCCGCATGCCCGCTGGTCAATTCACTCCAACTATAAAACGTCACGTACGCTTCTACGTTTACAACGTGGTGTTCCTGCAATCCAAGTGAACCGTGTGGTTGCTGAGACCAAAGGGATTAAAGATGGCGATACTATCCGTGTATTTAATCACCAAGGTGAGTTTTATGCAATGGCAAAACTCTCTTCATCTGCACCTGCGGATGGATTGGTTCTTGAACATGGTTGGGAACCGTACATGTATTTGAAAAATAAAGGTCACAATGAGGTCGTTCCTGTCGCAATGAACCTTTTGGAAATGGCTGATGGCTGGGGTCACCTTAAATTTGGTGGTCTATGGGATGGTAACCAATACGCTTACGATGGTGCCGTGAACTATGAAAAAGCAACTGACGTAAAATATTAAGGGGTTTAGATGTCTAAAAGACAATTAGCAATGGTCATGGACCTGAACAAATGTATCGGGTGCCAAACATGTACTGTGGCATGTAAAACACAGTGG
>CAIMUF010000059.1 GCA_903844635.1 uncultured Sulfuricurvum sp. | reverse complement strand
CGTTCTTCTTGACCTCTAAACTTTTACACTTTGGACACTTCTTAGCGCTTTTTTACAATCCATTTTAAAAAACCTTTTAAAAACCTCGATAGTAGCGTAGTTTTCTAAGGTTTTCAGCAACCCGAATTTTTCATTACGCCAAGCTTTATAAAGATGGAGCTAAATGTACCAAATGCGGGGATTGCTATCATGCGTGCGATATGGACATTCTCGAAATCGCGGATGATGTAACGAGCAAAAATTTGGTAACGGAAGATTGCACTCTCTGTCTTAAATGTATTGCGGCGTGTCCTGAAGAGGGATGTTTAGAAGCCAATTTCGCAGGATTTACTATTTTTGAATCGACCAAAGAGGGGTTCATCGTGCGTATGGCAATGGATCAAAGAAAGGACAATGATGAACGATGAACATACCATAGAGACACCCAAAGAGAAACAAAATCGTCATAAGGCGATGGAGGCGATTGCTGTTTTAAACAGCTTGAAAGAGGATTTTAAATCCCCGATCAAGAGTATGGATTATTTTTACGATTTGTTTGAAAAAGTCTATTGTCGCCATGAACCTCTGCATGAAGGGAAAACAAAAATCGGGACGATGTGTATCCAAATCCCCTCTGAAATTATCTATGCGCTCGATGGTGTCCCGATTCGGCTGTGCAACGGATTTTATACCGATGATGAAATCGGGAGTGATTTGATGCCTTCCAAATCGTGTCCGCTAGTCAAGGCAACGGTGGGGCTGTTCGCATCGGATAATTTTACCGATAAGCCGGACATCACCTTTTCACCGACGACGTGCGATCAAAAAACCAAAGCCGGTGCAATCATCGGGAGTTTGGGGCATACCATTATCGATGTCGGATTTCCGCGAACCAAAGAGAGTGAAGAGAGTCGCCACTATTGGCGCGAAAGTGTCAAACATTTTGCCGTTGAACTCTCGAAGTTTCAAGGTAAAAAGTTAACACGAACAAATCTGGAGAGTGCGATTAAAAAAGTGGGATATGCGCAATCGCTTTATCATAAACTTACCGATTTTCGAAAAAATAAAATTGTCCCTATCTTGGGTGTCGATATGTTTTTGGTTACCAACGCATTCTTTTTTGACAAGATAGACGGATGGATAAGTGCCGTCGAAAAACTGGTTGCAGAGTTGGAGCAGCGGGTAATCGAAGGTGTCAATGTAGTAGGAAAAGCGAGTCCGAGAATCGTTTATACAGGTTCACCGCCGATTTTCCCCAACTATAAAATCCCCCTCATCATCGAAGAGAGCGATGCCATCATCGTCGCCGATGAGACGTGCAGTTCGAACCGTATGTTTAACGATATGGTTGCGGTTGATGAGTGGAATCTCTACGATATGATGGATTCGATTTCAGATAAATATCTTAAAGCGTGTACGTGCCCGATTTTTACCCAAAATAATGACCGTATCCGACGGATTATTCAACTGGTTCGTAGTTATAAGGGCGATGGTGTCATCTATCAAGCATTTGCAGGGTGTCAAGTATATGAGATGGAACAGCGCAGTGTTTTGGCCGCGATGGAGCGTGAGGGTATCCCGATCCTCTACATCGAGAGCGATTACAGCCCATCGCAACAAGGACAGCTTACTACTCGGGTGGAGGCTTTTATCGAGTCATTAAAAAATCGAAAGAGAATGAAAAAATGAAATATTTTGTAGGAATCGACATCGGCTCTACAGCAATCAAAATTAGTGTTGCAGATGAGAACAAAAATTTAATCGGGCATAAAATCAGTGCAAGCGGAAGTATGTTTTATAAATATGCCCAAGAAGCCCTTACAGAGTTGTTGCGTGAGCTTGGGATTGATGAAAAAGAGGTAGTCTATACGGTAGCCACAGGATATGGGCGTAAACTTTTTAAAGAGGCGGATGAAAACATCAGTGAGATTACCGCCAACGCCATCGGTGCGCAACAAGCTGCCAAAGAGTATGGAGAGATAAAAACCATCATCAACATCGGCGGACAAGACAGCAAAGCAATTTCGTTGGATGCGGAGGGAAATGTCGTCAATTTTGCGATGAATGACCGATGCGCAGCAGGAACAGGGAAATTTCTCGATGTTGTTGCGATGAATCTGGAAATCGGAGTGGATGAACTCAGCGATTATCATTTTAAATCCAAAGGGACACCGCTTTCGATTAGCAGTACATGCGCGGTTTTTGCCGAGTCTGAAATCATAGGGCTTTTAGGCAACGGACACAGCGTGGAAGACATCATTTCTGGGGTTCATTATTCGATTGCCAAACGGATCGTGAAACTGGTGAAGCGAGTTGGGGTTAAAGAAAATGTATATTTTGACGGAGGACCTGCGTTGAATGGTGGGCTTGTCAGTGCGATAGAAAATGAACTAGGACATAAAATATATGTCCCAAAACATCCGCAAATCACGACATCCTACGGTGCGGCCGTTTTGGCATGCGATGCATTTTTTAGTGAATCAGAGAGTTGAAAATTATAGATAATTGATTAAAGAGGTCCAAATGAGTGTACGAAGTGTTTTTGTGAAGATTCATCTTTACCTGAGTTTATTTTTAGGGGCTATTTTCCTCGTTGTCGGTATTACTGGGAGTGTGATTGTTTTTGACGATGCATTGGATGAGATGATTAATCCGGAATTATTTACCGTGAGTGATTATGGAGATGGACACCGAAAATCGATGTCTGAGATTTTGGCTTCGGCTAAAATGGCGTATCCGTATAAGCCTGCTGCTTTGATCTACCCTCCAAAAGAGAAAGAGAGTGTTTCTCTGGTGTTATTTAAAACACCTAAAGAGCAGTGTGAAGCAGGAATGCCTAAGTGCTGTGGTGGATTTGATTGGTTTCAAGTGATGGTAAACCCTTATACGGCGGAAGTTTTGGGTAAACGCGATCGTAACACGTATGGAGTTGACAGAGCGCATCTGATTAAAACTATTTATGAACTGCACTCATCCCTTCTTTTAAAGGGAACAGGTCGAACAATCGTTGGGCTTTCGGGGATTGCGTGGCTTATCGTTATTCTAAGCGGTATTTATTTATGGTGGCCAAGAAATGGCAAATTCAAACGCGCTCTAAAGCTCAAGCATGATGGAAATTCGGTTCGATTTAATTTGGACTTGCATCGTGTTAGCGGTATCTACACTGCAATCATCCTCGTAGTGGTTACGTTCACGGGAGTCTATTTGATTTTCCCCGAATACATCAAACCTGTAGTAAAAGTTTTTTCTCCGCTGGAAAAAACACCCAAAGATTTAACCTCGAAACTCACATTGCAAGAAGCTAAAGCTATCACGATCGAAGATGCGGTGAAAATTGCAAATCGTACTTTTCCAAATGCCGTATTGAGCCATATCAGCTTGCCTATTGATGCGGAAGATATGTATAAAGTTTACAAACGCCAAGAGGGTGAAGTTCGAAAAACAAAAGGGCAAACAGCAATATGGATCGATCAGTACAGCGGGAAAGTTCTTTATGTGAAAGATCCGTTAAAAGTATCCTCGGGACAATCGTTTATTAACTGGCAGCTTCCTTTGCATAACGGTGAGGCATTGGGGATGACAGGTCGTTTGATGATTTTTGCTTCGGGAATTGTAACGGTAATATTGATGATTACTGGAACAATATTGTGGCTTAAAAAGAAGAGAAGAAAAGCGTTAAAATCAACTATACAGGGAAAAGAAAATGGAAAATAGCAACATGTTAGAATACGCACACACGGCGATTGATTATGGAATCATCGGGATTTTGGTGTTGATGAGCGTTGCCTCGCTCTCGCTTTTTATCGAGAGAATGATGGCGTATGGGTCTGTTCGTATCCATGATTACGAGACTAAAGAAGAGCTGGAACTCGATTTGGGTAACAACGTCAGTACGATCGCGACCATCGGTTCGAATGCACCGTATGTTGGATTGTTGGGGACAGTATTGGGAATTATGATTACGTTTTACAGTCTCGGTGATGTTGGTGCGGTTGATCCGAAGAAGATTATGACTGGATTGGCATTGGCGCTCAAAGCTACGGCAATGGGGCTTGTGGTTGCTATACCTGCTATCATTTTTTACAATATATTGCTTCGGAAAATGGAACGACTTTTGACTCAATGGGACATTAGCGCCCATAAAAATCGAGGGTAACCCATGAAAATGAAACGGGTTGATTCCATTAACGTCATTCCTTTTATCGACATTATGCTGGTTCTTTTGGTCATGGTGTTGACGACGGCTACATTTATTCGTACCGGATTAATCCCTGTTGACTTGCCTGATGCCAAAGGGACAGCTGCAGAGCATAAACCCTCAGAACTTAAACTGACTATCCAAAAAGACGGGGTTCTAATGTTGGATGAGTCAAAAACGCCGATCAGTTTGGGTGAATTTGAGCAGCGCGTGGTAGCAGGCGGTAAAGAGATGACGGTTGTACTTTACAGCGATAAAGATGCAGCATTTCAAAATTTTGTTGGAGTGATGGACGTTCTCAAACGTCTAGGGCATGAACAGCTCTATATCGTTACCGATAAACAACAATAAAAGAGGAAAACACTATGAACAATCGAGCATTTATTCCAATATTATTATTATCAACTACAATGATTAGCGCTGTGTGCGCACAAGAGATTATCACCCTGGAAAAAATTCAAATCGCCGAAGAGTATACGGCTATCGATGAGCGACGGGATAACTCTATCGCCAAGCGGATTATCAAAGCAGAAGAGTTGACCCAGTACGGCGATTCGAATGCGTTAGAGATTCTAAGACGAACACCTGGCGTCACCATTTCAGCCGGTAAAGGACCCGCCAGTGCACCGGGTAAGGGATATACGGTGGTGATGATCGACGGTGAAGCGACCTCGACCGGAACCAGTAAACGAGTTAGTCCTCTGGAGCAGATTTCACCGGACATGATCGAGCGGATCGAAGTGATGACGAACGGTTCGGCGGAGTATACTGCAGAATCGATGGGGGGAATCGTCAATATCGTTCTCAAAAAACCAAAAGCGGAGGGTCGAACGTTAGCAAAAGTAACCATCGGTGCCTACGGTGAGGATTTGAGCGAAACCGCGTACGTTCAACGCGAAGGGAAAATCGATAAAATTTCGTATTTAGTGAACCTTACTGCATCTAATAATACAAAAGAGGATCGGACGGATGTTCTTACTGATAAAACAGCATTGGATACCAATGAGGAGCGTGATGACCAGAGTAAAAGTCGCTCCGTAGGACTGCGTGCAAAGCTTAACTTCACCCCCTCTTCACGGCTTAAAATACTCTATGACGGCTCGGTAACGTTTAATCATGATACCGATAGGATTAATTCAACGACTTTAACCGAAGGCTCAGCCACTCCGACAAGTCGTTACCAAAGTCATGATGATGCTACGAACACGATGCTGTGGTCGTCATTGGGGGCGGAGCACCGATTCGGAGATGATATTTTTGAATGGAAGGCTAAAATCCATTCGTTTGAAGAGAGCGGCGATTTGGAGTCATTATCGACCCCTTCTTCTAGCAACCGAAAAAATCACGATTATGTATTGAGTCGATTTTACGGACTTCAAGGAGATTATTCCGCACTTCGAGATGAGCACTTTATCAAAGCCGGATTTGAACTCAAAAGAAGCAATCAGATCGATGAAACCACACGGGTTTTAAACGGAGTAGATGTCACCTCTGTGAACGATAAAATTCAGATGAAAGAGGACAAACTCGCCCTCTATATCCAAGACGAATATACTATGGATGAGGGAATCGTTCTCACCCCGGGTCTTCGCTATGAAACATTAGAGAGAGATTATGGTGCGACCTCAAATCTGGGTTACTTCGCACCATCGCTACACGCACTGTTTCAGGTAACCACCAAAGACAATATACGTGCAAGTGTTGCTAAAACCGTCCGTCTTCCAAGACTCAGCCAACTATCAGCGAGCACCAACAGTACTCTCGATGAAAATAGTATCAATCGCCCTGATGTGATCGGAAACCCGAATTTAACCGAAGAGAAAGCAGTGAGTTATGAGCTACGATATGAGCACTTTTTTGAGGATAAAGGGATGGCGAGTATCGGCGGGTTTTACCGAAGCATCAATGATAAAATCGAAAATGCGATTCGTTTTAACACCCTATCAGGACGCTATGAGCAAACCCCTGAAAATGCAGGAGAGGGCTCATTATGGGGACTCGAATTAGAGCTTAAAAAATCGCTCAAAGAGTATGTGGAAGGTTTCGGACTTTTTGCCAATGCCTCGCTACAAGACTCATCGCTCACCAACTCCCTGACCGGAGTCAAAAGAGAAATTTTACAAACACCGAATTTTACGTGTAATCTCGGTTTTGATCACACACTAAAAGAGTCTGAGATCACTTACGGAGCCGCTTATCGCTACGTCGATGGATACAATGACCCTCAGGAGTATTTCATATCCCAATCGCAAAAAGGGTACGGCACACTCGATTTCTATGCCAATAAACGGCTCGATAAAACGTTTAAATTGCAGTTTAACGTGAAAAATATCACGGCTTCTACGGTAGAGACAACTTCACGTTTATACGATGCATCGGGAGCGATTACGCAGACTCAGGTGGATAAAGAGCATACAAAACCACAGGTGCTTTTATCGATTGAGGGGAAATGGTAAGATAGATATTCCCACAAGAGAGCCTTAATTCGTTGCGTTATAATATTCGTAAAAAAGAGAGACACCATGATAACCATCTGGCACAATCCAAAATGTTCGAAATCGCGTGAAGCCCTTAAACTCCTCGAAGAGAAGGGGCTTTCTTATGAAGTAGTGAAATATCTGGAAACAACACCTTCGCGAGAAGAGATCACAGAGCTTTTACAAAAGCTTGGAATATCGGCGCGAGAGCTTATGCGGACAAAAGAAGATCTGTATAAAGAGTTGGGACTTTCAGAAGTAACAGAGGAATCAAAACTTATCGATGCGCTGGCGGAGCATCCTAAATTAATCGAAAGACCAATTCTCATTGAAAACAATCGAGCGCTGATCGGGCGTCCAGTTGAAAAAGTGATTGAATTTTTAGTTAAGTCCTGAACTTTTGCAGCTTCTGATTGATATCCGAGGTGCTTTGGTCGAGCTGTATGGCCACGTTGGTAATTTGCTGGATGCTCTCTTCATTCGACGAGGTAATGAGATTGAGAGAGTTGATATTGGATGCGATAAAGTCCATCCCGCTCATTAATTTTTGAAGCTGTTGGTTGGAGTGATGAACACTCGAAGCTGCCAAAGAGATAAGAGAAGAAGAGGTTGAAATAATTTTTTGGATGAGATTGGAATCATGAGAAACGTTTAGGATTGACGTGGTTGATTTATCCATTTTTTGACTGGTGTCGGTGATGGCATCCACGATGGTGTTGATCGTTCGATTGATCTGAGATAAGCTGTCTTGAGTGCGTTCAGCAAGTTTTCGTACTTCATCGGCAACGACGGCAAACCCGCGTCCATGCTCTCCTGCTCGGGCTGCTTCGATGGCTGCGTTGAGTGCGAGCAGATTGGTCTGATCGGCAATATCACCAATGATCTCGAGAATACCTTTGACATTCTGAGCCTGAGATGCCAGGGTATTTAACTCTTTTGAGAGAGTTTGCTGCGTGAGGGCAACGGATTGAATATTGCCATTTATATTGGATATTTGAGTGGTTACAGAAGTAAGATTTGTGTTGGCTTCATCGATTTTATGATTTGTGTCTTGTGCTGCGGTTGTTGAGCTGAGAACAATTTCTTGTAAAGTGACAATGTGGGAATGTGTTTGAGAAACATGCGTGGTACTTGTTTGAAGTTTTTCTTTGATCGTAGAGGAGACGGTATTCATTTTCTCAGCGGATGTCATATTGTGGGCGGATGCGTATTTAATATCGGATATTATTTTCTGAAGTTCTTCACAAGAGTTATTCATGTCCTTTGCAGCAGTTGCTAGTTCATCATTACCATTGGAATCGATTCGATGAAGTAAATTTCCTTCTCTGAGGTGGTGCGCAATCTGTGTAATATTTGCAATTTTGTTGAGCAGATCTCGAGTGATTGTTCTGAGAATAAAAAAAACGATAATCATTCCCAAAGGAAGTGTAATCGCGATTAACATCAGTGTCTGTTTGAATTTAGCTTGGGAGAGCGTATACAGATGATCGGCATTGGTAATTTGCAGTTCAATCAAGGTGTCGATTTTTTCATTTGCCGGGGCAAGGCTATAAGGAAAATCACTTTGGATGAGGTCGAGGACACCCATGAGGTCTTTAACGGCAATTTTTTCTTCTAAAAGAGTAATGGATCGGCTCGCACGCTCCATCGATGCTTTTATTTCTGGAAGGTTTTTTGATTCTTGTCCGGTCAATTTTGCACTTGAGTACAATGCCCATGTTGTATTGAAATGCTCATGAGAAATTTTGATTATTTTTGATGCTTTGTCAAAATCTCCAACTCCTTCTGAGACATCGATGGCTGTTTTGGTGATCTCTTTGTCGATAATATTTTTGCAAGTTCTAAGTTGTTGTAAGGGGAGAAGACTTTGGGTGTGTATGGTTTGAATGGATGTGTTGGAGAGAAACATCCCAATAACGCCGATGGATATGGCAACTAGCGCAAAGAGCTGGGTTAGTATAACAATGAGACTGATCTTTTGTTTGATGGATAGGCGGGAAAAAAATGATGATGATTGAGTTGTTGACATTAAGTATACCTTGCTAAATAATGCAAAAGTCTACGATGTAATAATTACAATATCAATACAGTGTTGAATGCACATACAATTTTGAAAAAGCTGACTTATTATTTTTAATTAGGTGGCGGGTTAAGTCTTCGTCGTTTTTCAATGGAGAATTAATTTTTATGACAATAGGCGGTATAATAAAACATATAGAGGAGTTTACCGTATGTTTTTCCCCACCCTTGAATTGATTGCTTCCACGGATGTTATCTGTGCTGATATTAACGATACCATTAACGATGCATTAAGAAAGATGCATGAATATGAGCATCGCAGTATTGTCGTTGTGAATGGACCCCTTCACCACATCATTACTTCGAAAGATTTGATTCGTTTAAAAGTAGAAAAAATTGATTTTTCGACACCGCTATCAAAAATTTCATTGCAGACACTTCCACGTTTAAGCAAAGAGAGTAATGTTATTAATGCTCTTAATATGACCGACAAAACAGGTGAGTATATTTGTGTTTGCAATGAGGATGGCTCATTATATGGATTGGTTACCAACAGTGATATTGTGGCAAGTGTGGATCCTCAGGTCGTTTTGGAAAGTTTGCAGCTTGGAACTATTTTCGATAAGAAATTTGGATTTAAAAGCTTTGATTGTACGGAAAACATGGATAATGTTCTGGAATACATGAAAGATGCTCTTTCAGATTGTGTCATTATCCAAGATAAAAGTCTTCCTGTTGGAATTGTTACCTCCAAAGATATTTTGAAATTTATCGATGATGATCATTGTTCCAGTATTACTGCTGGAGAGGTGATGTCTTCACCATTGGAAACAATGTCCTCAACAGCCACGATCAGTGATGCCCTTGATTTTTTTAAAAGTCATCACTACAAACGGATTGTTGTGGTGGATGAAAATGGGATTATAATCGGCATTGTGACACAGCAAGATCTTATCTCACGAACGTATTTAAAGTGGTCGCAGTTGGTGAATACGCATTACGATAAATTTGAGGAACTGAACCAAATCCTTCAACAAAAGAATAAACATTTAACCACTTTGGCAACCAAAGATTCTCTGACTTCCATTAATAATCGGCATATGTTCGCAGAGCTTTACGAGAAAGAATTGGCAACATCCAAACGATACGGGATAGATGTATCGCTTTTGATGCTGGATCTGGATGATTTTAAAAAGGTCAATGATACCTATGGTCATAATATTGGCGATTATGTCCTTAAGACGTTTAGTTCAATTGTCACAAAGTTAATTCGAGAGGCAGATGTATTCGCTCGATGGGGAGGGGAAGAGTTTGTATTGCTGTTACACCATACGAATTGTGAACAAGCATACGTCGCGGCTGAAAAAATTCGTCTCGCAGTTGAAGCCCATACTTTTAATCAAGCAGGGCGCATCACATGCAGTATCGGGGTAACAAGGGTAAACCCAGATGATGTTCTTCGTGTGGCGATTGAACGAGCAGACCAAGCACTTTACGCAGCCAAACATCAAGGGCGTAACCAAACGATTACGTGCACGAGCTGCTAAAACTTATATGCCCTTTCTAGCACACGCTGGAGCCAAAAGTTCCGGACGATATTCGAAGTGCATCGTATCGTAGTGGTACCAGCGTCCTCCCCAAATAAAGCCATGTTTTTCGAAAATGCGAACGATGGACATAGGCATTGTATTTTTGTAACCGATTTTTGCTGTTTCGCTCGGGGCTTCGTCTTTCCAGTACTGAGTCGTGTTTGGGGCTAAGTCGATGGCGATACCAAAGCTGTGCATGGAAAGGCGGTCAGTGTCTTTGATGACGCGATAGCAATAGGTCGTTGCACCCTCAGCCCAAATCCGATCTTTTTTAGGAAGTTTTGCAATCTCTTGACCGATTGCATAAAGTTTTTTATCCACTTCGCCTACTTTGTTGACGGGGAGTTTTACGGAACCTTTGAGTGTTGGCCATTGGATCGTGACAAGATTTTTTTCGATTGCTTTTTTATCTTTGCCGTAGAGGGCTTGAAAAAAAGGCTGATAGCGCAAACGTCCTGGATCGAAGAGATAGGGAGGTGGAGTTTCAATCCCGCCTGCATCGTACGCTTGTGCAAGCTGCATCTCCAAATCGGCATTATTGATTTTTTCATCCCATGACGTCTTTGCGCTGTCGGTATGATACGGCAATTGAGTACCATCTTTGAGGACCAGGGAGGTTTCGTTGGCGGAAGTGATGAGGGTACCATAGCCTTGTGTGTAACATTGAGGGGAAGCGTACAGTGATGCCGTAAGAACCCATAATCCTAACCATTGATAGTTCATTACGACACTCTCCTATATTTATTTGGGCAATTATACCATTCCACAATGGCTTCACAGTTAAGGGTAATAATACGACTATCTAAAAAGTAGGAGTTTCCAATGAAACCATTACAACTTTTCGTCACTATTTTAAGTGCATCTGCCATTCTCTCTACGTCACTTTATGCTGATCGCGGCTATGAACGCGGAGGAGGTGGTCGTGGTTATCATCACGAGCGGATGTCGTATGAAGGGGGAGGACATCGTAATAACTGGGTTATCCCTTTGGTTGTCGGAAGTGTTATCGGGTATGCCCTCTCTTCACCCCAAAGAGAATCAGTAGCCTATGTACAAAATGTTCAAGCACCTGTTGTGTACGCACCCGAGCCGATGTATCAAGAGCAATGGGTCTATTTTGGGAACTGTGATTGTCAGCGTAAAGTGTTGGTCCGCATTCGTTAAGGGATTCTTGTTTAGTGTGAGGATTCGGCTTTTTTTCGTTTAATGCGGTACATTGACATGTCTGCTGCTTTTATTAGTATTTGTGCATCCGTAGCATCGTCAGGATAAAGTGCCATTCCGATACTCGCTTTTGCTTGGAGGGTTATTTGTGTATTGATAATTATGGGTTTGTTGATGGCTTTTTGTATTGTTTGAAAGACCATCTTGATGTGCTCTTGACCTTGTATTTCTTCGATAATAATGACAAACTCATCTCCTCCATATCTGCAAATAGTATCGCTGGTTCGTAGGTATTGGCGTAAATTTCTTGCTACTTCCAATAAAAGTCTATCTCCTGTTTCATGTCCGTAAGTGTCATTGACCATTTTAAAATCATTAAGATCAATAAAAAAGAGGGCAATCTTTTGTTCTGCTCTTTTTGCTCGATCAATGGCGTGGCGTAAGCGGTCATTCATGGCGTTTCGGTTGGTTGCTCCCGTGAGGGGATCATGATGTGCTTGGTGCGTCATTGCATCGACATGAACACTTAGCTCTGTAATGTCGTGGAGGTTAGCCACATAGCCAAGGAGCCTCTGGTCATTATAAATTGCAGTGATGGTGACGCTGAGGATTTTATTGCCATTTTTAGAGAGTTTTGTGATTTGCCCCTTCCATGTGCGGTTGGTATTAAATTGGGACTGCAAGGCACTAAATGTTAATCTCTCTTTAAAAAGGTAGCTGCCGATATGGGAGCCATAAACATCATCAGGATCACTTAGATTGAGAAAGAAAAAACTTTGGTTGGCATACTCGATAAATCCTTTATGGTCTGTATAAAGGATGGAATCCCCAGCATTATCTAAAGCGCTGGAGCGTTTACTTAGGTCATCAAGGACCTTTTTCGAGGAGGTAATGTTTTGTGCGATGCAGAGAATATGTCCATCCGTTTCTTCCAATAATCGATTGCGCCATTCGCAAAAAATTTCGTTCCTATTTTTTGTGGTATTGTAATTTTTTGATTGACTCACCCCTTTTGTGGTAGCTTTTTGTAATACTTTTAATACCTGTGCAGTTTCGAAAGAGGGGACAATAAAATCCATAATGTCTTTCCCTAAAGCTTCTTTGGCGCTCCAGCCAAAAATAGTTTTAGCGCTTTGATTCCATTCGATGATATGGTAATATTTATCAATAACAATAAGAGCGTCGAGTGAATCACTAAAAAATTGTTGGTAGCGGCTTTGGCTTTGAATAAGCCGGCGGTTAAGGATGAAACTATGGATGATCCATAGTACCATAATGATAAGAAGTACTGTGATAGACAAGCGTGTCATTATACGAAAAGGATAGGTAAGATGTCGAAAGCGCACAAAGCGGAGGTGTTGATTTGATCATAAAACAAGTGAACACTCATAGGAACAAAAGATATCCTTAAAAAATTTTATGAATTATATATTGTTTGTTGTTATGAATAGATTAAGTTCTTTGTATTTGGCTGTTGGAATCGCAAAATCGAGTTTTATTCCACTCGATTGCGCCCATTTTGTTTGGCAAGATAGAGCTTGCTGTCGACTTCTGAAACGTAACTTTGAATTGTCTCTTTTAAAATGTATGAGGTGTCACCGGTTATAACGGGAGAGACTCCGATACTGACGGTGTAATTCAATGCAACGGTATCAAAAGGAACGATTTGGGTTGCAACTTCATTGCAAATTTTTTGGGCAATGGTCCGCGCTTGATCTTTGGAAGTGGCAGGGAGAAGAACGATGAACTCTTCCCCTCCATAACGGAAAATAAAATCCGATTTTCGTAATATTTTTTTTAGTACAGCTGCAAAGTTTTGGATAACGGCATCTCCTGCGAGGTGACCGTGGGTATCATTGATCACTTTGAAGTGATCCAAATCACACATGATAAGAGAGCATTGACTCTCTGTAGCTTTCGCTATTTCGATTTGCCCCATCATCACTTTATCAAACAGTCGGCGCGTTAGTAGTCCCGTCAGTGGATCTTTGGAATATTCTTCAATAAGCATCATATCATTTAAAATAGCAATCTCATTTCCAATTTCCAATGAGATGTAGTCAAGGCGTTGGAGCAGATGGATCAAATGTTTAGGCTTTTGAATGAGCTGCTGGCACTGCCCTACTACGTCGCTTGCTGCATCATGCAAACTTTGGTGCAATCGTGTTACTTCTTTAAAGTGGCTTGTGGTGACGATATAGGGGATAGAAGTATTATGAAGCCATTTTCCGAATTTACAGAGACAATGATCGAGTTCTGGATATGAAGTTTTACAGTGATTCTCAATGTAAGAAATAAGAGAGATGAGCCACTCTATATGCTGTTGATAGTGAATCATTAGATTTTTTTCAACGAGGTTGGCAATATGGGAGAGGCGGAGGTGGTTTTTGGCAGCAAGACGCCTGAGAAATTTATGAAAATAAGCAATGGTAATCTCATGTTCAAGGTTGTCAAAATAGATATTGAGTTTTTTTAGATTTTCAAGATCTCCTTCTTCTGCCAGAATTCCCATTAAATTTCGAGCAATAGTGAGAAGCTCTCCATACACGAACATATACGGAATCTCGTGCGTAACACAAAAGTGTACGAACTCTTCGGTTTTGTCCGTTGCATCCTCCGCATTGGTGGATGCAAGCAGTGCAATAAAAAACTCTTTATGGTGGTTGATAGCGCGGGCATAGTCGAAATTACTATTGCCAAGATACCCCTCATATTCGAGATCACTGTAAAAATCATGAATACTGGATTCAATAATAGGGAGATAAGATTCAGTTTTAAACATTATAAAATTCTTATATTGAGATGTTTTATTGTATCACGTAAATGAATAAAAGATAGTTTTTAAGGTATTTAGAATTAGTATGTGAGCTATGAAATTACGTTGAGGTTATGATGAAAAAAAGCGTATTGATATTTTTAGTGGCATATATGGGAATCAGTGCCGCACAGGCGAATACTACGGAAATGGTGTTTTATCCTAAAGCCGATTTATCTTCTGCCGTTGCTCATTTTCATCACCAAGGTGAAAAAGCAGAACAGTATGGATTTATGTTTGATCAGGGATTTCAGCAAGAGCAGCTTCTTTATGCACAGCCCCAAAACTATACGATAGAAACGCAAAAAGACGGCAAAGTGCAACTGCGGTTTAGTTCAACAGACCGTTATTCCTATATGCAACAGATGCAGCGAGATGATTTTATCGCAGAGAGTACAGGAAAGATAAGTGTGTTACTTGTCTGCGGTGGCGATTGCTCGAGTTCGAAAACGTGTGTTACTGAACAAAATATTTTGACATTGATGGTGCCGCAAGGATATAGTATTTTAAGCTATAAAGGGCTTGATGACAATCTCAAAGAGTTAAAAACCAAAGAGTGGAAAATCCGGGATGGTGCGTATACTCTTTTTGCTCCCAATGTAAAAGGAGCGTGTATTTCTATGAAATTGGAAAAGAACGAACTGCTCCATGAAAAAAGTGAAGCTAAAAGTGAAAAGGTGATAGTAAAAACTCCTAACCTTCATGTATATCAAAATAAAGATTTTTTTGTAAAAGGGGATGTCGTTTTGAGTATATTGGGAAAAAGAGAATTGAAAAAATTGACGGATTCGATACAGGGTGGAGATAACCTCTCGATGCGTGTATTTCAAGACACGGTTGCTCCTGTACGATTGGTCGGGAGCTATCCAAATGCCCATCTTTTTTCAGTAGCACGCGCTGAAGAGATAAAAAAACAGTTAATATCTTTAGGGATAGAGACGAGCCGGATAGAAATAAAAGTGATCGAGGATAAGCTTCAAAAAACACGAGTTGAAACGGAAATTATTCTCGCCCAATAATATCGAAAATATTAATTCCATCGGGGAGCTTTGTCTCTCCGTCTCGGAAACTTCGAGTGTTAGAGATGAGCCGTTTAAAATGTTTTCTCAAATGATAAGCATCTGGGACATTGGGACGGAACCAGTCTCCTTTACTGCTAAAGAGCCAATCAATTCCCGCTTTGATCTCAAGCAGAGAATATCCTCCCGTCTCGCTCAAAAGTTTAATCTGCCCCGCCCAGCTCATCACATCAAACGGCTCTTCAAACTGCGGATCGATAGAGGAAAGACGACGAATAAAATACTGCGCCATCTCAAATTCTTGAGTGCTGGGTTTTGCTTCTTCGACTTGCGTTGGATTGGCGATTGCGGGCGCATTGGAGCTTACTTCACGCCGAATCCATCGTTCAAACTCGGCAAACCAGTCAAATGATCGGCGGTTTTGCCCTCGTTGATAGAGGTTGAAATCTTCAAATAGTTCCCGTCGCAGCCCTTCTCGATCACATACTTCAAGAGCATAGGCGTGAAGTTCTTGGAAAAAATCGTTGGAAAGGTTGAGGTAATAGTTGCTGTCCGTGTACTGTGAGGAGACCAAAGTCGTGGCACTTGGAAGGGCACTTATCGGCTCAAGGACGTAGAGGATCATTACCCCGTTAGCCGTTTTTTCACGGGTAGTTTTGACTATTTTTTTTACCACTAAGGCGTCTAATGCTTCGACTACTTCTCTAGGGCTGTGGCGTAAAAGCTCTGCCAAGAACGAGGCACTTAACGCTTTTGGCTTCTCTCCCCAAATGAGACTGTGCCGTATGATCAGCGGAAGAAGAGCGCGTTCTAAGAGGTTCAAGTCATTACGGTCGATGAGGGAAGCGGGGATTCCTATCATGAGCGTTTTAGAGCTTTTTTGGTGGTTTTTGCGATGAGTGGCTGTCTTGCCAATCGTTCTTGTTCGATTAACAAGTTGAGGTATTCGTGTTCAACCCGCGCTTCAAATAATCCGCGATCGTTCGCGACATAATCGTAAATCCATCGTTTTGTGAGAATTCGGATAACGTCAATGTCCAGTGAATCTAAAAGAGGTTCGGCGGAGTCAGCATGTTTGATGGAGGTAAAACGAACATTTTCAAATCGTTGGGAAGCACTGCTCTCACTGTTTTTTACCTCGGTGATAGTGCGACGTAAATCATACATGAGGGCATACAGTTTTTGCGTTCGTTCATGCGCTTGCATTTCCAAAGGAGAGAGCTGCTCTTCGTAGAGTTCGTGAGCAATGAGAGAAATTTTTTCAATTCCTGTTTTATAGGCAAAATCACGGCTTGAAAGTCGACGCAAGAATTCACTGTAACGAGCCGTGCTAATAGGACGGATAAGTTCGTCGATGTGGGAACGTAAAAATACATCCTCATCTATTTTGAAATAGTTCATCAACGATGTGACAAACTGGGTGCGAATCTGATCATCGGTTGGGGTGAATGGTTGCATACAATAAGTGTATCATTTTCTGATGAAAGAGGAGATTAAAAGGACTAAAAAATAAACATTATTTTTTCAGAATTTATTAGGATTAATAATGTAAACTATATGTTACAAACTTAACACATATCAAAAAAAGGTGATGTTTTAATGACTCAAGAACCGTATGCGGAAGTGACCAAAGAGTCTATAAAACAGGATTTGCGCACTAAAGATTTACGGTGCCGATATTATGAAGCCATCGTTAATACGACCACCGATTTGATTGCTATTACGGATGGAAAACGAATCATTGATGCAAATAAAGCATTAATTGAGTTTTGTGAGTCTATCCATTTTGATATTCTTGATAAAGCATTTTCTTTTGCCTCTTTGTTTGAGCCAATTCAAAAATTTGGATACATTTATGATGGGTATCAAGATCATTCTTGGAGCGAGAATGTTTTGAAGGGTGAAAAAAGCGATTATCGTGTAGGAATTATGAAAGAGGGGACGCTTCGAACATTTAATATTACCTTGCGATCACTGGAGTTTTTTCATAATATTTACGTGATGACGCTCAGTGATGTCACCGAGATGATGGGGTATAAATCGGCATTGGAAGAGGGGATAAAAAGCAGCGTCAAAGATCGTGATAAAACACAGTTTTTACTCCGTCAGTACGATAAAGCGATAGAAGCCGCAACTCTGGTTTTCAAATGTGACCCTGATGGCATTATTACTTTTGCAAATCGAGCTTTGAGCGAAACGTTCTTGTATGCCTATGGAGAATTGATAGGTAAACACTTTTCGATTTTACGAGGAAAAAGCATTACAGATGCGATTCATATGGCAATCTGGGAAAGAGTCAAGGCGGGGAAAATCTATCGAGGATTTTTGGAACTCTCAGATAAGCTGGGGGGATCACGCTATTTGGATGCTTCGCTTATTCCCATCATCAACCAAGAGGGAGAAATTATTGAGTTTTTCTCCCTTTCTCACGAAATCACCGAAGTCATGGAGGCAAAAGAGGCCGCCATTAAAACTCTGGAAACTAAAAATAAGTTTTTTGATCAAGTGTCGCATGAACTGCGTACCCCTCTAAACGCGATTATTAACTTTACCGACAGTGCCCTGGAGAGTTTTGATGACATTTTCATCGACGATGAGAGTCGAGATCTGGTTCGGATGTACATTGAGCGTTCCCATAAAAATTCTCAGCATCTTTTGAAATTGATTAATTCATTACTGGATATGGCAAAGCTTCGATCAGGGAAAGAGCGATATGAGATCGTCACGACGGATGTCGTTTCTCTGGTACGTGATGTCTATGAAGCAACAAGCGGATTAAATACTAAACGCGGTTTGGACTATCTTTTAGACGTTCCAAAGATGGTGATACCCGTTGAGTGTGATGTATTGCGCTTGCAGCAAATATTGACAAATCTTCTTTCAAACGCACTTAAATTTACCGACCAAGGAAAGGTATGCATTCGTGTCGTTCTTCTGCCCAGTGCATGTTGGATTGAGATTGAAGACACAGGAGCAGGAATACCGGAAGATAAGCTCGCCGCGATCTTTGAGCCGTTTGAGCAAGTGAGCGCTCACGATTTGGGAACAGGGCTTGGTCTTGGTATTGTGAATGAATATGCCAAGGGCATGGGCATGGAATTGGATGTGGTCTCGACGTTGGGGCAGGGAAGCTGTTTTACCCTCAAACTGCCAATAGAAAATAAGATAAACGAGGAGATTTAAATGGATAAGATAAAGCTGCTCATCGTAGACGATGTGGAAGATAATCGCTTGGTCTTACGAGCAATTTGCCGTAAATTAGAAGGGTTTGAGATATACGAGGCGGTAGATGGCCGGGATGCGGTAGATCAATGTGAAACACTTCGTCCGCATATCATCCTTATGGATGTGATGATGCCTCGATTGGATGGGTTTCAAGCCACCAAGCTTATCAAGGAGCGTTATCCTGACACGATTGTCATGGCAGTAACGGCAGTTATCGATCCAAAAATGGAAGAGAATATGGCGTCCATCGGTGTCGCGGCGTATATTCGAAAACCCATCGATAAAGAGTTGATTCGTCTGAAACTTCAAAGTTATGCGGGGGCGCTTTCCATCCACTCTCGTGAGAAAAAGATACGTTCAAACAGTACTGCTGTCAATCCTTTTAGCAATGAAATCCGTAACTTTAAAACCATTTTTACCATTCACAGTATCGAAGCAATTATGGATTTTGGAATGTGGCTTTTAGTGCGGTTTGAATGTGCAAATGCAAGGGTCTGTCCTAATATTGATAGAGTTGTCGAATTGCTCTATGCATTGTTAAATCAAAAAATAAAGAGCGGTGAGAGCGCCAATATTACCATCGAAGAAAGTTTTGATGAGGTGTTTATCCACGCTGTTCTCCCCAAGAAAATAGAGAGAGATGCGACAATTGAACATCTGATACGAGGATTAGGAGATCACTGTCGAATTGGGGACACGTCAGTAGATTTTAGGATTGCACTGAGCGAGGAAAAGGGAGCGGGCAAAGAAGTTTTCGTAGAAAATACCGTGCATGAGGTGCATAAAGAGGAAGGCGAGACTCGCAGTCTCGGAGCTATAGAGCATCAAGTATTGCGAGAGAGTTTTGTCCATAAGATCACAGCTTCTGATTATGTTGCAAGTATTGACAGTGATGCTTTTGGGGAAGTTAGTGATTTACGCGATGCGGCTTTTGAATGGGCTTCGTGGCTCCATACGTTAAAAGAGGAAGGAAGTACAGAAAATTTCAATCATTTTGCGAATGACGTGTTAGGTGCGTATTCAAATGCATTAGGCGCTTTGTATGAATTTTCTGGTCTTTCGTACGCGATTGTTTCTCTTGCCACGGTATTAAAAGCCAATGGGGAGCTTTTGGCACATGATGATGAAAAAAGAGCGAAAGTGTTAATGTTTCTCGAAGGGTTTAAAAATGATATGTCTTCGTGGATTGTTCATGTGTTTGATCTCCAAGACACACAGGATATTCACTATTTGGATGGTTCATTTTTTAGTTCGTGCATGAGTATAGAATCAATCATTACGGGAACCGAAGTAGATTTGGGGGATGAAGGGGAGATAGAGTTTTTTTAACTGATGTTACGCACTAAATGAGCAAAGCCCATTTAGTGGCAGGGACAAATGTCCCTTGCATCCCCCTAAAGCTACGAAAACTTTGTTTTCGAGATTTACAAACGAGCCAAAAGATATGTTTGCGTGTTTTAATTCTTAACTTCATTAATTTCGCTAAAATACACTGGGCATTAGAGAAATGTGCCTAGAAACGTCTAAAAGGCTCCATTTGTTAATCATTAATTCTAGTGTAATCCCCAACGGAGACACGGATCTCGGGGATAATCTTCTCTATTACGACTACAATATCGGGCATTTGCTCTCTCTTCAAGCCAAAGGGCAGACGATGGAAGATGAATCCTATGTTAGTGCTTTTCGCTCTTTTGAGGGTGAAGTGTATGAGAATTACATCTATGAGAAGCTTCTTCGTTATGCAGCAAATGAGCCTGAGATTAAAAGTTTTATCATCAAAGGGCCGCACAAAAATCGAACCCATGCGCAAAGCGATGCCCTCTCTGTGAGCTGGAAAGGGCAGATTATTTACCGTGCCCGCCATAAGGAAATCGGAGAATTTGACGGACTTCTTTTTACCGACAAAGAGCTGTATTTTATGGAAATGACGTTGGTAAAATCGGCAACAAGCCTCAAAAAACGGCTTCGTAAAAAACGGGCTCTTTTGGAAGTTTTATTTCCTCGCTATAACGTCAGAGCGGTTTTAGTTCTGAATGAAGGGGCGACGGGAACAACCGATCTGCCACCCTATGCCAGCGTATGGTTTACCGAAGCGTACAGTGCACAACATTTGCTGGAAAGCCTCAGCACAAATGCTCCAAAAGCTCCGATGGTACGCATTGAGAGTGACAAAATTGCCCATGCGGAAGAGATTAAAATCGCATCCTTTAAATACTATGCAACGTTATCGTGGATGCTGCGCTCTCTTCGTGGGGGCAAACCGATTGATTGGGATTTTTTCCGTAAAAGTGCCACGCAGCGTTATCACGATATTTACACCAAAGTTTATATCGGATATGTCAGCATAGAGGATTTTAGCACTATTGTACCAAGCGTGCAGTTTGAGAATTCTCAGGCTAAGCGGGCGGTTGTCGCCATTGAAAAAGATCATACGGGCGGTTATTTTCTCACCTATTTTGTCCGACATTCGGGTAAAAAGCTCGATAATATCACAGTGACTTCGGGTATTGCCAAAGTAGCGAAAAAAGATCCGTTAGGCATTACTCTCACCGAGATGAATCATTTGGACAAAATGATGGATGAGAGTTTTGCCCTAACGCTGGATCAGCACAATGAAATAGAGAAAACCCTCAAGACGATTATGCATAAGTAAGCCCCATTAGTGGTGAGCATGTCGAACCAAAAACTTTTGCCTCTCTATGATAGGCTCTTCCATCCAAGCGATATTACTGACATCATTCCACCACCTTTTTTACCACTTAGGATTTTAAAAAAAATCTCTTTGTGATTATGACTTATTATAGATTCAATGGAGCGGTAACGCTAAGGGCAGAGGTTTCTAACCCTAACTTTACTTATTCATTCCAAATATACAGCATAAGACAAGGGATTTGCCCCCCTATCTTCATTATGGTCTAACATGGATAATATTTAGAGCTCTTGCTATATCAGGTCTACCTAAAAGAAAAAAAGTATCTCTAGTATTAGACGCGTAATTAACGCCAAGCACTCCACGAAATATATCATCATTTTGGTCTATCGAATGAAACTTCTTGAAATCATCGTCTTTTTCCAGAACTGCCAATCTACTAGCTGGTGTTTTGGTGTTTTTGTAAACAATCGCACGGACAATATAATTTTCATCAGTCCCCAATTTGTCTAGAACCTCTGGAGGAGTATTTTTATTTGAAGCCACACCCACGCGAGTTGCACCTCGCACAAATGAAAAATCATCAAAAGTCGACAACTTAGCCAACATATCAGCTGTAGCATTTGGATTTCGCGCCAATGCAGGTTTTATAAACATCGTATCGTTTTCATTATTGTCTAGCATTTTTTCCATAGTTTTTAATGCCGTATTGCTATTTTTTGCCACAGTCATTCTGATACCAATAGAATATTTAGAATCACTAAGTTTATCTAATATTGCTGGACTTGAACTAATATTTGCTGCAAGACTCATCTGATAATCTTCATTATTTACAAATCGTTCTAGTATATCTGATGGTGATGCAGGGTTTGTGACTACTGCCTTTACCACATCTGCTTCTTTATCGTTAGATAATAGTGTCAATATTGTATCACCAGCATTTACATTAGATGCTAGTGCCTCTCTCACTCCATCATCACTATCGTTAGCCAATATTTCCATACTCTCTTTTGGCAAATTCGGGTTTCTAGCAATAGCACTTCTTACATCATTCTCTTTGTGATTGACAAATGATACGACAGTAGCTAAGGGTGTTTTTTTGTTCACAATAGCACTCACGACAACATATTCTTCTTTATCTTTACATAGCTCTATTAATACTTCCACTGGCGTATTTGGATTTGCAGCTACCGCCATTCTCACATCCTCATCACTATCTTTACTTAGAGAAACCAGTGTCTCTATCGAGGTGGTATGGCTGCTGGCTAATTTCATATCACTACTACCAAAAGCTAACGATACCGCAAGCAGATAAATCAATTTTTTGTTCATGTTTTTCCTTTTTTACTTGTGCATAGTTAAAGTCGCGCCAGTTCTTGTAGCTTGGCTGACTAATTCTTCACTTTCTGAAATACCTATAAGGCATAATGAAATCCCTTTTAGCTTACCATCTTTAATTCCATTAAGCCCATTAGCCACAATTGCTTCTAGTTTTTGTTGGCTTGGGCATTCTACTGCTATGTTTTTACTCCCTGAACTTATAAGCTGTACAAATTCACGAAGAAATCCGCCATCATTATGTGTTGTTTTGACTGATTGTGCCATCATCGTATCTGCAAGTGTACCCCTTGATGGTATTCGTATAATAGAAACTTCAAGGCTTGGACATTGGCTCATGGCTTTACCTAGAACCTCACTATCGGAAAGATTTTTTGCTACACAACCTTGCAGTAATAAACCTACCAAAATCGCTAAACTATATTTTTTATATGTCATTTATTTTCCTTACCACTCTTGTATCTCGTATTTTTTATTAGGTAATAACCCATTTTTACTCATCCGTTCCCTATCCATATCGTGAATAACAAGTGAATCGAATATCGCTTTCATGTCTTGTTTGAATAATGCATCTATGTCTTTGCCGGATGTTATGGTTGATGTAGTATCTGATTGGAATTTTGTGCCATTAAATGAAGATATATAATGGTACATAATGTCTACTCTTTTTTTGTTGCCGTTTGTATCGTAGTATCCGCAGACTGTATAATATTTTTTAAATCCAACACCTTGTGCGGGAGATGAGGATTCGACATCAGTAACACATTTTAATCCACCAATGAAATCCACATAGTCTCTATTGTAGGCTACACCTCGTTCTTCCATATTTTTTTTATTGTGTTCACTTGGAGGCAAGTGAGTGAGACGTTCTAAGTCATCACTGTCTTTTTTATCCAATAAATAATCAATATTGATTCTTGTTTCAGGAACATAAACCGTTATCCTCACCTCCTCACTCATCATGTTGGGAAGGTGGCGGAAAAGTTGTATTACATTACCACTATCATATAAAGAATCTCCATACGTTATCCATTTATCTTTAGGAAAGTTGCTTGGAGCATTTAGTGAAATACTTGGAATTGATAATTTTGCATATGGCTCTAGCTCTAGTCTTTTTATTCCAGAAGAACACCCCTCTATAAACAATACGCTTATTACTAAAAATAGTATATTCCTCATTTTTTATACCCCACAACATTTTTTAGCTCTTTATAATTGGCTGGATTATAGCTACTGTGTGGAGATGAATCTCCGCCAAACAGTCTCCCTACATTAATGAGATTGATTTGGTCAGTGAATGAATCTTGTCCATTTGCACCGCTATTTCCACCTAATCCCTCTTTAGTATCAAGATTGGTAACGGCATCACGGTTTTGTTACTGTGATCAAATTTTCTACACCTTTTTGGCGTATATATTCTTGACATGCTGAGAGGTCTTTTGAGGAATAAAAATCACATGTAATGTGATGCCCTTCTTTTAATTTAAACCCATTTCGAGTCATACAAAACTCCCCTTCGGCAATTTGTTCATGTGTTAATCCATATATTTGATTGTATCTTCTATTAAACCCGCAGGCTAATAATGCGTTATAAACATCCGATGGTGAATACCCTAATTTAACCCAATCTTCATGTGTTTGTGGTGCTGGTGGTTTACCGTGACACCCTGCGAACAGGATAAGCATTAATATAAAGATAAGCATTTTTTTATACATTAGAATTCCTTATTTGGTATACGTTCGGATTGGTGTCAGGTTTGGAGTTTTTCCACCCCAAAAGCTATCTAAACTCTCTTGCTTTGCATTTCCATATGAGTTATGCGAAGTATTTGCTTGCCCCGTTCCAGCCCTAACCATCTCATTGAGATTAGTATTGGCATTACTCACGGGGATACCTGAAACGATTGTGGTCGTAATCGGCTCTGTTTGAGGAATCGTCCCTCCGGTAGGTGCATTGCCGCCGATGTAGGTTCCGACGGGATCAGCTGCATTGTTCATATAGTGAATGACCATATTGTTTTTCGTATCAAGATTGGTAGCGGCATCACGGTTTTGTAAATAACTAAGTTGTTCATCGGCATTAAGAACGTTTTGTGCAGGACCAAAAAAGTTGATGGTTGTATTACTGAGACTTCCTTGCGCATTAGGTTGGGTAGCTATAGAATCAAGTGCATTACCAATTGTTAAACTTCCTCGACTGTGTCCATCCAATTGTAATCCTTCTTGTCCGTACTTATTCGTCAAATTTTTAATCTCTTGTGTTGCATTTGTTAAACCAATGGTATCCCCTTCTAAAAATTTCTGATACCCTGCAACCAGCAGTTCCGAAACTGCATTGTCTGCTTGTGGAAAATAAACAACATATTGCGCACCCTCCGAACTACTATGTTGTGCAGCGTATTTAGCTGCTGCCATTTGATCATTAAAAATACCATTTGTAGCGATATGCACTTTTCCATCGCTACTTTGAATAAAGTTTGATTTTTCACTTTCAGTTAGTTTTCGACTTGTTCCATCTTGTTCGACGATATATACGTCCGCAGTTTGAACAAACATCGTATCATATGCTTTTCCTGGAGATTGTACAAGTTCTTTGGTTTCATTTTTAATCTCCTTCCGTCCATCCTCAGTCAGCAACCGTGTATCCAGTGTCGCATCGACTTTAGTCCCCATAGAGGTTTTAATGAGCGATTTATCCACTTGGGTGGTGTCGGTGTTGAGACGTGCTAGATCGTCACTGTTCTCTTTGTCGGTGATATTGATATTACCTTGTCCGAGAGTGGCGAGTGTTTTTGTCCGCTCGTAGGTCATACCTGTACTGAAACTGGTGGTGAGGGTGGTCTTATCTTTATGTTCGTTCTTCTCTTTGTTGAGTGTATCCGAATAGGATGCTCCTACGTTCATGCTGTTACTCGAACTGTAGTTGGTGTTGACAGATGATGGGTACAGTATGATTTTCATCCACTTTTTTAAGAGATGAGGAGGGAATTGTTGTATCAATTTTCTGAAGTTGTTCAAAAATTTGACGTTGCTGTTCATTTTTAAGAGGAGTATCCAAGATAGGAGCTCCGTACATACAAACGGAAAAAAACAAGAGAGAAAAAGTAAAAAGTTGCCTATGCGTCATTTTTAAGCCTAAATAGAATAAGGTTTTTAATTGTTTTTTTGAATTATACTAACATAAACTTAAAATAACAAAATATTATTACTTATAATTGTATATTAATCTTTACATCGCCGTTAAGATTCTTCTTCATTAAAAATTCATAAACCATTTGTATTCTTCGCGAAAAAGCAAACCATTTACCCTTGATAGGTTACACTTTTATTGAATTAACTAAAGGATTGTTATGAAAAAAGTTGTTATGTTTGCTCTTGTTGCGATAAGTCTTTTTGGAGCTCCTTATAAAATGGGGCAATCGGTTATGCCATTGGATTTACAAGATCAGTTTGGGAAAAAAAGCACCCTTAAAGTGATGCCAAAAACGTTGATTATGGCATTTGAAAAAGGTACAGGAGCGACCGTCAATGAGTATTTGTCCACACAGGATAAAGGGTATTTAAAAAAGAACAATTCAGCATTTGTTGCGGATATTAGCCAAATGCCCAATTTTATCACCGAAGCATTTGCTCTTCCAAAAATGCGCAAATATGCCCATACTGTTTTGTTGATCCGTGATGAAGAGCAGGGGCTAAAATTTCCTGCCCAAGAAGAAAAAATCACGGTCATGAAATTTCGGGGGAATTTCTTGACACAAATCCAGTTTGTCTCCACCACAACAGAACTCAAACAAGCGATCGAGCAGTGATAACCCCGATTAAGGCGCTTCGAAAGAACCGCTTTAAGACCGCACTCATCTTTATGAGCATGAGTGTCTCTATTGCGGCCATTTTTCTCATCAGCGCTATCTCAGGCGGGGTAGTGAGTATGTATTCGGCAATGCTCAAAACCGATGGGGACATTATCGTCACGCAAAAAGGGATCGCCGATACTTTTTTCAGTGACATTAATCGTTCGATGGTAGATAATATCGCTCAGATAGAGGGTGTACGTGAAGCAGGTGCTTTGATTTTAGGAGCTGCACCGGTTGAGCCTCTTCCTATTGTGGGGATTTATGGGGTCAGTGAAAACCGTTTTAAGAGCTATACGTTGACCCAAGGCTCTACGCCAAAAAACGGTGAAGTGATACTGGGTTCTAAAATTTATGAGACTCTTAAGCATCCAAAAACAATCATCCTCTCCAAGCAAAAATTTGTCGTAAGTGGTGTGTTTAAAAGCCGTATCGGGTTTGAAGATGGTGGTGTGGTGATGAATTTACACGATGGCGGAGTATTGTTTCACAAAAGTGCATCGATTTTTTTGGTCAGTTTGGATGATTTGGCAAAAAGTGATAGGGTCGTAAAAAAAATCAATACTTTAAATCCCGACATAGAAGCCAAAACCACGGATAGCTTCATCGATTCCTATAATCAGTTCAAAATCATAAAAACAAGTTCCGATGTGATTGGAGCGATGGCCTTTTTGATGGGAATTTTGGGGATTGTGAGCATGATGAGCATGGTGGTCAATGATCGTAAAACGGAGTTTGGAATTATGCGTTCCATCGGACTCTCCTCGTGGGTGATTATCAAAAAGCTTTTGGCGGAAACATTGATTATTGCATTGGTTGCGTTTTCTTTCGCTTTGGCCTTGTCGCTTGGTGTTTTAGAGCTGATAGAGCATGCGGATAAGTTTCAAGGGTACATTAACGGTGAAATCACAGTCTCATTGGTAGTCAATGTTTTCGTGGTCTCAGTCGTGATGGCGATGTTGGGGACGTTACTTCCTGCGATCTATGCCGCTCGTATTGATCCAATGACACTGATACAGCGAGGCGGGGCATGAGAATCCAAGCTAAAAATATAGAGCATTATTATGGTATTGAACATGTCTTACGCGGTGTCGACATCTCAATTGAAGCAGGGAGTTTTACGGCAATTATCGGAGAGAGCGGAAGCGGAAAAACAACACTTTTGTCGATTCTATCAACCCTTCTTAATCCGACAAGCGGAGAAGTGACCTTTGATGAAAAAGCCATCAGCGAGCTAGGAAATATTGATGTGTTTAGACGGCACAACATCGGATTTGTGTTTCAGTTTCACTATCTTATCTCTTATTTGACGTTGCGGGAAAACATTGCCCTTTCTGCTTTGGATGAGGACAGCGTTGAATCGCTCATGGAAAGTTTAGGAATTGGGCGCTTAGCAGCTCGTTACAGCGATGAAGTTTCAGGAGGAGAGCGTCAGCGCGCCGCTATCGCACGAGCTTTGGTAAACCGTCCTGCCGTAGTGTTTGCGGATGAACCAACGGGTAATCTGGATACGAAAAATGCGTTGGGTGTGTATGAATTGTTCAAGCATTTTTCGCAGGAAGGGACAGGATTTGTGGTCGCTTCCCATGATAAAAAAATAGCGGACTACGCCGATACAATCATTGAAATGGAGGATGGAAAAATTGTCAAAATTCTTAAACGATAATCTCCCTCTTCTTTTATTTTGGCTCTTTTTAGGACTTTTTGCAGGTCTTGTGTACGCAGTGGAAGTGCTAGGATTGGATGCTTCCATGACCCTGCTTTCCCCTGAACGGGCTAGATCTCTTCATATTTCACAAATGTTGTACGGTTTCTTTCCGCTCATTCTCTCATTGTTGCCTTTTGCGCTGTTTGAAAAAGAGGGTGTTTTGAGTCAAAACGGTTTGAAGCATTTGGCACGATATTTCGTCGTTTGGAATGTTTTTTTACTCTTCATGAGCATGGCACTTCTTTTTGGAAACATTCGAGGATTGCCGTTTTACGATTTTCCGTATCAGCTGAACTTTCTCCTCGCCTTTAGCGGGCTGTTTTATCTCTTGGCACTTTTGGATGCACTGAAGCGTTATGAAAAACGTCCATTATGGGTGAACGTGTCGCTTTTAGCGGTCATCGCCGCCCCCATCGCTTTGGTAGTTTTGATGAATCCTCAATACGGTCAGGTAGAAAAAACTCTCGTAGGACCTCACGGGGACAATACGCTGGGAATGAGTTTTGCCCTTATTCCGATTTATTATCTGCTTATTAAACTTTCTGCACCTAAAGCTTTTACACCACGTTTTCATTGGTTGTGGATTGCCCCGCTGGCAGGATATGTCACTTCACTGATAATTCGTAATTTTTTCCACACTCTGAGCTACCATGAAGAGTGGTTTTTTCAGTATTTGACGTTATTGTATCTGCCGCTATTGTGGATTTGGCTTCGGGATGCGGGAATACGATTTAAAATAAATCCTTATCTGATCCTTTCCATTGCGGCGTTTATCTTTGTCGATATTGAGGGAAATATCCTTTTTATCCCTGAGCTTCGAGCTCTGATACATCGTAACGACTTGGTCGTGGGACATGCGCATATCGCCATGGGCTTGGGAGTGGCGTTTATGGCACTCTCTATCGCTTACCATCTTTTGCCGTCACTTTTTAAACGGTTGTACGCAACGCTCTGGACATTCCTGATTGGCTTAATGGCACTGTCTCTTTCTTTCGCAGGTCTTATTGAGGCGGGATTGATTGGCGGAAGCATTGAACCCTTTTTGATCCTGCGTGCTATTTTCGGAGTGTTGATTGTTGTTTTAGTCGCAAAAATACTGTACGACCGATTGATTATTCCTATCAATACTCCGTTAAAAATTTATCATTTGATAGGATTTTTAGGGGACGCACTGGGAGGGTTGGCTTTGCTGATCGCAGGGGGTTGGCTTTTTGGATTGCTTGGATTCACGTTTACTGGAACGTATGAGTATGTTGTGTTTGCCTTTGTCATGGGAACGGGGATAATTCATTGGTTTGGACTGCATGAGGATGAAGATCGTCTCGCAAGCCTCAGCGCCATCATCCGTCTCCTCATCTCTTCGACGTTCGCCGCTTTGTATATGGCAGGAATTTTGGATGAACTGGCATTGTTGATTGCCTTTTATGATGGTTTGTATGCCATGATTTATTTCTTAGGCTTGCGTAAATGAATATGCTCGTCATTGTTCTTAGTTCTCAGTTGCTTTATTATCTCCTAATTGCACAAACGGGAGTTGTGGGAGCATTTAACTCTCACCTTCACGATCTTTATACGCTTCCAATCGGAGGAGTTTTGGGGAGTTTGCTTGCAGCATACTGGAAGCATCTGGAAATCAAAGAAGAGCTTTTTTTTATGTTCGGTACGCAGATTATGATCTCGTGGTTTTATCCCGATTATTCACTGGGCGTCCTGTTGGCTTTTGGATTTATGATAGGGTATACAACACCGTTAATGCTTTATGTCTTTCGCGAACAAAGCCGAAAAAATCTCGCACTGGGACTTGCTCTCTCGTACGCTGTAGGAACAGCTCTTTATACGTATCCGTTCCAACAGCGGGGAATCATAGCCATTGTTTTGCCCAGTATTTCACTGATTGCGCTCTATTTTTCGACACTTCCGATAAAATCAAAGTCTAAAATCCATTCGATGAACTGGACAATGATTGGCGTAATGATGGTGTGGATTTTTGCAGATTCCGCTTTGTTTGAGACGCTGAGTCGCTCAGGTGAAATGGATATTTGGGGTCATTATACAGCCCTGATTATTGTATCTCATCTACTTGGTGTTTATTTGGCGTTTCGTTATGGCAAAACATTGATGAAAAGTACATGGGTCATACTGGGACTTTTTACTCTAAGCTATGGGGTATTTTATGCGCATCAGCCGATAGTACTTGCGGTTATCTATCCGATTGTTATTTCATTCTATAATGTTTTACTGTTTCGTGAGTTGACGCAGATGGGGGATGTCCGAAGTATCGGAATCGCCATGGTGGGAGTAGGCTGGGGCGCATCGTCGATGGCAAATTTGGTTGCACTCGATCATCAGCTTTGGATTAGCCTTGTTATCTTAGGAGCTTTTGCTCTTATCTATCCATTTTATTTTAGGAGAACAGTATGAAAAAAGTAAGTCTCGCAGTGTTAGCTTTAGTTGCATCGATGTATGCCGGTAATTTAAGTTTTGAATCAGGAGTTATTAGAGCCCATACCGAAATGGTTGCCGATAGTACCATCGACCCATTCACTAAAAAAGCAACGTCGCATTTAGCCATGGATGCCAACCCTTCAACGCTCAAAGGGTCAATTGAAATATCAATGAGTGATCTTTACAGTGACAATAAAAAACGCGACGAACATATGCACGAGACAGTAGAATCTTCATTGTTTCCAAAAGCGGTTTTTGAAGTCAAAGATGTCGTAGCTAAAAGTGGAGACAACTATACCCTTAAAGGTACAATGAGTTTGCATGGTGTGAGTAAACCGATGAGCTTTGACGGAAGCATTGTCGAGGAAGGAAATAAAGTACGTATTAAAGCAACAGGCGGCATGAAAATGTCCGATTTTGGAATCATACCACCCAGTATGATGTTTATGAAAGTACGTGATCAGATTGATTTAAATGTGGACGTTTTACTAAAACGATAAACCTCCCCAATCCCTAGAGCTATAGTCTCAAAGGGATAGGTATTCTCACTCGTCAAAGCATTAAACCACTCCAGTGGCTCATCTAAGGGCTCATCCGAGAGCCTGAACGTTCCATAATGGATGGGTATGAGTATTTTAGCTCCCAACAGTTCACACGCCTCCAGCGCTTCGGGAGGGTTTGTGTGATTGTGTTTCATTATCTCTTCTGGCCGATAGGCTCCGATGGGTAAAAATGCTTCGTTAATTTCGAATCTTTCCCCTATCTCTTTGAAATGATCTCCAATCGCCGTATCTCCACTGTGATAAATACATTGTTCATTATTTTGAATGACATATCCTCCCCACAGTGCCTTGTTGGTATCAAAAGGAGTTCGTTTGCTCCAGTGCTTGCTAGGGGTCAAGGTAATAAAAAGTCCCCCTATCATGACCGACTCCCACCACTCCAGCTCAAAACATTTGTCTCGGGAAATATGTCCTTTTAGATAACGCCAAAATCCTACAGGTGCTACGATGATGCTCTCAGGATTTTTTTTCAGCAGACTCAAAACCGAGGGCTTGTCAAAATGGTCGTAGTGGGCATGGGTGAGGAGGATTACATCCGCGTGCAATTGCTCTTGAGGGATGGGCAGCTCAGTAAATCGTTTAAACAGAGGAATAGAATCTAAAACAGGGTCAATAGCGATGTGTTTGTTCTCCAAACCAATCCAAAGGGTTGCATGCCCAAGCCATAACGTATATTCACCCTCCGGGAGTTTATCGAGGTGGTGTGTAATCATCGAAGTCCTCGATGAATCCTTGGCCATTAATCGCTTGGAGAGTTGCCATTTTAAGATCGTCATAAAAGACGTTCGAGGAGAGGTGTATTCAAGGTGCATCAATATCTCAGTTACTAAAAGTTATGACATTATAGTAATATTATGGTACGCTAGTATATTAAATTTTTTCATCAGGAATACAATGAAAATTGTGGTACTCGACGACTCCAAGACGGTATTGTTAACGATTCATGCCCTTTTACTGGAGTTGGGAGCCCCGGATAAAGGTATTTCTCTTTTTAGTGATGGATATAATGCGCTGGAATACATTGAAAAAAACGGCGCGGATATTATTTTTAGCGATATCAACATGCCGGGAATGGATGGCTTCGAGTTTGTTGGGAAACTTTTAGAGCTTTCACAACGGTTTGTTTCCATGCTCTTTATTGTCAGTGCAGATGAACACTATAGTGACATTATGCACATGAAACATATCGGAGCGAAACGATTCCTACGCAAACCGATCAATACCAAACATTTTAACCATTTTGTTGCCCATGAGATTGCAAAGGTAAATAATAAAAATCAAGAGAATGCTATTATTGAAAAAACAGTCAAAAGCAGCATTGCTTCCACGGCAAAGAGCGATTCCGTGAATTATGAAGCATTAGCGATGAAAATAGGGGTAAAAGTAAAACATATTCCAGCTCTTATTTCGTGTTTTTTAGAGGAAGCAGACGCAATAATTACAACATTACATACAATTTTGGACTCAAAAGAGTATTTTAAAATTGAAAAATATGCTCATTCTCTAAAGGGCAGTGCCGGGAATATGCAGTTTATGAAACTGTATGAGTTAGCAAGAGAATTGGAGCTTTCAGCAAAAAGTTGCAATGAAGGATTCGACTTTAAGGGATGTGGAGATAAGATGAAAGAGGAAATGCGGTTACTTACAAACCAATTGTCAAACTAACCAACTCACCATAAAAATGGCGAGAAGATTAGGCACGAATGTCAAGTGTTTGACCAATGCCGGTAACTGACGAACCTGAATTTTGTTGAGGAGCAGGCACTTGCGCACTCTCCAACACTTTCATTACTCCCTGACCTTCTAAATCTATTGCTTTTTTCAAAGCAGATACACTAGAAGCAGTCATTGTGTTCGAATTAATAGGATCCATTTTTTCTCCTTTATTTGGAGTTATATCTATATCGGACAAAATGAGATTTTTATAAAATCGCTAATTCAACCAATAAGAGTAACCTAGAGTCAGAGGGTAAAAAGTACGAATATCAATGTCATTAGAAAATTAAAAGGGGGATAGCGTTAGTATGCGCTTTATTCTTCTTGGGAGAGATTATGGAGCAATTCGTTTTTATCATTGCACTGCTGCTTATCGGGATAATCCTTCAAAAAGCGGATGCTCCGATTGATTTTTCTAAAAGTCTTAATTTTTTTGTTATTTATGTTTCACTCCCCGCGACGGTTTTAATACAAGTCCCTAAAATTAATTTGGATTTTTCAGCATTAAGTGTGATTCTGATCCCTTGGCTATTGCTTCCCATTGTGATTGCCCTCGTTATTGCTATGACAAAAAATTATCCACCGCATGTTCGTGCAGCGCTCCTTTTGGTTATGCCTTTGGGAAATACCTCGTTTGTCGGAATTCCGATCGTTCACACACTCTTGGGTGAAAATGCAATTCCTTACGTTTTGATGTATGATCAGTTTGGGACGTTTTTAATCCTCTCTTTGTATGGAGCGGCGGTGATTGCCCGTTACGAGACAGGCTCCTTTCATAAACGATTGATTGTCAAAAAACTTCTCTTTTTCCCACCCTTTATCTTTCTTGTTTTTGCCCTCGTATTTGGCGAAATGCCACTGATTTCACAACCTTATTTGCAACTGCTCTCATCGACATTAGTACCGTTAGCCTTGGTGTCTGTTGGATATTCAATGCGATTTGGAGGAGAGCTTGATTATCTGCTATTATCCAAAGCTTTGGTTCTTAAACTCATTTTGATGCCATTTTTTGCATTTGGGCTTTTGTATGCGATGGGAGTAGAACCGCTCGCGATGAAGACAGCGGTTTTAGAATCAGGGATGCCTTCTATGATTACCGCCGGAGCACTCGCAATCGCCGCAGGATTCGCTCCCGCACTTAGTGCAGCCTTGGTTGGGTATGGGATTGTTATCTCATTGGTCACACTACCGATTATTGCGTATTTGATGGAGAAGTTACTTTAGCTGCCTTGCTGGTGTGAGCCATCGCAATACGGTTTTCTTCCTGAGCGTCCGCAACGGCATATCCATTTATCGGTTTCAACATTGACAGAAAACTTGATGGGTATTTTATCGGTTCCTTCATGGCTTCCATCACAAAACGGGAATGTCTGGGATAGACCGCAGGTACAGTACCAATACTCTTTATTGGCATCCAACGACGCTTTAAACGGTTCGTTTATAAACTTGGTTTCCATAGTAAACTCCTTGAGTAGATATTAGAAAGAATAATGGTTTATTATACTATTGAATTCTATACATGAAAGATGAACGATTAGCGTTATACTCATATTATAAATTATAAATTATAATTTTGGAATCAGATGGAGTTTGAGATGCTCAACAGAGTCAATATTCCCCATATATTAGAATTGAAACCGAAGATATACTTGATCGCCGGTAAAAGTTGAATGGGTTTCATGACTGGAAAATTGATTGTTGAATGAGCGAAAATATTTTAAAGTAATGTTAATAAGAAAGTTGTGGAGTTGTTTTTGTGTGTAGGTGGCGGGCCACTAAGGATTTGAACCTTAGGAGGTTTAACCCTCGCCGGTTTTCAAGACCGGTGCAATCGACCACTCTGCCAGTGACCCGCATAAAAGGAGCGTATTTTTTACATCTTGGAGGTGGCACCCAGATTCGAACTGGGGGTCAAGGTTTTGCAAACCAGCGCCTTACCACTTGGCCATGCCACCATCCATGTAATTGTGGTGCCCGGAGCCGGACTTGAACCGGCACAGTGTTACCACCGAGGGATTTTAAGTCCCTTGCGTCTACCGATTTCGCCATCCGGGCAACGATAACAAAAAAATACCTCAACTAAGACATCGTATTTCGATATTTTAACTGAGGTATATGGAGCGGGAAACGAGGTTCGAACTCGCGACCCCGACCTTGGCAAGGTCGTGCTCTACCACTGAGCTATTCCCGCATTTTTTGTGGACTGGAAGTATAGCAAAAAAAAGTAGGCGTGTAAAGAGGTGGGGGATGAAAGTTCAAACTTTTTTCTCGTCATTCCCGTGAAGACGGGAATCCAGTCTCTTTAAATTGTCCCTCCTTCGCAGGAATGACGGCCAACATAAGCTTTTTATGGAGGAAAAACATTATAATTCGTAAGATTAGTTGATAATAAAGGAATTTTTATGCGAAGCGATACGATTAAAAAAGGGTTTGACAAGACTCCTCACCGAAGTTTGTTGCGGGCAACGGGATTAAAAGACGAAGATTTTAATAAGCCATTTATTGGTGTTGCAAACTCTCATATTGACATTATTCCAGGGCATTTTTTCCTCCAAGAGTACGGTCGCATTGTAAAAGAAGCCATTCGAGAAGCAGGTGGTGTGCCGTTTGAGTTTAATACTATCGGGGTGGATGATGGTATCGCGATGGGTCATGATGGGATGCTGTATAGCTTGCCAAGTCGTGAGTTGATCGCCGACAGCATCGAAACAGTGATGAATGCGCATAAGCTTGATGGATTGATTTGTATCCCTAACTGTGACAAAATCGTACCGGGAATGTTAATGGGTGCATTACGTGTCAATGTTCCGACGATTTTTGTTTCAGGCGGGCCTATGAAGGCGGGACATAAAAAAGACGGGACACCTATCGACCTTGCAACAGCATTTGAAGCCGTGGGTCAACATGCTAACGGCAAAATGAGTGATGAAGAACTGTATGAGATCGAATGTGAAGCGTGCCCGAGCGGAGGATCATGTTCAGGTATGTTTACAGCAAACTCTATGAATACCCTTTGTGAAGCGATGGGTGTTGCATTACCGGGTAATGGTACGGTTTTGGCGATGACGCCTGAGCGTATTGCGATGGTCAAAGTTGCTGCGAAACGTATTGTCGAGATGACGCTGGATAAAAACAGTGAGAAGTGGAATATGCGCAACATTCTAAATGACAAAGCAATTCACAATGCATTTGTTATCGATATGGCGATGGGCGGCTCGTCTAATACTGTTTTACATTTGTTGAGCATTGCCAAAGAGGCTGAAGTTGATTTCAGTATTCACAAAATCAATGAAATTTCGGAGAAAGTTGCCCATATCGCAAAAATTTCTCCATCACTTTCGACCGTTCATATGGACGACATCAACCGTGCAGGCGGAGTCAATGCCGTTATGAAAGAGGTGAGCCGCAGAGGCGGTGTTTTACATTTGGATGCAATGATGGTTACGGGTGAAACACTGGGTGAGCGGATTAAAGATGCCGTTATCAAAGATACAAGCATCATCCACACGAATGAAAATGCTTTTTCTCCTGTTGGCGGGTTATCGATTCTTTTTGGAAATTTGGCATTAGAGGGAGCGGTTGTTAAAACAGCTGGAATCACCCCTAATATGCGTCAGTTTACGGGAAAAGCGATTTGTTTTAACTCTCAGAACGAAGCCATTGCCGGAATTATGAGTCACAAAGTCAAAGCAGGTGATGTCGTCGTTATCCGCTACGAAGGACCAAAAGGTGGCCCTGGGATGCAAGAGATGCTCGCTCCTACGGCATTGATTATGGGGATGGGTCTGGGCGAGAGCGTGGCGCTTATCACAGATGGACGTTTTAGCGGAGCAACGCGCGGAGCATCCATCGGGCACGTGAGTCCGGAGGCTGCTGAGGGTGGACTTATTGCTCTAATCGAAGATGGGGATGAGATTCAACTGGATGTCGATACCCATTTATTGCAGCTGAATGTTGATGAAGAAGTACTTTCTGTGCGTCGTTCGGCGTGGAAACCTCACAAAAAAGAGATCACGTCCAAATGGCTTAAACGTTACAGCCTTCTTGTTTCCAATGCTTCTAATGGAGCTGCGTTAAAAACAGAACTCTAAAAACTTTATATTCCGTATTTACCCTAATGGGAGCATGAAGTACGGAGTATCCATCGCCTTGATGCCTTTTAAGCTCCTTTTTCTACTTTTCTGAGTATTATAAATAAATGTGATATATTTGTGATAATAGGATGAAGAGTATGTTGTGGTTCTCGTATCAATCACCGACGTCAGGTGAAGTTAAATTTAATCGCTTGGTTTTAGGTTTTATTATCATTCTTGGAGTATTTTTTCAAAATATCAATTATTTTTATTTTTATTTTGCTATCAATCTAATTACTTTCATTACAACGGTTCACTTTTCTCCGACCAGTTGGCTTTTACACCTTATTGAACTGATCCTCAAGCGACCCATCTGTACTATTTCTCCTGCGTATAAACGCTCCTATTTTATGAATCGAGAGAGTGAATGGTTTGAACTGTTTGCACGCTTGTTCGTCTCTTCTCTGGCTATTGGACTTTTCTTCTATTATCCTCTCGCTACATGGTTGATTGGGACATTTATGGGAGTGTTTATGATGATTAGCACCTTCTTTGGATTTTGTCTTTCAGCGTTAGGCTATATAGGTTTTAGGAGTTTACAAAAATCTTCATCATCTTCAAGTGATCTACAGGATTTGACAACCAATAAAAATTGTATTCTTGCTCGAAATGGTTTTAAGCCTTATGCGAGGTGTGATTATTGCACTCTTACGGCTCCTCAATGTACGGGAATGCAATTTAATGGGTTTGTATTTGCTATCGGATTTCTAGCAGCACTTTTTATGTTTTTATCGGATCCCTTGTGGCGCGATCTTAATATTATTGTCATTAGTGCTCTTTTATTTTGGCTCACACATAAAGTGACGATCAATACCGATCATCTTGCTCGTGCTGATTTTGAGAACCGAGAATTGAATTCACAGCTTATAAACTACAATGAATCGCTTGAAGCGGAAGTTTCGCGCCGTACATACGATCTGGAAAAAATGGTTAAGCTGGATTCGATTACGGGTTTGGTCAACCGCTATGAATTTGAGCAACGCCTTAAAGCGGTTATTGAGAGTGCGAAAAATGAGGAAGCTACCCACGTAATGTGTTACATCGATTTAGATCAATTTAAGATTGTCAATGACAAGTGCGGGCACATTGCAGGAGATGAGCTTTTACGTCAGATTGCTCTTGTTTTAAAGCGTTCTGCGCGCGAGACTGATGTGGTTGCGCGTTTAGGCGGCGATGAGTTTGGGATTATTTATATTGATTCGACCCTTGAAGATGCTCAACTACAGGGGCAGCGGTTACTTAATGCGATAGGTGAATATCGATTTAATTATCAAGGCAATACCTTTCGAATAGGGGCAAGCATAGGGATGGTAGGGATTATAAAGGAGTGTTGCACGTTGACCAATCTCTTATCTCAAGCGGACGCTGCGTGCTATGCAGCTAAAGACGGTGGCCGAAATCGTATTCATGTGGCACATCCTGAAGATACTACGATTCAAGAGCGACGTAACCAAATGCAGTGGATTGGACGACTCGAAGAAGCCCTGATTACGAATTCATTTGTTTTGTACGTGCAACCTATTGTTCCCGTTTTAGATCCGCTTCAACGTCGCCATTATGAAGTCTTAGTCAGGCTGCGTGAAGAGAGTGGAGAGATTATTCCGCCTATGGCATTTATACCCGCAGCCGAGCGCTATGGTTTTATGCCCAAACTCGATCGATGGGTGATAGAGAACACCTTTAAAAGCTTTACAAAGATTTGGCATGAAGTGAACGAAGAGACATATTTTAGTATCAATGTTTCAGGCGCGTCTTTGGGGGATGCGAGGACAAAAGATTTTATACGTGGATTGTTCGGAAATTATGGTGTCCCTTATCACACGATAACGTTTGAAATCACAGAGACCGAAGCGGTAGGGAATATGACGAATGCTTTGGAGTTTATTAACGAATTTCGAGCATTGGGATGCCGTTTTGCATTGGATGATTTTGGATGCGGGCTCTCATCGTTTTCGTATTTGCAGAACATGCCGATCGATTATTTAAAAATAGACGGCTCCTTCGTCCATGATATTCATCTTAATCCGATTAACCGCGCAATGGTAGATGCCATCAATCAAATAGGACACGTTATGGGTATCGCAACCATTTGTGAGTATGTTGAGACTGCTGCAGTCTTACATGTGCTTAATGAGCTTAATGTGGATTTTGCGCAGGGGTACCATATCGATCGTCCGTTTCCGATCGAAATATTATTTACACCGCAGGGTTTGTAAACTCGGGGACGATTTGACGAAGAGCATTAATTGGTTCATCTGAGAGCAGAAGCGTTTGAATATCGTTGCGCAACTGCTCGATGGGATACACCGTTGATCCTGCTATCATAATGGAATCAAAAGCGGTTTTTTGTTCGCTCTCATCAATTAATAATTCCTCATACAGTTTTTCTCCAGGACGCAACCCTGTTATGAGTATCTCAATTTCATTATGAGAATAAAGCCGAATCATCGTGCGAGCCAAATCAATGATTTTAATGGGTTCTCCCATATCAAGGATAAAAAGCTCCCCTCCACGGGCAATAGCTGCGGCTTGAAGGACGAGTTGACACGCTTCGCCAATGAGCATAAAGTAGCGGGTAATATCAGGATGTGTCAGGGTAATAGGGCCACCTGCATCGATTTGTTCTTTGAATTTCGGTATAACGCTTCCGCTGGAACCCAAAACATTGCCAAAGCGAACGGCCACAATCTCGCTATTTCGTGAATCAACATTCTGAGCATAAAGCTCCACGATACGCTTTGTTGTTCCCATGATATTAGTAGGACGGACTGCTTTATCGGTTGATATGATGACAATCTTAGAAATATTATGCTCGATGGCACTGTTAATAACGTTACAGCTTCCGATGATGTTGTTGGTGATTGCGGCTTGGATGTTGGACTCGCACAGAGGAACGTGCTTGTAGGCGGCAGCGTGAATCAGTATATCAGGCTTACCGGTACGGATAATAGAGTCGAGCATAGTACGATCGAGTATATTGCACAATCGAAGACGCGCAGAAGGAAGTTTTTCGCCGATTTGATAAAGATTGTATTCACTGTGATCGATTAAGATGAGTTCTGCTGCCCCAAAAAGATGACATTGCAAGGCAATTTCGCTTCCAATACTTCCTCCTGCACCAGTGATCATAATTGTTTTACCCTGTATAAAGTTCCCAATAGTTTGGGTATCGAGGTCTTTAGGATGACGGGCGAGAAGATCTTCGATGGAAAGAGATTCAATACGGCTCATTGTATTGTCTAAGGTAACAGAGCGTTTTATCTCTTGAATAGAAGTTTCTTTGAGTTGGGCATAGATGTGCTGCAATGCTTCTTGAGGTAATGATTCCTCGATGATGGCCGTTCGTATAGAATGCTTGGTAATAAGTCCAGGAAGGTCACGAAAATCAAAAACTTTAATATTATGAATGGTTGAGCCAATCATATTTTGATTTTTGTCCAGTACCGCGATAATAGCAACGGGATAGTGATCCCCTTTTAATAAACTCTTGATGAGAGTATCGGTATTGGAAGATATTCCTATAATAATAGTTGGCTTAAGCTTTCCAATATTGCCCATTGACTCCATCATAAGCCGTTTAGAAAAACGCAGTGCTCCCAAGACAATAAACGAGAGAAGCAGATCAATAATAATAACACTTCTGGGAAAGGGGTTAAAAGGTTCGGGAAAAACCAAAAAGAGTAAAGAAAATAGAGTGTATGCTATAAGATGCGCAAAAAAAAGTTTTTTAGCATCATTTAGGGCAAAAAAACGCCAAATGAAACGGTAGCCATCAAGGAGAGCAATTGTAGATATTTTTAACACAATAATCAAAAATGCAACATGCCAAAAGGGGAAGAGAAAATTTTCTGGAATACTGAAATTAAAACGGAGCAGATACGCACTGTAAAGGGTAAAAAAAAAGAGCAAGATATCCGAAAGGACAAAAAAAGTCAGTCGTGTTGCACTGCTTGGACGAAGCCACTGCATTATTTAAGTGCCTTTTTGAGAAGAGAAGATACGCGTGTTACATCCTCTCGGGTCATTTGTGTACCGCTTGGAAGACAGAGCCCTTTTTCGAATAAGCTTTGTGCTGTGCCGTTCTGGGTGCGAAGGGAGTCTTTAAAGAGTGGTTGCAGGTGCATCGGTTTCCAGAGTGGACGGCTTTCGATATTGTGTTCTTCCAGTGCTAGACGGATGGTGTTGGGATCCGTGCGCTCAAACGTAAGGGTTGAAAGCCAACGGTTTCCTCTCGTATTGGAAAGTTCAGGCATAAAGGTAATTTCGGAAATATCGTTTAACTCCTCACTATACCAGTCAAAAATTTTTCTCCGAGAAGTTATTCGCTCCTCTAAAACTTTCATTTGTGCCACGCCTATCGCGGCTAAAATATTGCTCATGCGATAGTTGTAGCCAAAATCTGTGTGTTCGTAATGCGGTGCATCGTCACGGGCTTGTGTTGAATAAAAACGAGCTTTATCGATAAGCTTTTTATTTGTGGAAACGAGCATTCCTCCGCCAGAAGTAGTCAGAATTTTATTGCCGTTAAAACTGTAAACACCGAAAATCCCAAAGGTGCCACTTTGTTTTCCATCATAAGAAGCCCCAAGACTCTCTGCCGCATCTTCGATGAGATAGATTCCATGTGCGTCACAAATCTGGATAATTTTTTGAAGATCAGCGCATTGACCGTAAAGATGGGTGAGAATCAGAGCTTTTGGTTTTTTAGGAGCTGCGGCTATTGCCTTTTCCAATAAATCAGGATCGATATTCCAACTTTGTGTATCGCTGTCAATAAAATAGGGGATTGCATTTTGATACAAAATCGGAGTAATTGAACCGATAAAAGTAAAAGAAGAAGCCAATACGATATCCCCAGATGTGATTCCCAACACGCGCAGTGCAAGATGAAGCGCTGCTGTGGCAGATGAAAGTGCGAGAGCATGAGGCGTAAGGGTGAGATCATGGATACTTTGCTCAAACCGATCCACCATAGGTCCAAGAGGAGCAATGTAGTTGCTCTCAAAAGCTTCGGCTATGTACTTTAATTCGTTGCCGCTCATGTGAGGCGGGGAAAGGAAGAGACGAGGCGTCATCATCACACTTTTAGTTTATAGACTTTACTCATTGGGTCACTGAGTACGGGTTCAAAAAGTTTTGGATCGTAATGATCAAAAACAAACATTTGAATATAGGCAGAATTCAAATAAAAATCATCCACTATGAGAAAACGTCCATAACTTGACATGAAAATGACATTCATACCCTCAGAAGCAAAATGTTGCTCATTTATTTGGAGCTTCATCTTTTGGTCATAACCGACTTGATAAAATCCTTTGATTGGGACTTCTTGATTTCCAATTTTTAGGATACTTTTTTCTTTAATGATCGAAATGTTATTACCAAGTTCAACCGTTTTTCCCGTATCTTGAATCGACTGGGTCATATAGAAAAATGGTTGTTCAGGTTTATTAGCAGGATTTTTTAAATCCAAATAACTAAATAACGTTACCGTAGGGAAAATATCCATCATTCGAAGCGGTAAATACAGATACACATCTCGAGTTGGTTTGGGCAACGATTGCGGGTTGAGCTGGATATTGACCATCAAATCATCGATACTGTCCGCTTTGTAATCTTTGAGCATACTTGAAATAATTTCATTTGACTTGTTGGTTTCAAACCCTTTTTCGGTGTATTCAACACTTAGTCGAGCCATAATTGCTGCATTTTGCTGGGGTTGAGTCAGAATATAACTTGCAGGATAATTGACATCGCCGCTGTGTTTTCCACCATCAACCAGTGTTTTGACATCGCTGTAATAGCGGATAGGATATCCGTAATCCCACCAACTGATAACATAATCTTCTCCATTGGAAATTTTACCCAACTGATCTAAACCACTAATCTCTTTTGTGGTAAATACCGTAGGCGTCATATACTCTTTGATATGGAGATAGTTGGGATAAAGAGCAACGCTTGTAAAAACCATTACAACAATACTGCGCAACCATTTTTTTTCTATGGATTGAGTGATGAGTAATAATAGATACGCAAATCCGATTGCCATTGGTGCAACGGCATAAATAGTAAAACGCAATCCCGCAGACATAGCAATAAAGCCAAGCCCTACCAAGGGAAGAGTGATTAACAGCGGTCTGTAAGCAATGACTGCTAAGACATAACCGATACATGCGAGTAAAAAAGTGATTGTGTGCCCGCTAATGCGTTCAGCAAAAACAGTAAAAGGGATATTTCCTGCTTCACGAACGGTTTGGGCGACATTATAAAAGTGTAAGTTGGCATTGTCGGATACCGTATCTCGAATCAAGTATGCTTTAAGCTGCCCCCAAATCGGATCAATCCCCCCTGTTGCAAAGTAGATGATAAAAATGACGCTAAACAGTGCCCAAAACCATTTTTGATCGAGAGCAGGTCGGAAATGAAAAAAAGAAAAGATAGCTAACGCAACAGTGATTTTAATCCATATTGGAAGGGATAAAATACCGATAATGATAAAGAGCGCTATTTTATAAAAATGATGGTTTGTGCGATCAAAGAGCATTGTGTAAGACAGCATTGCAATCAATAAAGCAGTATTGACTGAATAGCTTTGAGGATACCACCATTGATAAAGAGCAAAAGTGACGGTGATGGGGATGAGAAAACGGTTTCGTTGGTGAGTAATGGCTAAAAGCATAAAATAAAGTGCAAATAAAGGCAAAACAATTGTAAGCATATCGGTATCGTAATACCCTGTCATAGTGCGGTTGTAGTAGCTGTTAGCAATGCTTGCCAAAAGTGCTGCAACAAAGCCTAGAGTCGTTTGTCCGAGCGTGCGCCCCATTAAAATCAGAGGAATAACGATGAGTGAGCCAATAAAAGCCGGCATATAGAGAATCAATGTTTCAAAGCTGACAGGAATTATTTTTAATAGCCATGCCGTTAAGAGTGAGATTGGCTCATTAATAGGGGATAGGTCATTTGGTTGATGCGCACCAGAAAGAATATCACGCGCCCCTTCTGCAAAAAAATACCCATCATTGGTATTGATCATTAGCGCATGATTCCAATAAAAAGAGGAAACTCCTTGGATATCCATGACCCAAATATAACGCATTGAAAGTGCAAAGAGGTAGGCGATCAGGATGAAGAGGAGAACGGTCTTTGTATTGATCGACTCATTGGGGAGCTGAAGTTTCATAGTTTAATTATCCTTGCAAAATATTTTTTTAATGACGGCTGGAATACCTGCTACGAGAACGTTGTTCGAGATATCTTTTGTTACTACACTTCCAGCAGCAACGATGGAATTTACGCCTACTGTTATGTTTTGGAGGATCAGTGCCCCCATTCCGATGTGAGTGCTTTTTTTGATGTGGACACCGCCTGCTAATGTAGCATTAGGAGAAATGTGGACATAGTTTTCGAGAATACAATCATGCTCAACAATCGCACCACTGTTTACAATACACCCCTCACCGATTAGAGCATCGGCATTAACAACAGCGAGAGGCATAATGACGCTCCCCATTTTGATGTTCGCCGAATCTGAAATGATCGCGCTTGGATGGATTAAAATGGGTAGTAAATAGCCGGCATCCAGGACTCTTTTGGCAATACCTTCTCGTGCTGTGTTCTCTCCAATCCCAAGAGCAATAGTAGCATGCGGATGGAGGGAACAAAACTGTTCCCAAGTAAAAGCATTTGTGCTTGGTTTATCGTCAATCCAGCCGACAAAAGTGTGGCCGGAACAACGGATAATATCAGCAACCACTTTTCCATGCCCGCTTGCACCGTAAATGAAGATGTCAGTTGGCGCCATTAAACTTCTCCATTGTTACATTTCCTTCTTGGGAAATTCCCTCTGTTTTGAATACTTTTAAGATGGTAAGAACAATAATTTTTAAATCAAACCAGAATGATATATTTTCAACGTATTCGACATCATATCGAAATTTTTCTTCCCAACTAATTGCATTGCGTCCATTCACTTGCGCCCATCCGCTGATCCCTGGTTTTACGTTGTGCCGCTTGGATTGTTCTGGTGTATAGAGGCTAAGATATTCGACGAGTAAAGGGCGAGGTCCTATAAAACTCATCTCCCCTTTAAGGACATTGAGAAGTTGCGGAAGTTCATCGAGACTAAGGCTACGGATGAGCTTTCCTGCTCCTTTTAATCTTGCTTCATCGCTTAACAGTTCTCCGTGATTGTCGTATTCATTGCTCATTGTCCGAAACTTGTAAATAGTAAAAGTTTTACCATGAATTCCCGGGCGTTTTTGGGCAAAAACAATAGGTCGTCCTAGTTTTAGTAAAACAATAAGTGCCGTTATAACTATAAGAGGAACAAATAGTATCAAGAGAATCAATGCACCTATTCGATCACTAAGTGGTTTAAAAAAATTAATGTACATATTTTAATCCATAGACTTCAAAATGTTTTTCAATAATTGCCCTGATATCGAACTCGCGAATTGCTTTTTCTCTTCCGGCTTTACCCATTTTTTCGCGTAATAAGGGATTAATAATCAATATTTCGATTGTTTCTGCCAATACTTGAGCATTTTGTGGCGGAATCAAAAACCCAGTTATTCCCTGATCAATCGTTTCTCTGCATCCAACGACATCGGCGGTAACGATCGGTAATCCCATACTGGCTGCTTCCATAGAGGTGCGAGGGAGTCCTTCTCGATAACTAGGGAGGACAAAAACAGTACTTTGTGAGAGGATGTGGCGAATATTGTTTTGTTGACCGAGATAGTTTATGGATGATTGGGCTTTCATAAATTCTTCTGTGATACTAAAACGGTTTCCTTCATCTGGGGAGCCGACGTATTGAAATGAAATCTCAGGATATTTTTTCCCCAGGATGGTCGCCGCGTCGATAAATTCTATTACCCCTTTATGCTTAAGCGCACGCGCAATCATCGTTACACGAATCCACTCATCTTCTTTTGGTAAAGGTTTCCACTCATTTGTATCAATTCCTACTCCTTTCATGATGAAAACTTTTTTGGGTGAGACAATGCTTTTGGATATCAGATAGGCTGGATCATCATGATTTACAAACATAACGGTATCGGAGAGTTTGAAAATTTGGGTGTAAAAAAATTCAATCACCGTCCGTACGATGCGACTTTTGAGATCATTCTCAAGATAAAAACTCCCCAATCCCTCTACGAGGTTGATAATGCGAGGAATTTTTGCCAATTTTCCCGCAAGTGTTCCATAGATATTGGGCTTAGCAGTAAAGGTATGGAGGATATCGAGATTGAGCGGTTGGATGGCAGTATAGATATTTCGAATGGCTTGGAGCTCTTTAATCGGATTAAGACTAGATCGGCTTATGTCATACGAGATGTGAGTAATCCCATGACGTGTAAAATCATCACTTTTTTCACCCGGAGGACATATCGCATACACCGTATGCCGTTGACGTACCAGTTCCTGCATGATGGGGAGGCGAAAGAGCCAAAGGTTGAGGTCGAGGTGGGAGAGAAAGCCGAATGTCATTGAGCGCTCGTCTCGTTAAATGTGGTATCTATGAATTGTTTATAAATTGGAAAGTAATGTTGAAAAGAATATTGACAACTCTTCTCTTTTGATGCAGTAGACATACGGTTATAAAGTTCCGTATCGGATGCGAGGCTTTGTACGGCAGTGACCCATTCGGATGTGCTAGATACTAAATATCCATTTATTGTGTCTGTAATAATATGAGTGTTTTCACCGATAGGGGAAGCAATCATAGGCAGCCCTGCAGCTTGGTACTGAATAAGTTTAAATCCTGATTTCCCCTGACTAAAATCGTCGTTGTCCAAAGGCATAATCCCTACATGACATTGTTGTAAAAGAACTGTTTCAGTTTCACTAGACCAGTCATAAAATTTCATTGATACACCCTCGATTTTTTCGATTTCAAGTTGTCTGGATGCGATAATGATGAGGTCAAAATCGATTAGTTTTGAGAGTTGTTGAAACATCGGAGAAAACGATTTTATGTAACGATAGGTTACGCTGCTGCCGATCCATACGAGTGAAAAGCGGTCAAATTTTTGTACAGACTTATCCGGTTGGTAGTGGTCAAGATTGATTACTGTCGGAATTGTAATCACAGTATCATTTAGTTTTTTTACATAGTGTTCTAAATAATGATTACCAACAATAACTCCGGCGGCATTTTTAACAAGATGATCATATTTTCCATCTAGCAATAGTTTTCCACGATAATCTTCCCAGACATTGTCATCGAAATCCAGAATATATCGTTTATTACGCAGAAACAATTTTTCGAATTCATACGGAAGATAGGGGAAAAGCTCTCGTTCGATAATTATGTTGTCTGAAGATCGTAACACAGCGAAAAGCCGCTGACAATAAGACAGGAAAATTCGCCACTTGTTTTTTGGTTTTTTAGCAAAGAGATTTGAAAGATAATAAATATCCATGAAAGAGTAAATTTCAAGGTTGTAATTTAGCTCGGCTAAACGGGAGGCAAATGAAAAACTCCTATAACGGCTAGTCGCGCCCTGGGTTGAATATTTTGTGAAGAATGAGAGATTAGTCATGTGCGGTACCTCCACATCAGTCGTTGGATTTTATCTCCGAAGAAGGATAAAAAAAGCCCAATGAGTTTGTATAAAAATGGTTTTCCTTCATTGAAATAGTTAAAATAGCGCAAATGAAAAAGAAAGGAGCGTGGTCTTAAACGATTTGAGAAGAATTCTGAAAAATAGGAGTGTGCTTCTGTAATAAATTTTTTTTCTTGTGATGAAAAAAAGGAAACGTTCATAAGGGTTTTCATAAACATCAATGTTTTTTTGTATGCTTTTTCCCGTGCATTGAAAGGGTGAATTTTGCGTGCGTCGGCTGCGCCGATCTGATTGCGTCCGTGCTGACGGTATCGGATAAGCGGCTCGTCGACGTAGGTAATACCGCCAAATTTATAGGCACATAGCGTTAGCCACCAGTCGTGAACGAAAATATGGTCCGGAAATGGGAGCGCGTGTTCCAGAAGTTTTCGGGAAAACAGCGCTGTGCATCCGGTTACGTTGTTGTGTAGGAGATACGAATAGATATCTTTGCCGAGGATTTTGCGCGAATAGCGTGAGTAGGAACGGGCAAATATTTCCCCATCGGTGTTGATCAAGGACGCATCCGAATGGATAAGCGAAAATTCTCCTATCTCCTGAAGCAGGGATGAAATCTTCTCTTTTTCCCAAAGATCATCTTGATCAGAAAAGGCGATATAGTCTCCGCTACATAACAAGAGGGCTTGTTCGAAGTTTTTGACGAGGCCGAGATTTTCGGTATTGAAAAAAAGTTTGATTCTTCGATCCTGCATGACATAATTTTTAAGAATCGCAGGAGTGGAGTCGCTTGATCGGTCATCGCAAATAACAATTTCTAAATTTTTATAGGACTGTGCAAGTATCGAATCAAGTTGTTTGGCAATAAACTGTTCACCATTGTAGGTCGCCATAGCGATAGAGACAAGATTATTTTGCATCGGCAGTACAACATCTATTTTTAATAAATTTTAAAAAATCATAACTTTTTTGAGGCAATATACTGATGAATACGATGATATATGAGGGATACTTAAGAGTGAATGGAAAATAACGAGCATATTTTTTATAGCTAGAGTAGTTCAGAATATTGAGTTTTCTTAAATAGAAAAGATTTTTCTGTGAAAACAGTCCTGATTTATCGCCATGATCCAAAATACATTGTAATTTTATCTCTAAATCGTAAGAAGAGGGGAGAGAAAAAATAAAGTTTATCCAAGAAATACAAGCGATATCAAAGACAATGGATTGATGCTGCCAACTCTTTTTAGGTAATAATTTTGGGTGTTCAAGCGCTTTGACTGAAATGTTTGATTCCCAATAAATTAAAAAATCTTTCTTTGCTATGTATTCAAAGATAATTCCTGTTTGTATAAAATATGTATCATAATAGCGTTCAAAATTAGCGTGAAGGATAAGTTTTTTAGTATAAATAAGGCTAGCAAGGCACGTCATATGCCATCCTAGATCAGACAATAATTTATTTTGATTGGAATACTCTTGTTGAGGTATATCGGATGCACGCTTTATAACGTCAACAATAATAGCGTCATAGTGATTCTTTTTTTCCAAAATATCCATAAGGCAGCTGATCCCATCAGGGGGAATTTGATACGTATCCCCCAAAAGCCAAACATATTCTGTTGAAGGAAGTTTCAGAGCGATTTCAAAATTTATTTCACCTACATTACACTCATTACAAAAATAGTGGATTAATGGGTATTCTTTTTGCCATTTTTCAACAATCTTTTTGGTGGTGTCTGTCGAAGCATTATCAGAAATATAAATTTGTACAGCATGCTCTCTCACCAAAGGGATATGCACTTCAAGAGAATAATTTAAAAAATCAGCTCGATTGTAGGTAGGCATCGTAATGGATAAAAGTGGGTTTGGAATCATGATATTTTAGTGCTCTCAATCCTATAAACTTTTCCACACCCTTCTACCGTACTGAGCCGATGAGCGATAATAATGAGAGTTTTATTTTCACATAGTTTATAGATTTCTTCCATAATTTTGGCTTCGGTATCAGTATCAAGAGCACTGGTTGCTTCATCAAGGACTAAAACTTCAGGGTTTCCGTAGAGGGCACGAGCAATAGCGATTCGTTGCCGTTGACCTCCGCTTAGTTTGGTCCCGCCTTCACCGACGAGAGTGTCTATCCCCTCGTGGTGCGTTTCTAAAAATTCTAAAATATTAGCTTGTCGGAGAGATTCTTTGATTTGAACATTATCAATGGATTTTCCGAAAGCGACATTTTGAGCTACTGTACCGTCAAAGAGATAGATACTTTGGGGAATGTATCCGATTTTACTTCGCCATGCTTTGATGTTGCTTTCATTTAGCGCTATATCGTCCACGCAAATCGTTCCGCTTTTTGGTCGATAAAGCCCGATGATAAGATCGATAAGGGTCGACTTTCCGCTACCACTTTCACCGATAAAAGCAATTTTGTCTCCTTTATGAATTGTGAGAGAAAGGTCCTCTAAAATGGATTTATTTTCATTATATTCGAAGTAGACATGATCGAGTTTGACTGAGTGTTTGAACGTGATTGGGATATCTTGTAAGTATTCGGCATCGTACATCAAATCATTATGAATAATATCAAGGGAACTTTTATAAAAGAGGATTTGATTGTAGCCTGAGAGTATACGGTTAGCAGATGGCATTAGGCGATACAATCCTAATACAAACATTGATATAAGAGCCAACGTTCCTGAAATATCACTTTGGTACTTGTTTACGAGATAAATAACCATAAAGATAACTATTCCAAAGCCCAATGCCTCTAAAAACAGTCTTGGAAAATGAGAAAGCGTTTCATTTCTGATGTTGGCTTGCGCATAACCTGAACTGGCTTGGTCGAATTTTTCAAGAATTAATTCAGTATTGGATGTGAGTTTCATCAGTTTAAAATTACCGAGACTGCTTTGAATGATTTCAAAAAACTTTTTTTGGTGTTCTTCTCGAGAAATCCCTGCTTTTTTGATTGCGCGCGACACTGTCATCATCAGAAAAAAGGCATTGACGATGAGGATCGTGCTGATGAGTAGGGTGATTTTCCAATTAATATACAGCATGATAGAATAAATGAAGATTACAACAAAACTTTCACTTAACATCAGTAAAAGACCAGAAATTAAAGCCGTCATATTTTGAGCTTCATTAATAATCGCCTTACTAAGCTCAGAGCTATTTTTTTCTATGAAAGCACGATAACTCATCCCCAGATAATTTTCAAAGAGCCGATAGGCAATAAGGTGATAGCGCCCTTTTGAAAACTTTGCAAGGAGGTAAAAATATCCAAGATTGAGTAAACTTCGTAGAAAATAAAAAACTAAAAGAATAACTCCAGTAGCAATAATAAAATCAATGTCACTGTGGAAATTAAAGAATATGTAGATGTGATTGAGATAATGGTTGCTGTGAATAGCCGAAAAATTACTAGCAATATTTATAAATGGCAAGACAGCAGTAACTCCGACCATTTCGATCATTGAAATTACAATCGAGATAAAAATTAAAAGAATAAGAAATTTTTTATCATGTCGAGTAAGAATAGAAAAAAGTTTAGAAAAAAATTGTTTCATAGTAAATTAGGACCGCATTTTATTCTGTTCACAATATCGCTTCGCATTCAAAAGCCGTTCTTTATGCCCTGCATCCGCCAACGCTTCAGGAACAACATTCCGCAAATAATATTCGACGTATTTACACAGATTGATATTTCCTTGTATTCCTGCCTCGGTTTTAAATTTTTGAATGGCGTGAGAGCGTTCAGAATTACGAAAGAGCGCTTCATTAAAATCAAATCCAAAATAGTTGAGGGATTCGGTATATTGGTGGGTTAATTTTTCTTTAATTTCATTAAAATACTTGAGAAACTCTTCGCGGTGCAGATCTTCGAATGCTTTTAGATTGACTTGGTGCTCTTCGAGTTCTTGTCGGTGTGTTCCGATAAAATGGATGGTATCCACTTGTTCACGGCGGATTTTTTTGAGTTCGTGTTCGAATTCATTACGAGCTTCCGGAGAAATATTCCCGATTTGCTTTTCCATAAGATCTCGTTTAGCGGTAACGACTTGTTCTTTGGCAATGAGCATTTGCAGCTCGCTTTTTAGGGTATCAAACTCTTTTTTTTCGTGCATATAAGATTCTTGAGCACAGAGAAAATCTTTGATATACACTTTTTGAACGTGCTGGCTGCGCTGTTCGAAGTCACTGTATCTCTCATTTAAATAGCGAATGGTGTTGAATTGACTGATAAGCTCTTGATTGTAAATGGTAGGGTCGATGTCTTTGAACATTCCAGCGGCGGAATAGATGAACTCTTTAAAAACATCAAAACGAAAACGTTCATCGAAATCAAAACCAATGGCATTGAAGTATTTTTTGACTACTTTAATATCATTGGCAAAGAAATCAAGAACAATTTGTTTTTGAGAGATAGAGACGGGTATCATCGTATTGTGTTCTTTGAATAAAAATGTGATTTTCTTATGATAGCGTATAATACTGAAAACTTTAATATCAAGGGGCTGTCAAGTGTGTGGAGTATTTGGAATTATTGGTGATTATACTCCGCAAAAAGCTCGTAGGGCTTTGGCAACATTGGCGCATCGTGGTCAGGATCATTGCGGTATCGTTGAAGAAAGAGGTTTTTTTTTAGCTCATCAGCGTCTCTCAGTTACGGATAATCATCACCGATCTCACCAGCCTTTACGATACAAAAATCTTCTTTTGAGTTTTAATGGTGAAATTTACAATCATAAAAAATTGCGTCTTGAATTGGAAGGATTTTCTTGGCAGACACACAGCGATGCGGAAGTTGTTTTAGCAGCATATCAACGGTGGGGAATTGAATGCATCAGGCACTTTGAGGGGATGTTTGCGTTTGCACTTGTGGATGAAAATAAGCTTTATTTGGTGCGGGATCGGTTTGGAAAAAAGCCGATGTTTTATTATCAAGGAGCGGATGCATTTGTCTTTGCTTCAGAGATTAAAGCAATAAAACCATTTTTATCCTCTGTCAAAATGAACGAAGATGCGATGCGTTCGTATCTCTCGTTTTTAGCCCCTACGTCACCATACACATTTTATGATGGGGTTTCTAAACTTGACTCGGGGGAGTATCTTTGTTTTGAACAAGGTAGGATCATCAAGCAAAGTTATTACACTATTTTGGATGCACCGCAAAACTCCCAGTCAAATATCGAAGACTTACTCCATCAAAGCATCCAAAAAAGATTGGATACGGATGTCCCTACCTGTGCTTTGCTCTCTGGAGGGATTGACAGTGCGATGATTTGTGCTATTGCAAAAGCACAAGGTCGAAAACTGCCAACATTTACTCTCGGATACGATGAATACAGTGGGTATGATGAGCGTGCAAATGCAAAAGTTACGGCCGATGAGTTGGGGTTAGAAAACACCGAAGTGGTGATTTCACGTCATGATTTTGATGAAAACTTAGATATGGTTTTGGATCAAATGGACGAGCCGCTTAATGACCCTGCTGCGTTGCCGTTGTATCTATTGATGCAACGAATTGCTTCAGAAGGATATAAAGTTGTTCTAAGCGGGGAGGGTTCAGATGAGCTCTTTCTTGGCTATCGACAGTATTTTGAGTATCTTGACATCGAAAAAGCGTCTGCTCTTCACCATAAAAATTGGCTCAAAAAGTATTTTCACAGCAACTTTTCGATGAACCGTGAATGGGAATGGTACAAGCGAATTTTTGATGAGTCATTACTTTTCCGTACGTCGGGAGAAAAATTCACCGATTTACAGCAAAATTTGTTGTTACGACAAAATGTGCGGGATAACGAATCATTACGATTTATAGAGGTTTATCGACAAAAATTCGAGGAGAGCAATTATACGCATCCCTCACATTGGTACAGCGCTATCGATTTAAAACTTTTTGTGGGGGAGCATTTTTTGACGAAGCTGGATCGAATGTCAATGGCACATACGCTTGAAGCACGAGCCCCTTTTTTGGATCACAGTTTTGCAGAGGCTGTTTTTTCTCTTGATTCTCAAACCCGTATTGGAGAGGGGGGAACAAAATACCTACTCAAACAGATGGGAAAAAAATATTTGAGTGATGAGATTTTAAATCGGAAGAAAAAAGGGTTTGCAAATCCCTATATGGAGTGGTTGATTGCCTCAAATCGGATTGATTTAATACGGGAGGTTAATGCGCAAACGGGATTGTTTCATACTCAGGAACTGGAAAAATACATTGAGATGGCACATCGAGGAAAGTTCAAACAGCACACATGGGGACTGTACTGCTTAAGCCATTGGATGAAGAAAGAATTATTGTGATGTCGTCATTCCCGTGAAGACGGGAATGCTGGAGATAAAAAAATTACTTCTTATTTTCCTCCATCAAGAGTGCCAATTCCAATGTTCCGCTGACGTAGTTCGCAAAAAATCCCATAATTCCTTCGTCACTTTCATCAAAATCGCCATTGTATTTATTGAGTAATTGAATGACTCCAACAACATTTTGTTTGGAATTAAAAATAGGAATGGTAAGAATGTTTCGGGTGACGAAGCCGCTTTTTTCATCAATCTTGGATAAAAAACGGCTATCTTCATAAGGATTATTGACAATAACGGATTGCTCAGAGGAAGCACACAGTCCGACGATGCCTGAATCAAGAGCAATAGCAATACGTCCAATCCCATCGCTGAGTTTTGTCCAGAGCATGTCGGTAGAGTGATCGACAATAAAGATTGAACATCTCTCTGCATTAATGATAGCTTTTGCTTCTTCGGCGATGGAAGGCAGTGTCGTGTCGATAGTGTCAAATTGAGCTAACATTTTTCCAAATTGTGCAATGCGTTGGTAAATTTCAATCCCCATGTGTTTCCTTTTTTAGTAATGTTCCTTGATTGTCGAATGAGAGGGCCAGTTCCAAGTACGTACTAATATAATGTGCAAAGAAAATCATTGATTTGGTATCCTCAACACTAAACCCATTAGGTTTATTGAGCAGCTGAAATACTCCTATAATTCGTCGATTGGAATCAAAAATAGGGATAGAAGCAATATTGTTAGTAATAAAACCTGTTTTGTCATCAACAGTAGATAAAAAATGGTCATCGTTGTAGGGGTCATTAATGAGAAGAGGTTTGCCTTCTTTGATGGTTTGCCCTGCTATACCGTCATTTTCATGAAGTGTAATGGTGTCAGTTTCATCGGCAAGTGTCGTCCAGAGAGTTTTATTCGTAAAATTACGAATAAAAATAGAGCATCGCTGGGCACCACTGACGCCCTTAGCGTATTCAGAAATGATCGGAAGCCCCTCATTTAAAGTAGGTTTAGTTAATAGAGCGCGCCCGAAATCGGCTAATTTGCTAAACGTAGGGTTTGAATCCATAAATTTTCCTTATTAATAATTTTGCACAATAAAAAGTAATGCTATCACTGTCAAGCTGAAAGTACACCCAAGAATGTATCAAAAAATAATATCAATAGAGAGGAGGGAAAAGGAGAAAGTGCCTCGTCAGAGGCGACTTTTAGAGGCTGTGCTCTTTTTTGTAGTCGATGATCATTGCATACGCTTCATCTTTAAGCAATAATTTTTCTTTTTTGAGTTTTTCAAGCTCCAAATCGGTTAAAGGAACATTCCCTTTTTCAGCTTCAGTAATTTGATCGTCTAAACTGTTGTGACGGTCGAAAATTTTCAAAAAATGGGCATTTGCCGCATTGTTTTCTTTCATATGGGTAATAACGTCACGGTATTCATGTAACATGGTAGCTCCTTGTAATATTTAATAAACTTTTGGAATTTTAGCACTTTTTTGCTGATGTTATACACTTTTTTTGGGCAAAGCCCACAAAGTGGCAGGGACAAATTTCCCTGCACCCCCTGAAGCTACCCATATCTTTCGGATATGGGAGAAATTACTTCAAAATTCGTGGAAGTGTGATTCCCTCTTGCCCTTGGTACTTTCCACTTTTGTCTTTGTAGCTCTTTTCACACACTTCGTCACCTTGTAAAAAGAGAACTTGTGCGATCCCTTCATTGGCATAAATTTTAGCTGGAAGAGGAGTTGTATTGGAAATCTCGATGGTAATATGACCTTCAAACTCAGGTTCAAACGGAGTGACGTTGACGATAATACCACAACGGGCATAAGTTGATTTTCCCAAACAAATGGCAAGTACATCCCTTGGAATTTTGAAATACTCTACAGTTCTTGCCAGTGCAAACGAGTTAGGAGGGACGATACATACATCCCCGACAAAATCTACAACATTGGCATCATCAAAGAGTTTTGGGTCAACAACTGTCGAATTTAGGTTAGTAAAAATTTTAAATTCATTTGTTACACGAATATCATATCCATACGAACTAAGTCCGTAACTAACTACTCCTACTCCTACTTGATCCTCACAAAATGGGGAAATCATCCCCTCATCGAGTGCCATTTTTCGAATCCATCCATCACTTTTGAGGCCCATGTACTATCCAATGTTAATTTAATTTATGGTAGTATAGCATATCTATTACCCTACTTTTAGGAGCGATTCACCCATGGATATGAAACAAATTAAGACACTAGTACAAGAGTTTGACGCAAGTACTCTTTCAAAATTAAAAATCACTTTGGACTCTTTTTCGATTGAGTTAGAAAAAAATGTTGGCGTAGTTCAAGCGCCTATAATGATGGCAGCGCCTGTAGCCACAGTAAGTGCACCTGTTGTTGCAGCAGCAGTTAGCGCAGAGTCTGTATCTGCACCGATTAGCGGTGATGCGATTTTATCACCCATGGTAGGGACATTTTATTCTTCTCCTTCTCCTGACTCAGCGGCTTTTGTTAAAGTCGGTGATCGTGTTAAAAAAGGTCAAGTTGTTGCGATTTTAGAAGCAATGAAAATTATGAATGAGCTTGAAGCTGAGTTCGACTGTGAAATCCTTGAGATCCTAAAATCTGATGGGCAAGCAGTTGAATACGATATGCCATTGTACGCTGTTAAGAAGCTTTAATCATGGCGGAAATTAAACGAATTTTAGTCGCAAATCGCGGCGAAATTGCTCTTCGTGCCATTCGTACGATCCAAGAGATGGGTAAAGAGGCTGTTGCCGTTTATTCGACTGCGGATAAAGATGCTTCGTATCTTAAACTTGCGGATGCTGCTATTTGTATCGGTGCCGCACCAAGTTCGAGTAGTTACCTAAATATTCCCTCTATTATTGCTGCGGCAGAAATTAGTAATTGTGATGCCATTTTTCCAGGATATGGATTTTTGAGTGAAAATCAACATTTCGTAGAGATTTGTACCCATCACGGGATCAAATTTATCGGACCGACTCCGGAAGTTATGGTGATGATGTCCGATAAATCCAAAGCCAAAGATGTCATGATCGCAGCCGGAGTCCCTGTTGTACCGGGCTCTGATGGTGCAATCAAAGATATCGCTGAAGCTCGTGTTCGTGCTAAAGAGGTTGGTTTCCCTATCATCCTTAAGGCGGCAGCTGGCGGTGGCGGACGCGGAATGCGTGTTGTTGAAGAAGAAGGCGGTATTGAAAATGCCTTTTTAGCAGCAGAAGCAGAAGCGATTACGGCGTTTGGCGATGGAACCATTTATATGGAAAAATTCATCAAAAACCCGCGCCATATCGAAGTTCAAATCATTGCGGATAGTCATGGTAATGTATTGCATATCGGTGAGCGTGATTGTTCTATGCAGCGTCGTCATCAAAAGCTCATCGAGGAATCTCCTGCAGTTGCGTTAACTCCTGAAATTCGTGCAGAGCTTCATGCCTCTGCTGTTCGTGCAACGAAGTTTATTAAATACGAGGGTGCAGGAACGTTTGAATACCTTTTGGATGCGGACAAAAATTTCTATTTTATGGAGATGAACACTCGTCTTCAAGTAGAACATACGGTGTCTGAAATGGTAAGCGGATTAGATCTTATCGAGATGATGATTCGTGTAGCCGAGGGTGAAGCTTTGCCATCACAAGATACTGTGGTTCTTAGCGGGCACTCTATTGAATGTCGTATTACAGCGGAAGATCCTATCCGATTTTTGCCATGTCCAGGTAGAATTACCGAGTGGATAGCACCGGGTGGTCGCAATGTCCGTATCGACACACATGTACATGCAGGATATATGGTTCCTCCTACGTATGACTCAATGATTGGAAAACTCATCGTATACGGAAAAGATCGTAATGATGCGATTGCTCGTATGCACCGTGCATTGAGTGAATTTACGGTTACAGGAATTAAAACAACGATTCCATTTCATCAGAAAATGATGAAAAACCCTGATTTCATTAACAACAACTTCGATACAAAATACCTCGAAAATTATAAAGGGTAAGGATTGCCTTTACGGCAATCGTACCACTTGAATATCTGCACCTAATCGTAACCGCGTAAAATAATCGTTAAGCACTTGATTTCGTTTTTCTCCCATAATCGCATTGCTGATTTGTGGTCGTACTGAGTCAAGATTTTCAGTCACAAGATTAGGTTTGTCTTTCATGTAAAAACTCATAAAACCATTTTTCCCATTGGGAAGAATAGGACCAAATTTACCCACTTCAATTTTATTGAGAATTTGAGACAGTTGGGGATTGATTGCTTTTGAAGGGATCGTTTCATCTTTGGAAGCTACGCTTTCGACATTGCGCATCGGGTCTTCTATTTTGGCTTGCAGTGCTTCAGCAGAGGCAGCTATATAAGTCGTGACGACGTATTGTTCAGGTTGTGAAAATTCATCAAGATGAAGCTGATAATATTCTGCTTCTTCACTAGCGGTAGGTTGTGCCATTTTGGAAAATGCAATAGCATTGTAAAGCTTTTGCCCCGTCAGACTCTCTTCTAGTTTTGATTTTAGTTCGCTTTGACTAATTCCCCGTGCAGTTTGCATGGCATCCAGAAATTTTTCCAGTGAGAGATTATTTTGTTTCGCCATTCTCTCTAGTTCTTCTTGGACTTCAGCTGCAGTGACGGTAATCTTTTTTTCACTGGCTTCGAGTTGTTCAAGTTTTTTACGAATAAGAGTATCGGCACTTTGTTGGGCTGATGTTTTACTTTGTTTCATCTCTTTTTGTACTTCATAGAGAGTGATAGGGCTGTTTTTGACCATGATGGCAACTCCGCCGATGGGTGCACTCCAAAGTGATGCAAGGAGTAGGGATGAGAGTAGCAGTGAACGCAATTGTTGCTCCTGAGGTAAAGTTCTCTATTTTACCCGCTTTTAACATAGCCTTAACTAAAATTAGACAACCAAAAAAGGATTATTGATGATAGTAACACGTTTCGCTCCAAGCCCGACAGGATATTTGCACATTGGCGGTTTACGTACTGCATTATTGAGCTACCTTTGGGCACGTCGCAATGGCGGAAAGTTTTTACTTCGTATAGAAGATACTGATTTTAGTCGTAATGATGAAGCGGCAGCACTCGCCATTGTGGAAGCGTTTAAATGGGTAGGACTAGAACATGATGGTGTTATCGAATATCAATCAAGCCGTTTAGCAATTTACCAAGAGTACGCTCAAAAGCTACTGGATGAGGGTAAAGCCTATAAATGCTATATGTCAAAAGTAGAGCTAGACACATTACGTGAAGAGCAAACGGCTCGTAAAGAACGGGCTAAATATGACAATCGTTACCGCGATTTTACCGGAACTCCTCCGGAAGGGTGTGAAGCGGTTATTCGTATCAAAGCACCGCTAGAGGGTTCAATTACGGTTCATGATGGAGTTAAGGGAGATGTTGTTTTCAATGTTGCTGATATTCTTGACGACTTTATCATTGCTCGTGCAGATGGTACTCCGACTTATAATTTCGTCGTTGCGGTTGATGATGCGTTGATGGGGGTTACCGATGTTATTCGAGGTGATGATCATCTCTCTAATACTCCTAAACAAATCGTTGTCTATAATGCTTTAGGCTTCCCTTTGCCTAAATTTTTCCACGTTCCGATGATCCATAACAGCGAGGGAAAAAAGCTCTCCAAACGCGATGGCGCAACCGATGTGATGATGTATAAAACGATGGGTTATACCCCTGAAGCGTTACTCAACTTTTTAGTACGTTTGGGATGGAGTCATGGAGATCAAGAGATTTTTTCAATGGCAGAGATGCTGGAACTGTTCGATCCAAAAGACATTAACCGTTCTGCTTCTGTTTATAACACTGAAAAGCTCGATTGGCTGAACAGTCATTATCTTAAAAATATGTCCAATGAACAACTGTGTGAACTTCTTGAATTTCACGGAGTAATGTTGATCAGTCATGACAAGCGCGAAATTTTACTGGATGCAGTCAAAGAGCGTGCAAAGACATTGGCGGAAATGGCAGTGCTTACAGGGGAAATTTTGGTGGCTCCTGCAGAGTTTGATGAAGCGGTACTCAAAAAAGGTTACAAAGAGGAGAGCCGAGCTATTTTAGAAGCGTTTGCGCTCGCCTTGCAAAATGCATCAGAACCTCATTTGCCAAGTGATTATCATCATGTGATGGAGAGCGTTGTAGCACAGCTTGAAATTGGATTTGGTAAAATCGGTCAGCCGTTACGCATTGCGTTATTGGGAAAATTATCAGGTCCGGGATTAGATAGTGTTATGGCGATTATCGGAGTTGAGGAGACATTGGCTCGAATCAACACGTTGATTCAGCGATAACGTATCTCCCTCATCGAGGGGGTCAATCCTCTCTCTTTTGACTCTTTTAAAAACCGTTTGTATCCCTGTTTTTCTTTTTTACCGATTTTGTAACTGATGTACTGTAAATAATGGGTGATTTGTGCAGCTGTCAAATCAGATTTTCGGGCATTTTCAATCAGAATATAGTAAGGGATTTTGATTGGTTTACGGACAAAAGCACGACTAAGACGTTTGAGTTCATTCGTATGATTATGGGTACATAAAAGGGCAAAGACAAAGGGTAATCCCGTTTTCTCATTCCAAATTTTTCCTAAATCGGTATGTTCCCCACCACTGTAATAATAGCGTAAGGCTTTATCGCCGATGAGAATTTCCCCTTGAATATTTAACAGTTGGGCGAGGAGGTTCGAGGTTGCGGAATCGGTGTCTTTTTTATTCTCATTGCAGGGAAGAGATAAGACGCTTAGGACTTCTTTTTTAGCAACGATTCCGACATTGAAATGCGTGCAGTTACGAGCTGTAATGCTTGAAATAAAAGCGGCATCAATGCGTCGTGCGGCAAATGCACGGTTAAGAGTTGAGGGGACACCTTTGTGATAATGAAGACTTTGCTGTGCTTGCGAGGTTCGAGCATAACGTTTCATAAAAACGTGAAAGGGTAAGAGATTAATAAAATCTATTTTTCCGAATATCACAATCAAGACCTTTTCATATAAGAGGTGCTATTATACTAAAAACTTCACTAACGTAAGGGTGTCTAAATGGTGACAATCGAATTTTTAGGACCGATTGGTCGTCCTATCCTAACTATGGAAGCATCAACGCTGCGTGATGTGGCTGAGGCATTGAAACAAGATGCTGAGATGGCGCAATGGATTGACAGTTGTGCAGTGGCAGTCAATGATACCTTGGTCGCTTCTTTGGATACGCTCTTAAGCGATGGTGATAAAATTTCCCTTCTTCCTCCTGTGTGCGGAGGCTGAAGATGTTGGAATTACACGATGGCGCATTGAATGTTCCTGAGATTTTAACCCGTTGGTATGCCAGTGAAAGTGCTAGCAATTACGGAGCCTATATCCCTTTTGTCGGAACTGTACGGGATGAAGATGGGATCGAGGGATTGAGCTTTGATGTTTATGAGCCCATTCTTACATCATGGTTTGATGCGTGGAGTGCAAAAGTGGCACCATTGGGGGCAACATTGAAAATGGCACACTCTCGTGGAGATGTGTTGGTGCATGAATCTTCGTATATTGCAGCGGTATTTTCTCCAAAACGTCGTGTAGCATTAGAGACGATTGAACAGTTTGTTGAAGACTTCAAAGCTTCAGCACCCATTTGGAAATATGATCTTCGTGCAGGTGAACGACTCTATGCCCGTGAACGCTCAACTGCTATTGCGGGGGCAGGATTATTAGGGAGTGAGCAATGATTTCGTATGAAACCTCTCAAAATATGATTAGTCTTTTACCGATGGGGACAATTCGAAGTGAACGACTTTTTATCAGTAGTGCTTTAGGGCGAATTTTGGCAGAAGATATTGTTGCAGAAGAAGATTATCCGACACATCCCACGTCGGCAATGGATGGATATGCGGTGATTCATGCCGATTTTTCAGACTATAAAGCATTGGCAATTTTAGGTGATAATCCTGCCGGAGCAGATGAAATAGATGCCGTAGAGAACGGAATTTGTATCAAAACCTTTACAGGCTCACTGATGCCAGAGGGTTCAGATACTCTTATTCCGATTGAAAATGTATCGGTTAAAGAGGGGCAGATTCTTATCGAAAAAACGGTTCCAGTTGGCTTTGCTGTTCGTCCAGTTGGGGAAAGTTACCGAAGAGGTGAGGTTTTAATTTCGCGTGGAACAACTATTGGTTTTGCTGAGATTGGCGTTTTGGCTGGGATTAACCGTGTGATGATTTGGGTGGCGCAACGTCCTCGTGTTAGCATTATTGCAACGGGAAGCGAGATTATAGATATTGGCGAAACACAGCGTCATGGCGGGCAAATTCGCAGCTCTAACAGCTATACCCTCGAAGCTCTCGTGAATAGTCTCGGCGGAGAGTCAGTTGGAATGGGGATTATCGGAGATGATAAAAATGCCATTATGGAGCGGTTTGAAGAAGCTCTCCGCTGTAGTGATATTGTCGTCAGTACGGGTGGAGTGAGTGTTGGTGATTATGATTTTGTCAAACATATCGTCCCTAAACTTGGGGCTGAGGTGATTTTCAAAGGAGTCAATATCAAACCCGGACAACACGTGATGGTAGCGCAGCGAGGAAAGAAATTTATTGTTTCATTACCGGGATTTGCGTACTCTTCAACGGTAACGTTTATCCTCTATGTCGCACCGCTTATTTCTCGGATGTTAGGAAATGCAAACCCTTATGAGCCCATCGAAGCAACACTCAAAGTGCCGTTTGCCAAACGCTCGAACAAAAGTGAATTCACTGCGTGTAATCTCACATTTCTTGATGGGCGTTATTGGGTCGATTTTGAAGGCAAAAAATCAGGAAGCTCAGCTATTTTGACTAATCTTTTAGGAAATGCCGCATTAATGATATGTGGCGAAGATGATGGGGATTTGGAAGAAGGAACTTTGGTTAGAGTAATAAAGTTATAATTCCCGCAAAAGCGGGAATTATTTAACAATTTTTTCTTTAATCGTCTCTTCTTCCATCATGTCTTTTCGGTATTTAACTACGACAAGATTTTCGGTCTCATTGATGTACCATTCTGCAATATGCTCATGCTCCAAGTTGTTCAGTTTTTCCATATCCACATGATCTATAGAGATATAAAGGTGTGAAAAACGCAGTGGATTAGTCAGTTTCATTGTCCATAAAAGCCACAGCGTCGAAACGATAACCAATGAAATAGCCAATGTCTCTTTGTTGGAATACTGCAATGCAAGACCTGCCACAATACCGCCAATAAACGTCATTAGATACGCAAATCCGTTGGCAATACCTAGTGCAGCACCTTTTTGGTGGACTTTTGCAAATTTACTAATCATCGATTGTACTAAAGGCTCCATCATATTAAAAGCGATAAAGAAACTAACAACGCCTAAAACAAACTGCCAGCTTTGCGTCGCAAATCCCATAAGGGTAAAAGCTACAATAAACAGGACGATAGAGATGAGAAATATTTGTTTTGGTTTGTTGTATTTTTCGCCAAATACGGCAGCGGGTCCCATAGCAACCAATCCTGCTAATAGCGCCGGAACATAAACTTTCCACAAATCAGCGGCTACCCAGTCAAATCCTTTTATTGTATCTGTACCGATCAACAATACTGGGATGAGAACAAATGCAATCGTCATAAGCCCTTTTTGCATTCCATTGATGATAACCATATTGAGAAGATTTGGATCTTTAAGAATATCTCGTGTATTAGTAGTAGAGTGATAGATATGGCGGATACGCGGAGGAGTCGGGACTTTCGTAAAGAGGACAATCATGGAAAGAATCGACAAAATAGCGGTGATCCAAAACAATGAAGAGAGTCCATAATGTGCAGCAATAACAGGTCCAAGACCCATCGCAGCTGCAAAACTAATCGCAATCGTTCCACCCATAAGTGCCATGGCTTTACCACGAGACTCTTCGTTGACTAAATCGCTAATCATAGCAGGAATAACGGCACCAATGGCACCTGCACCTTGTAAGAATCGTCCAAACATGAGTGTATAAATATCGTTGCTCACGGCACAGATAATAGACCCTACGAGAAAAATAACCAGACCAATAAGAATGGTGGGTTTACGACCGATTTTATCACTCATAATTCCAAAAGGGAGTTGGAAAATTGCTTGAGTAAGTGCATATCCTCCGACTGTAATACCAATAAGAAGAGGTGTTGCGCCGGAAAGAGTGAGTCCATACACCGAAAGAACGGGTAAAACTAGAAAAAGACCGAAAAAACGAAGCGATAAAATCGCGGAAAGAGGCATAACTGTTTTAAACACATTGTGACCTTAGATGAGATAAAATATTTGTCATTATAGTATATTCATGTAACACGATTATTTGAAGAAAGAATTACTAAGTCTAGTCTAAGGATATATGTCAATGAAAATCGTTTTAGCAACGTCGAATAAAGGAAAAGTACGCGAAATTATTGAGCTTCTTCATGACCATGAGGTATATCCGTATACTGATTTGATAGAAGGATTTGAGATTATTGAAGACGGGGAGACATTCAAAGAAAATGCTCTCATAAAAGCCCGCGCGGTTTATCACGCACTAGGCGACATTGATGCCATTATTATCGCGGATGACAGCGGTATTAGTGTTGATGCATTGGGCGGACAACCAGGAATTTACAGTGCTCGTTACGGTGGTGAGAATGCAACCGATAAAGAGAATGTGAACAAACTAATCGATGCCTTAAAGCAGCAAGGATTGGACTCTTCAAAGGCGCATTACACTGCAGCGATTGCCATCGTAACACGTGAGGGAGAGAGTTGTGTTCATGGATGGATGCATGGAGATGTTTCAATCTATCCACGAGGTGAAAATGGATTTGGATATGATCCGATTTTTATTCCAAGCGGATTTGAAAAAACATTGGGAGAATTAGGAAGTGAGATCAAAGTTGGACTTTCTCACCGTTCAAAAGGATTGAATTTAGCAAAGATTTTAATCGAGCAGATCAAAACACAGCGTTCTTACGCCGGTATTGATACAATAAAGTAAAAGAAAAGTATTCCCACAATAATTCGGTAAATTGCGAACGGTGTAAAGGTATGACGGCTAACAAACCCTACAAAAAGTTTAACTGTAAAAAAAGCAAAAATAAATGCGGTTACAAAGGCAACAGCAAGCATTGAATAATCATCGACGATCATTTCATGGCGATGTTTGATCAAATCGTAAGCGGTAGCAATCATCATCGTAGGAATTGCCAAAAGAAACGAAAATTCTGCCGCACTTTTACGTTTGAGTCCCAGTAATAATCCGCCGATAATCGTTGCTCCTGAGCGGCTTGTCCCCGGAATCATAGAGAGACTTTGAAAAACACCGATTAAAAAAGCTTCTTTGTAAGTGAGTTCACTAAGCTCTTTTCCTGAGTCGATGGCTTTGTCCCGACGAAAATATTCAACGATTAAGAAAATAATTCCCCCTGCGATGAGCATAATACTTACGGTTTCCACTCCAAATAGACCTTTGATCTGCTTATAGAATAAAAATCCAAGAACTCCGGTAGGAACAAAAGCAATGGCAAGTTTAATCCAGAGTGTTTTATCTTTGATAAGATCTTTGGCATACAAGAATAGTACTGCAAGGATACTTCCCAGTTGGATAGCTACTTCAAATGCTTTGTGTGCATTGGTTTGTTCCAGTCCTAAAAGTTGAGAAACTAAAATGAGGTGACCTGTGGAAGAGACAGGAAGAAATTCGGTTACCCCCTCGAGGGCACCTAAAAGCAAGGCATCAAATAACGTCATAATAAGGCTCTTTTTTTTGATGGTATTATAGCTTAAACCTCCCCTAACTTCCTCTTGGCTATAATTCGAACATTTGGTATTAATAATATACTCTATAAACATTGCAAGGAAAAACATGCTCCTCTTTACTCCAGGACCTACCCCAGTACCCGAATCTGTCCGTGTCGCTATGGCTGGTGAAACCATTCATCACCGCACACCGGAGTTTGAAGCGATTTTTGAGCGAACGCGCACATTGTTGTTTGAATTACTTGGAATGGACGAAGTGTTGATGCTTGCCTCTTCGGGTACAGGAGCGATGGAAGGGGCGGTTATTAATCTTGCTCACTCCAAACTTCTTTCTATTAATTCGGGGAAATTCGGTGAGCGTTTTGGTAAAATTGCACAGGCTCATGGAATTGCAAACGTTGAGATTAAACACGAATGGGACACGCCTGCAACCGTAGAAGAAGTTCAAGCAGCTTTGATTGCAAACCCTGACATTGATGCCATCGCGATTCAAATTTGTGAATCCGCAGGCGGACTTCGTCACAGTGTTGAAGCCATTGCACGTGCAGTAAAAGCGTACAATCCTGCTATTATGGTTATAGCTGATGGTATTACAGCGGTGGGCGTTGAGAAAATCGATGTAACCAATATCGACTGTTTGATTTCAGGAAGCCAAAAAGCATTAATGCTCCCTCCTGGGCTTGCTATCATGGGTCTTAGCAACGCAGCGATTGAGAAAATTGGCAATGGCAAAGGATATTATTTTAACCTTGCCACCGAGATTAAAAATCAGCGTAAAAATACCACCGCTTGGACGGCTGCTACGACGATCACGATTGGTTTAGAGAGTATTTTAAACCGTATCAAAGCGGAAGGCGGACTTGAAAAATTGTATGTCCAAACAGCACTTCGTGCGCGCGCAACGAGAGAAGCAATGGTGGCAATCGGCTTGAGTATTTATCCGATAACTCCTGCTGATTCGATGACAACCATCGGAGATCCTGAAGCCAAAAAAATTCGCTCGTTGCTTCAAAAAGAGTTTGAAGTCAATGTCGCGGGCGGACAGGATCATATTAAAGACACAATTTTTCGTATCAATCACATGGGACTTATAAGTGTGTATGAAGCAGCGTGGGTTGTTAATAGTGTAGAACTTGCATTGGATAAAATGGGTCGAAGAGCCTTTGACGGAACGGCAAACCGTATCTTTAACACTATTTACTTTGGGCTGTAATGATGATTTTTGAACACGAAATTCCTGAAGGGTCTAAGCTCTATTTTGCTGCGACGGCTGCAACGAAACGTTTTATCGAAAATAAAGCCGCTGCACTTTTAAGTGAAGCAGGGTTTGAAGAGATCATTACTCCTCTTTTTTCCTATCATCAGCACCAAAGTATTTGTGATGAGCGTGAGCTTATTCGTCTCAGCGACAGTGAAAATCACTCGATGAGTTTACGTGCTGATTCGACCATCGATGTGGTGCGAATTTTAGGGAAACGTTTGGGCGGAAATACGGAGCATAAAAAATGGTTTTACATTCAACCGGTCTATCGTTATCCTTCTATCGAGCAGTACCAAATCGGAGTTGAGATTTTAGGCGAAGCCAATCTCGCAGTTGCATTGAAGCAAGCAACCACGATTTTTAAAAGCTTAAAAATTCAGCCCTTGCTTCAAATTTCGAATATTAATATTCCTCGAATTCTTTCCGAAACCCTTGGATTGGAATTGGACGATTTCCGTCATGTCAATATCGAGAGATTTTTGTCATTTAAAATTGATTGGTTACGAGAATTGGTTTATTTGGAGAGGTTTGAGCAAATTGACGCGCTTTTGACAAAAGCGCCTGAAGAGATTTGTGTGGAATTGCGTAAGATTCAAGCATTATGCTCTGGATTAGAATATCCGAATGTTGTGATTGCACCTTTGTATTACGCTAAAATGCTTTATTATGATGAGCTTTTTTTCCGTGTGATTGAAGAGAACGAAGTGTTTGCAATGGGTGGACGTTATAAAGACGAAGAGACCGTATCGGTTGGTTTTGCCATCTATACAGACGCATTAATCGATAAAATAAATAATATTGGGGACTTAAAATGAAAGCGGATTTAATCGTAGGAATACAATGGGGTGACGAGGGAAAAGGTAAAATTGTTGATTTACTCGCGCAAAAATACGATTGTGTTGCCCGTTATCAAGGTGGACACAATGCTGGTCATACAATCGTTGTTGACGGTAAGACTCACGCATTACATTTGATTCCTTCCGGAATTTTGAACCCAAAAGCAATCAATATTATCGGTAACGGTGTCGTGGTTTCTCCTGAAGCCCTTATCAAAGAGATGAAACAGTTTGACAATCTTCTTGGACGATTATTTGTGAGTGAATCAGCGCACATGATTCTGACATTTCATACTTTGATTGATCAGGCAAAAGAAAAACTTCGCGGTGAAAAAGCGATCGGTACAACAGGTCGCGGAATCGGACCTGCTTACAGTGAAAAAATTGCTCGGGCTGGTTTTCGTTTAGGTGAATTACGTAATGTTTCAACGTTGACGGATCGCGTTTTGGAGTACTTTGTGCAAAACAAAGCGATTTTTGAAGCACTGGAAATTGCTTTGCCAAACAAAGAAGAATTAACCCATGAACTCAATACATTTGCAGAAGCATTGGTTCCATTTTTGGTAAATACGACACAAATGGCATGGAAAATGATGGATGAAGGGCAAAAAATCCTTCTCGAAGGAGCACAGGGAACATTACTTGATATCGATCATGGAACTTATCCCTACGTGACCAGTTCATCAACGATTTCAGCAGGGGCATGTACCGGTCTTGGAGTCAATCCAAAAGATATCGGAAAAGTGACAGGAATTGTAAAAGCGTACTGTACACGTGTTGGAAATGGTCCTTTTCCTACTGAAGATCATGGTGAAGCCGGTGCGCGCTTACGTGAAGCGGGTCGCGAGTTTGGTACAACAACCGGTCGTCCACGACGTTGTGGTTGGTTTGATGCTGTAGCATGTCGCTTTGCCAGCCGAATCAACGGATGCGATGATCTCTCTATCATGAAGCTCGATGTTCTTGATGGCTTTGAAGAGATTTTAGTGTGTGTCGCCTATGAACTCAATGGTGAAGTGATTGATTATATGCCATTGGATCTTGAAGCAGTTACCCCAATTTATAAAACATTTGCGGGATGGGACAAAACCGAGGGCGTTCGTCGTTTTGAAGATCTCCCTGTAACGGCACAAACGTATCTCAAAGCACTCGAAGAGTTGACAAAAACCAAAATCGGGATGATTTCGACCTCACCTGATCGAAACGATACTATTTTACTGTAAATTGTGAAATCAAAATACACTCCTCTGGTCAAACTCAAAAAAAGAGATCTTGATCATGCCGAGCGTGACCTTGTCAGTGCGAATAGCACACTAACGCTTGCTTCAATTGCACTTGATAATGCATACCTTCTACTTCAATCTCTTGGTCTTCCTACTAGCGGTACAGTTAGTGAATTTACTCAATCGCAAATACTCATCCAAGCTCAACATTATGAGATAGAACAGTGTGCACTTAATCTAGCTAAAGCGCAACAAAATTTATCTCAGATGCAGCAGCGCTTTAAAAATGCTATGATTGAATATGAAAAGTTCAAATATCTCGAATTGCAAGAGACGCAAGCACACAGTGTGAAAATTAAAAAAGAAGAGGCTAAAATGCTGGATGAAATCGGTGTTATGATCTACAAAAGTGAGCCTTTATGAAAATTGTACTTATATTATTACTATCGTTTGGTGCCGTTTTTGGCGCACAAAATAAATCATATGAATGTACAAAAATATTTGAATCTCGAAAAAATGAGTTATTAATTGAGCTTGGAAAGATTGATGAACAAAAGCAGTCACTTGACGCACTCAAGAGAGCCACTGAAGATTTATTAAAGAAAAAAGAATCACTGGTTCAGGGCAAGGGCACGGCAGTAGACCAAAAGCTTGCAGAAATAAAAACACGAGAAGCATCAATAAAAAAAATGACGGATGAGAATAAAAAAATTTTAGAAGAGATGAAACAGCTTAAAAGTGACAAAGTTTCTCAAACTTTTGCGAAAATGAAACCAGGTGCAGCATCCGGGATTCTTTCTCAAATGGGAGCCGATGAAGTAGCTGAGATTATGAGTACATTAAACTCAAAAGTTGTTGGGCAAATTTTAGGGAAAATGGATCCTAAAAAAGCGTCAGAAGTGACAGTGGCATTACGTCGTATGCCGCCTGTACCATCGAAATAATCACAAAGATCTAGTGTGAATATTTGCGGTACTATTGATTGTCAAGAAGATGGTCCTTCGTTCATTAAAAATTTAGCTTTACGATTATGGTCACATTGGTGTTTAAAAGCCGTCGGAACGATGAGTTTTATTGCTCTTTTTTTTGCTCTCTATTTTTACCTTTTAACACATCATTTTTACCCAGTGACACAAATTCCATTGGTACGTATTGATAAATGGATTTCTTTTAATGATTTTTATCTCTATTTCTATCTCTCATTATGGGTGTATGTATCACTCCCTCCTGCACTTATAAAGAGTAAAAAAGAGCTATTCTACTATGGTGTGTATGTGGGTTCAGTTTCGATAATTGGAATACTTTTTTATCTTTTTTTCCCAACAGTTATTCCTCAAAACAGTAATGATTGGGCTGCATCGTCTAATATGGAATTATTGAAATCAGTAGATATGGGAGGAAATGCTTTTCCCTCCTTACATGTTGCAACAGCTTTTTTTTCCTTTTTTTGGCTTCATTTGCAGTTAAAGCAGATGCGGGGAAGAAAAATCATTATTGGGTTAAATGCTCTATGGTGTTTGGGAATAGTGTACTCGACAATGGCAATTAAACAACATGTTTTTTTGGATGTACTGGGAGGCTTGCTTTTAGGTGGTGCAGCTGCATTTTTTACATTACGGCATCACAAAAAAGCTTTCTAAGCCTTTTTAGAGGTCATCTAAAGTACAATAACAAAAAAGTACACTAGGGCTACTCATGAAAGTTTCACTCGCACATTTACCTCATATTTCGAGTCGCATTGCCGTAGATCTTAACCGTAGCGGATTAGTTACGATGACTCATGGCTTGGAAGCAACGGCACATGAAGCTGAAAAAATATTGATTGAGAGCGTTAAGCGTGAAATGGCGCTGGAAGAAAAAGTTAAAGAAATCGTCAATGCCAATGAGGAGCAGATTGATTTCTATTTAGCCGATGAACGACAACTCTTTTTTATGATCAAAAAAAGATTAGCACCTGATTTTGGCGTTATTCTCTCGTATGAAGATCGTTATTCGGATATTGCACATAAAATTTTGGATGCATTATACGAAGAAGATTTAATTCATTACGATGTCAGTGAAAATCGTATCAAGAATATCATTTATGATGCAATGACAGCTTTTATCGCTGATGCCAGTGAGATCGAAAATGCGGTTTATGAAAAAATTAAAAGCTATAAGCGTCGTATGATTCCGGGAACGGATGAATATGAAATCTTATATGAAAAATTATACAAAGATGAACTACTAAAACGGGGGATGGCGTAATGCGTGACGTATGGATTTATCTCGAGAATGGTACTTTTCTTCAAGCAAAAAGCTTTGGAGCAGATACAACAAGCGTTGGTGAAATCGTTTTTAATACTTCACTTACTGGTTATCAAGAGATTATTTCTGACCCTTCGTATGCGGGGCAATTTATTACTTTTACCATGCCTGAGATTGGCAATGTTGGGGTAAATGATGAAGACATGGAAAGCAATTCTGCCCATTGTAAAGGGGTAATCGTTCGTCAATATCAAAGTCAATATTCCTCTTTTAGAGCGCAAGAAGCTTTGCATACCTTTTTAGAAAAACATGGAGTTATAGGTATTTGTGATATCGACACTCGTTTTTTGACTAAAATGCTTCGCACTCAAGGTGCTATGATGATGATCGCTTCAACGCAAGTGAGCGACAAAGCGGAGCTTAAAGCCCTTCTTGAGGCAGCTCCTCGTATTGAAGAAGTGAACTATATCGAAGAAGTAAGTACAAAAGTAGCTTACACACACCGTAATGGTGTGTATGATCCGTTTAGTTTTCGTTACAACGATGCACCTGCACCTAAAGCACGCATTGCAGCAATCGACTTTGGGGTCAAACGTAATATCCTGAATGAACTTACGCAAGCGGGCTTAGAAGTTGAAGTGCTTCCTAATAGCTTTAACGGCGACGATTTAATTGCACGTTACGATAATAAAGAGATTGATGGTGTGTTTTTGTCCAATGGTCCGGGAGATCCATTAGTCTTGAAAAAAGAGCAAGAAGAGATCAAAAAGCTTATTGCTCGTCGTATCCCTTTGTTTGGTATTTGCTTGGGGCATCAGCTTCTTAGCATCGCACACGGACATGATACGCATAAACTAAAATTCGGTCACCATGGTGGAAATCATCCTGTGAAAAATGTTCAAACGGGTATGGTAGAGATTACAGCACAAAATCATAACTATAATGTTCCCGAATCAGTACGTGAAATTGCAGATGTAACACATGTGAATCTTTTTGATAATACCATTGAAGGTCTCCGCTATAAAAATTCTCCCGTATTTTCAGTCCAGCATCACCCTGAGGCAAGTCCGGGGCCAAAAGAGAGTCGCTATATTTTTTCGGAATTTTTGAATTTAATCGTACGATAATACGATTAACTAAGCACCAGTGGAGCTAAATTCCACTCGTCAATTTCTATGGGTGTTACCTTTCTTCCCTTAATTCTTTTAAAAATCTTAAATTTATCACCAAGTTCGACAAACAAGCAAAAGATTTAATTATTTAAGATTTATTAAAAGAACACGTGGCTATCATTAGAGTGTTTAATAGCCTAGAAATGTTACATTTGTGTTAAGAAACACAAATAGGCTCTTATGCTTTGAATCTTTAAGGAGGTCGTAAATGGAGAATCGTCCATTGGAGTATGATTACACGGTTGCAAAGTGGTTTATGCTTTCAACTATTGTTCTCGGTATTGTCGGGATGCTTGTCGGTGTAATTTTGGCGTGGGAAATGGCTTTCCCTGCTGTTAATACCATTGCAGGATCAGGATTGGCAGAGTACACAAACTTTAGCCGTCTTCGTCCGTTGCATACCGATGCAGTAATTTTTGGATTTACCCTAAGTGGTATTTTTTCTACGTGGTACTATATAGGTCAGCGTGTGTTGAAAGTTTCTATGGCGGAGTCAAAATTTTTGATGTTCCTTGGAAAATTGCACTTCGCTCTTTACCTATTAGTGGTTGTGGCGGTTGTTGGTTCACTTTTATTAGGAATCACTACGTCTAAAGAATATGCTGAATTTGAATGGCCTATTGATATCGCAGTTGTTGTGGTATGGGTAACCTGGGGTATGGGTATTTTTGGTTTGATCGGTATTCGCCGTGAAAAATCATTGTATATTTCTATCTGGTATTACATTGCTACTTTCTTGGGTATTGCTATGTTGTATCTTTTCAACAATATGGAAATTCCAACGTATTTTGCTTCAGGCGGAATTGGTGCATGGTACCATTCAGTTTCAATGTATTCAGGTACAAATGATGCGTTAGTACAATGGTGGTATGGACATAACGCAGTTGCGTTTGGTTTCACAGTGCCTATCGTAGCGATGATTTATTACTTCCTTCCAAAAGAATCAGGTCAAGCGGTTTATTCATATAAATTGTCTCTTCTTGCATTCTGGGGTTTGATGTTTGTATACCTTTGGGCTGGCGGACACCACTTGTTGTTCTCAACTGTTCCTGACTGGATGCAAACAATGGGTTCTGTATTCTCTGTTGTTTTGATCCTCCCATCATGGGGTTCTGCGATCAACATGCTTCTTACAATGAAGGGTGAATGGCAACAAGTTGCTGCAAGTCCATTGATTAAATTTATGGTTCTAGCATCAACATTCTACATGTTCTCTACTCTTGAAGGTCCAATTCAAGCGATCAAATCAGTTAATGCTTTGGCTCACTTTACAGACTGGATCGTTGGTCACGTTCATGATGGTACTCTTGGTTGGGTTGGATTCATGATCATGGCAGCATTGTTCCACATGGCTCCACGTATATTCAAACGTGAGATTTATTCTAAATCTTTGATGGGTACACAATTCTGGATTCAAACTCTTGGTGTTGTCTTGTATTTCACTTCTATGTGGATCGCTGGTATTACACAAGGTATGATGTGGCGTGCACACGATGAGTTTGGTAATCTTGCTTACTCATTTATTGATACGGTTGCTGTATTGCATCCATATTTCACAATCCGTGCGGTTGGTGGAACGTTATATCTAGTGGGTATGTTCTTGTTTGCGTACAATATGTACAAAACAATGACAAGCTCTCGTCGCGTAGAAGAGAGTGAACTTCAAAACGCATCGCCAATGGGCGCATAATTAAGGAGGGGAAAATGTTTCACTGGTTAGAGAAAAACCCGTTCTTTTTTGCGGTTGCTGTCTTTGTTGTTATTGCGTTTGCAGGTCTTATTGAGATCCTGCCAAACTTTGCTCAGGCATCTCGTCCGGTTATCGGTACGAAGCCTTACACTACGCTTGAACTTGCGGGTCGTCATGTTTACATCAAAAATAGTTGTAATGCATGTCACTCACAGCTCATTCGTCCATTTAAATCAGAAACTGATCGTTACGGTCACTACAGTTTGAGTGGAGAATATGCGTACGATCGTCCGTTCCTTTGGGGTTCAAAACGTACTGGTCCTGACTTGATGCGTGTAGGTAACTACCGTACAACAGACTGGCACGAAAACCACATGAAAGATCCAGCTGCAGTTGTTCCTGGTTCTATTATGCCAGCCTATACATGGATGTTTAAAAATACTGCAGATATTGATACAGCATATGCTGAGCAATTAACAGTAATGAAAGCGTTTGCTGTTCCTTACAACAAAGAATTGCCAATGGCTGATGGTTCAAAAGCAACGGTTGCGTTGGCTGATACAGTTGAGGGTGCTCGTGCATCAGCTCTTGAAGAAGCAAAAGTAATCGCAGCGGATATGAAAGATCAAGATGTTAAAGATGCAGTTACAGCGGGTCAGGTTCCTGAAATCGTTGCACTTATTGCGTACCTTAATAGCTTGAAATAAGGAAATTGACGTGGACATTGCTACATTTCAAGCGTATGGATATTTTTTCTTTACCGCCTTTATGGTGGCGGTACTGTATGGGTATATTTATCATTTATACAGTGCAGAGAAAAAAGGGACACGCGATTACGAGAAGTATGGCAATATCGCGCTCCATGATGATATCACCGATCAACCGATCGAGGAGATCTCAAAAACCGATGAGATAAAAAAGTAGGAGGCATACATGAATAAGACAGTTTTAGCTGCTATCATAGTTGTAATTGCGATGCTTGGTTTCACATACGTAGCGGTCGGTTCTGCCGGCGGTATGGGTGGAGATGGTGACTGGGTTAACAAACTCGCTGTATTAGGCGCGGTTGTGCTCGTTATCGTCACGGCATTCGTTGTTACCAAATATGTTCGACAGATGCAAAGCGATACTGCAAGTGGTAAGCTTGCAGATGAAAACTGGGATGGAATTGGAGAGTATAAAAACGAACTTCCTTTAGGATGGGCGGTTATCTTTCTTGGTTCAATCATTTGGGCGATTTGGTATTTTCTTGCAGGATATCCAGTCAATGCGTATTCACAAATTGGTGAGTACAATGAAGAAGTTACAGCGCACGATGCGAAATTCGATGCGCAATTTGCTAATATGGATGAATCTACGCTTAATGCTATGGGTGAATCGGTATTTATCGTTCAATGTGCACCATGTCATGGTTTACAAGCAGACGGTATGGGTGGAAAAGCGGCTGATTTACATCAACGTCTTGCTGAGAAATCAGTAAAACATGTGATTATGAACGGTGGAAATAATAATCTTTTGGGAACAAGCATGCCAATGCCTGATCGTAACGGATTAATGAATGCTAGTACTAATGCGTTGATTACAGATGCTGAGATTGATGCAGTAGCAAAATATGTTGCTGGCGGATTGAAAGGCACTGAAGGTGCAAGCGTATTTGCAGGCACGTGTGCGGCATGTCATGGTCCAGACGGTAAAGGTATGGAGATGGTTGCTCCAAACATTGCTGAAATGTCTCCATCGATGGTTGATATGGTTCTTCATCACGGTAAAAAAGGTGCTATCGGTCAAATGCCAGCATTTACTAACCTGACTGCAGTTCAATACAAAGCACTTGACGCGTATGTTGCAAGCTTGAGTAAGAAATAAGGAGCAAATTATGGAAAATCGTAGTATTTTTTCACTACACGGTATTACCGGCATGTTGATTGCTACTGTATTGCTTCTCTCTATCCTCGTCGGTTTAACCGTATGGGGATTGGGTGTTCAACAAGCAAGTGCGGATAACTTTTACCAAGTCAATAATGAAAAAGAGATCAAAATGATCAGCACAGAAAATGCTGCTCATTTGGTCGATGTAAAGTAAGGAGTTTTAGATGGCAAGTATCATGGATAAGCTCATCACTGTTGCTTTGATTGTTTCTGCAGCGATCACGTTGTGGGCGGTAGTTACACCTAACCACCTCTACATCGGTTGATTAAATTGAAATTCTCACGAGGGCTTGCGGCCCTCACCCTCACCCTTATATCTACACTTTCTTTGCATGCTGAATTCTTATATAAAGATGATGTTGTAAAAAATCCAAAATTCACACAGCAAATTGAATCTATAGGTTCTGAACTTAAAGCCAAAACGGGAATATCCCTTTATTTAGTTATGGTTCGAGATTTAGAGAATAATGAATCGATTAGTGATTTTGAAAAGCGTATTTGCGTAGAGACAAATAACTCTGCCGTTATAATGACGTTTGTTGAGCTCAAACAAGAGGTCGATATTTTAGCGCGTCCAACATCTTTATATAATAATTTTAATAAAGGGCAAGTGCTGAGCCCTAATGCAACGTTTATCGGTGCAGTAGTGAGCTCAATTATGTTTGCTCGTAGTTATGACGAAGTAAAAGAACTGATTGTTAATCGTGGTGGCACTGTTTTACCTATTTTGGCAGAACGTACTAAAGGACCCGAAATTGTTGCAAAATACTCTGTAGCTATGTACAATGGTTATGCTGATGTTGCTGAGCAAATCGCGGCATCAAAAGGACAAACACTTACCACTTCTGCGGGGAGTGGTAGTAAAGACTTTATTGATATTTTACGTTTAATCTTTTATGCTATTATTGCCTATGCACTCATTATTTATATACGTGGGCGCTTCTTAAAAAAAAGAGAGCTAAAAAGTGAATAAAACGAATATTAATGCTGGAAAAAAGTGGCCATGGATTATTGGTCTATCAATTGTTGGTGTTATTGGTTTTGCTGTAGTAACTGTTAGTGTTGCCATAAAAAATCCTGTTGAAATGTCAGATTACGGTATGCAAAGTTATCATCATTATGATGATAATGTAAATGATATTATTACTGAAAAAATTGCCTTTGATCAAAATTATACAATTTCGTTTCTAACACCGCAACTTCAGGATAAAAAGTCTATTCTTGTCTATCAAGTGCGTGATAAGTCAGGAAATGCGATTGATAATGCCAAAATAGATGTGGTACTAACGCGCCCTGATTCATCAAAAAGTGACATTAACCTCACAAAACCAAGCGTGAGTGAGGGAAAATATACGTTTAGCGCTGTTGATCTACCTAAAATCGGTCGATGGGATATTTTAGCCAAAATTTCTATTGGTGATACTAAACGCTACTATAACCTTAAAGCTGATACTCGCTACCCTAGTACTTTCGAGTTTTAATGCAGCGCACCTGCGTTGTTTTCCCTACTTCTCGTTCTATCCGTGATGCTCTGGACCATTATAACGAAGGATTTTTACCTACCCTTATGGGTATGGGCGATTTTCTGGATCGGGTTATTCTAAGTACAAACGTTGTATCTCCGGATAATGATTTACGTCTCCTCGCTCTTCATGAAGCTTCTGATTTTTCTACATTTAGCAAACTCCTTATTGAACGTAATTTTTTTACATTTATCCAAAATTCTTCTTATATTTTTCGATTTTTTGAAGAGCTTAGTGGAGAAATGGTTTCTATTGATGCATTGGAAGGTGCCGATGTTTATGGAGAATACGAAGAACATATCGCTATATTAAAACAGTTGTGGCTGAGTTATCGAGATATAGTACAATCGCGTGGATGGAGTGACCCGATATTTTCTAAATCCACGATAAAAATAAATGAAGGATACGTGAGACGATTTGACACTATTACGGTACATGTCGAGGGGTATTTAAGTCGTTATGAACTTGAAGTATTGCGAGCTTGTGCGATTGTAACGAGAGTGGAATGTATTTATCATGCTACAACGTTTAATGAAAAAATGTCGTCTCGATTTCGTGAATTGTCATTAGAAATTGAAGCAGGATATAAATATCGACTTGATTTGACTAATATGTCCGTTATGGAATCTTCTATGATTGCTCCGTTGGAAGATGTGAAATGTGAGATATTTCATAACCGTTTAGTACAGGTTGGATTTGTAAAAGCCAAAATTACTATGATGGTGGAAAGCGGAATCAGCCCAGAACGGATTGTGGTCGTCACTCCGGATGAATCGTTTGCGAGCTATTTACGAATGTTTGACGACGAACAAAATTTTAACTTCGCAATGGGAACATCGCTCAGTGATGAGCGAGTTGTGCACGATATAGAAGCGATAGAATTGTATATGGGTGAGCAAAGCGTGGAGAATAAGGCACGGCTTGAGAAGGTATCATCACCTCTGTATGAATGGATTAAGGGCCATTATTACGAACCATTTTCTTACGATGATCTTAGAAGCTTGTGCAGGATGATGGTAGAGAATGCTCATCGTACTGAGGTAAAAGAGATTTTAAATGAAGAGTGTGAAAAATTTAAACCCATAGTTGATGCATTGGCGGGTTATGAGTTTAAATCAGCTTTACGGATATATCTTTCAAGAGTGAAAAGCCGTTCGATCGATGATGTCCGTGGTGGAAAAATTACCGTTATGGGGCTACTAGAGACACGTGGAGTAGCGTTTGATGGGGTGATTGTGGTTGATTTTAATGAAGGATTCGTTCCTCATAGAAGTCAAAAAGATCTCTTTTTAAACACGAAAACAAGGCGGATAGCCGATTTGCCTACAACGTTGGAGCGTGAATCACTTCAAAAACATTATTATTGGATGCTGTTTCAACGTGCACAACAAGTTGCAATTTCGTGCGTACAAAATACTGAAACCATTCCATCACGATTTTTATTACAGTTGGGAATTTTGATGCATGAATCAGAATTTGATTATGAATCCCTTCTTTTTCCCACTGTAGCGTTTAAAGAACGTCATGTTGAGTATTGCGAGAGTGACTATGATTTTTGCGCACATCCTCTTTCTGCCAGTGGTTTAAAGAGCTTTTTAACCTGTAAACGACAATTTTATACCAAATATATTTTAAAAATTAAAGAGCATGAGCAGGCACAAGATTTAAGTCGTGAGAGAGACATTGGCAATCGTCTTCACGCGGCAATGGAAAAAATATACATGGGATGCGATCATTATGATTCACCAAGTGAGATTAAACAAGCCATTATTAAGGTCTTGAGTGAACATGAAACGAGTGATGGCATGGAGCGTTATGTTGAGGCATTATGGATTGAGAAGTTAAATACATTTTACTTCAATGAAATTGAGAGATTTCGTCAGGGAAGCCGTGTTGCGTATCATGAAAAAGAGGGTGAGAGAATAGTCGAGGGGATAGGGCTTGTTGGGAGAATGGATAGAATTGACCGTACAGTCGATGGATTAGAAGTGTTGGATTACAAAACCGGTAATTTTGCCGATACAGCCAGTGAACCAAAAGAGGGAGATGTTGATTATCAACTCGCTGTTTATGGAGTACTTGCTCAAGAGTTTGGAAATGTCAGTCGCTGTGGATACTATGATTTAAAAATTGGGAAAGTTGTTTATGAGCAGTTTTTAGAGGCAAAGATAGAAAAACTACATGAAATCTTACGAAGTTTGGCACTGCAAAAAACGTGGGTTTGGGAAATGACGGAGGATTTGAAACAGTGTCGATACTGTCCCTACACCCTGTTGTGCCAAAGGGAACTTTAGATGAGTCATTTTGAACCTTTTTTAGCGTATGAAGCCAGTGCAGGAAGCGGGAAAACGTTTAATCTCGTCGTTCGTTATTTGAGTTTACTGTTTATGGGAGAAGAAGTTGAAACCATCACAGCATTGACGTTTACCAATAAAGCGGCAAATGAGATGCGAACACGTGTGGTGGAGACGTTGCAGGCATTGGAAAAACGGGGGGAACTCTCTGAAATAGCAAAAGTGAGTGGTTTAGATGAAGATGAAATCTTGAGTCTACGAGATAAAGTTTTGTGGAAACTGCTTAGGTCGGATATGAAGATTTCCACGATTGATACATTTTTTGGAAGTATTTTGCGTAAATTTGCCCTCAATGCAGGGATTATGCCTACATTTACTGCATCAAATGCGCATCATGAAGTAAAATTTTTAAAACGTTTTTTGCACGAGATCGAGATTGCAGGGGAGATATCAACACTTACGAATCTCTCACAGCTAAGTTCAAAACGCCTTGAAGATATTTTTACGCTTCTTTCAAGCCTGTATGCAAAACATAAAGAGTTTGAAGGGTTAAATCTTCCTCAATTTAGCGTAACATTTGACCCGATAGCCCAAGCAATGGGATATTCACACGAATTATCAGAATTACTATTAAGTAAATCACTAAGTGATCGGTCGCGCAAGACGATGCTTATTGAGGATTATGAGGATCTATTAAAAAAATCGTGGATTTTTAAGCCGAGTTTGGAATATTGGGATTTTAAGAAAATCTATGAGCCTAAAATGGATGAATTATTGCAAAAAATCCAAGAAGCAATACGTATTCAAATGCAATACCGTGAATCGGAGCTTTTGAGTTCCATGAACCGTATTTTAAAAATTTATATCAAGAGTCGTCATGCGCTGATTATTCAAAATAATGAGCTTACATTTGATGATATCACCTTGATGGTGCATGATTTGCTGAGGGGAAAACTGGAGAGTGAATTTCTCTATTTTAGATTGGATTCGGCGATGAAACATCTGCTTTTAGATGAATTTCAAGATACGAGTGTCATCCAGTTTGATATTCTTAGACCTCTTATTGAAGAGATTGCAGCAGGCGTTGGGGTCAATGAGGGGGGAAGCTTCTTTTTTGTCGGAGACGTTAAACAATCTATTTACCGTTTCAGGGGAGGGGTAAGTGCCCTTTTTTATCAAGTAGCGGAACATTTTGACGTTCAGGTACGCGCCTTGGAAGTGAACTACCGCTCGAGAGCTCAAGTGGTAGAGTTTGTTAATCGCGTATTTTGCTCAACAATGGAGAGGTACATTTCTCAATCTTCACCTTCGCACAAGCAGGGTGGATTGGTTGAAGTTTATATCACTGAAGAACCGCTAACACTACTAATCAAACAGATTGAAGCATTACGACAGGCTGGGGTAAATGAGGATGATATTGCTATTTTATGCGGTACGAATTCGGATGCTACTCGTGCGCAAGAGCTTCTTGAAGAGCAAGGATTACACGTTGTAAGTGAAGCAACATCGCGCCTTATTCACCAAAGAAGTGTACGTGCTATCATAGAATATCTTCGTTTTTGTTATTTTGGTAATGAGATTTATCGTCAAAACTGTTCCGCTTTGCTTGGGGAAGAGAGTATGGAACGTATGGTGATTGTGGATGTTCAAACGCAGTGCGTTGAATTTATTCTCAAACACAATATTGGGGATAAGAGTGCACTCTTGTTTATCGAAAAATTGAGTCAGTATGCAGATATTGAAGCGGTTATTTTCGAGATAGATCGACTTGAGGCATCTTCACCTCAGAGTGATTTACATGGGATACGAATTATGACGGTCCATAAATCCAAAGGGCTTGAGTTTGAGCATGTCATTGTGTTGGATAGATTGGGACAGATGAAAAGTCGTAATGATTTTATCATGTATGAATATGACGGAATCAACCTTGAGCGAATGTTTATCCGAACTAAGGGTCGAGAGGAATTGGATGACGTCTATAAAAATGCTTTAGAAAAAGAAAAAAAACTTGAAAAAAGCGATCAGCTCAACGCTCTCTATGTCGCACTAACAAGAGCGGTACAGTCGCTCACTATCATTGCAAAACCAAAAGGATCTTGGTTTGAACCGCTGGGGCTTAGCGAAGGACGTTGGGGAGAAAGTAGTTTTGAAATTACTCATACACAGTCAGCTAAACCGCTAAAAGCACTTGTAACCAAGAGCGTAAGCTATGGAAAGCAAAGTGATGCAGCCAAGACGGAGAAAAATGCTATTATCGATTATGAGGCGATTAATTATGGCTTGGCACTTCATTACGCGTTAGAGATGATGGAAAATTTTGAGATTAAATCTCTGAATAATGCCCTTGAATCAACTCGAAAACGTTATGGAATAAGTATTGGAGAGGCAAAACTGGAACAATTACGTCAAACCTTGTACACACTTATTACGCATGAACAGTTTTGTCTTTTAACAAAAGGTAAAAGCTATAAAGAACAAGCTTTTTACTATCAGGATCAAAAGCGAATCATTGATCTGCTTATAGAGCATGATGATGGATATTGGGTGGTAATCGACTACAAAAGCGGCGAAGAAAAAAGTCCAGAGCATACAGAGCAAGTAAAGAACTACATAAATGCGGTACGTTTCCTTTTAGGCGGTGAAGTGAGAGGCTATGTCTGTTATGCAGGTGAGAAAACGTGCGAATGGCTAAAAGTAGAAGATCTGCCGTCCTTATAGAAAACTTAATTTAAGTATATTATAAGTTTAAAAGGGTACAATTTCGCCACTAAAAGACTTAAAAAGGAGGCTCACGATGAAATTTACTAAAATTGCAACACCTGAGCAAATCGACCGTAAATGGGTTTTGATCGATGCAGAGGGTATGACATTCGGTCGTTTAATGACAGATGTTGCTGCTCGTCTTCGCGGAAAAGACAAACCTTATTTTACTCCAAATATTGACTGTGGTGACTTCGTTGTTATTATCAATGCATCTAAAATCGTTATTAACGGTAATGGTAAATTGGCTAACAAAGAATATCACACTCATAGTGGTTACTTCGGTAGCGTTAAAAGTGTAAAAATGACAGAGCTTTTGGCTACTAACCCAGAAAAACTCTTCAAACTCGCAGCTCGCGGAATGCTTCCTAAAACAAAATTAGGTCGTGCGATGCTCAAAAAATTAAAAATCTATGCAGATGCTGAGCATCCTCACTCTGCACAGATCGCTAAGTAAGGATTCCCGATGGTAAAAACATATGCAACTGGCAAAAGAAAAACATCGATCGCTAAAGTATGGTTGACTCCAGGTACCGGTAAAATTACCGTTAACGGTCTTTCACTTGACGCATGGCTTGGTGGTCTTGAAGCGAAAAAATTGCGTGTAACGCAACCTCTTTCTCTTACTAAACAAGACACATCGGTAGATATTAACGCAACCACAACTGGTGGCGGATTTTCAGGTCAATCAGACGCACTTCGTCACGGTATCTCGAAAGCACTTTGTACATTTGATCCAGCATTCCGTGTTGTATTGAAACCTTACGGTATGCTTACTCGTGACTCACGTATCGTTGAGCGTAAGAAACCAGGTCTTCGTAAAGCACGTCGTTCACCTCAATTCTCTAAACGTTAATCGTTTCTTCTTCCCATTATGGGAAGAATTTCCCTCTTCATATTTTCAATCATTTCAGATTACTTTTTTTACAGATAATTCACAATCAACTTTAATACAAATAGTTCTATTCCCGTTTACTCTGAGCTTGCCGATGGATATAAATTTCTGCGCTATTGGGCACGTAAGATCGCCACGAATGCTAACTAAATGTTATTGTTTAGCAACTCGAAACAACTTTTTGTTATACATATCATCCATTACTTTTACAAATGCCAACGCATCTTTTTCGAGTTCCTTATCATGGGTGGCAGCTTTTAAATGTTCATGTCCATAGACAAAAGTAAGCGGCTCTTTATTGGGCTGAATAATGGCTACTTTATCATGAACACGCAATGCAAAAGTATCATTAAACATCATAAGTACCATCTCTTGCTTGGCGTCACTGTAAATAGAGTGTCCTAAAACGGGATAGGTTAGATTGACACCAATCAAATCAAGAGCAGTTGCTAGGACATCGGGTTGAGTGCTAAGACGATCAAATTTTTGAGCTTTGAGTCCATCTGCAACGATAAGTGCAGGAATGTGAAACATGTTAACGGGGACAAGATCGTCACCATAGACGCGGACATTATGATCGGCGACAACAACAAATACGGTATCTTTATAATACGCCTCTTTTTTTGCAATCTCGAAAAATTTTCCAATGGCAAAGTCAGCGTATTTAACCGCATTATTGACTCCTTGACGAGGTTCTCCTGCTCTAAAAGCAATTTTGCCATCGGGGAGCTCAAATGGTGAGTGGTTAGAAGAAGAAAACATAACACTTACAAATTTCTCTCCATTCTCGGCATGGGTTTTGAATTTCTCATTGGCTTTGAGTACCAAATCTTCATCACTTACCCCCCATGTGCTGACAAAACTGGGATTCTTATAATCTTTTTGTTCGATTACTTCATCAAAACCATTTCCCATATACCAACTGCGCATATTGTCAAAGCGTCCTTCACCACCATAAATAAAGCTTGATTTGTACCCAAGAGGTTTGAGTAAGGATGCAACGGTAAAGAAATCACTTTGTGATTTATTTCGTTTTACGACTCCCTCTCCAGCTACTGGGAGCCAGCCTGAACTCATGGCTGCAAGTCCGCGAATTGATCGGGTTCCGTTGCTGAAGAGATTTGTAAACACTAATCCTTCATGAGAAAGTTTTTCGAGATTGGGAGTGATACTCACATCGCCACCGCTAAATCCGACAAATTGACTCCCCAAGGATTCTTGGATGAAAATAACGAGATTTTTAGGTTTTGCGGAAGGAAAATGCGTCGCTTCAATACGATTAAAAGGTAAATCGCTTCCTTTTGGTATGTTGAGACGTGTAGAAACGCGTTGGTAGGCTTCGGATAAATTAATTTTCCCATAGCTATTTACGAGTTTATCTGATTCTTTTGAATAGCTGTAATAGGCATCACCGATACTATACAAAGAATTTTTGGCAATTTCGTTTGCCATGCGGTTGGTGCTGTACAGCGCATCAGAGACGTTTGCTGGACGATGACCCAAAGAAGAACGAATACCAATAAAGAGTAAGGCGGTAATAGGTAAAAGAAGTAAAAAACGTTTCCATAGTGGTGTACGTAGTGCTTCTTCGAATTTCAGCGGTGAAAAGCGTACAAAGAGCCATGCCGTAAAAATCAGCATAATAAAAGCCACTACAAGCTGCATCGGATACTCTTTGAGAATCATCGATATGACTTCTTGCGGGTATTTTAAATACTCGACGAAGAGATAGTTAGGGCGAACATCGTATTGGGCGACAAAGGGGAAGGTTGCATTTTCGATGTATACTGCAATGAGTAAAAATACTAAGACATAGCCATTAAGCAGACGTGCGGCACTTTTGGCAAAATACTGGGGAGTCAGTGTGAGGATGAGAGCAGGGATGATAAGAATGATCGAAGTGGTCATCGTATCGAGTTTGAGTCCGTATATAAAAGACAAAAGAGATTCAGCAAATGTAATATCATGTAAGCGATCAGCGTAAAGAACATAAAGTCCCAGTCGTCCTACAATGAAAAGAGTGATAAAAAGTAAATAAATTTTAAGAAGTTCTTTGAATATGCGCATAAAGCCCTCATGAATGGAATACGGTATTATAAGGGATGATTAGCTAATAACAAAGGTTTACGCAGTGTTAATCGAAAAGAGATTATTATTCGACACTTTTTATTTTAGATAAGGTGGTTTTTTTGTTTATGAAATCCTTTGGCGTGAAATCACGTTTTCTTATTATTGGTGTGGCTCTTTTTTTAACTCTTGTCGCAAATGGTGCTTTTTTTAAGCATGTTGTTGAGGTCTATCCTCTTTCTTGGAGTACAATTCCTTTTATTGCTTCGCTGGCATTGGTTTTAATAAGTGTTACGACCATTCTTTTGTCTTTATTTAGTTTTCGCAATACACTCAAGCCTATACTTATTTTAATTCTTATACTTACTTCTTTTGTAGCTTATTTTATGGATACATATAACACGGTGATTGATACGCATATGATCCAAAATGCATTGGAAACAAATTTAAATGAATCGGCTGATTTATTTAGTCTCACTCTTATTTTTTATGTACTATTCATTGGAGTCTTACCCTCTTTTATAATCTATCGCATCAAAATTACACCTATGAGCTTAAAGCAGACGCTTTTGGAAAAAGGGAAGATTATCGGGATATCGCTTGGTCTTGTTGCGGTAATTTTGTTCTCGTTTAGTAAGAATTACACCTCATTTTTTAGAGAACATAAACCATTACGTTATTACGCAAATCCAGGTTATTATCTTTATTCCGTTGGTTCTTATATTCAAAAGTCGTTGTCTCATCCGTATACGGGATTACAGATAATTGCAGCGGATGCAAAAGTAGTTTCTACGACTGCAGATCGTAAATTGGTAATTTTAGTAGTCGGTGAAGCAGTGCGATGGGACCATTTTTCACTCAATGGGTACGGTCGTGAAACCAATTCGTTGCTTAAAAAAGAGGATATTGTTAACTTTACTCAGTTTACTTCATGCGGTACTGAAACAGCTATATCGGTGCCGTGTATGTTTTCTTCTTTTGGCAGGGAGTCGTACGAGGGAGAAAAAGCGAAGCATACAGAAAATGTTTTAGATATTTTGCAACGTTCTGGCGCGAATATTTTGTGGCGGGATAACAACTCCGATTCCAAAGGAGTTGCGCTTCGTGTAGCGTATGAAGATTTTAAATTACCTGATAAAAATACGATGTGTGAGGATGGAGAGTGCCGTGATGAAGGGATGCTGGTTGGACTACAAGAATACATTGATGCGCATCCGAAAGGGGATATTGTTATTGTATTGCATCAAATGGGAAATCATGGTCCTGCGTATTATAAACGTTATCCAAAGGCATTTGAGAAATTCACCCCTGTTTGCAAAAGCAATCAATTAGAACAATGCACCCAAGCTGAGATTACGAATGCGTACGATAATGTTCTTCTTTATACGGATTATTTTTTAACCAAGGTAATCGATGTACTTCAAAAGAATGATCCCTCGTTTGCGACAGCGATGTTTTATGTAAGTGACCATGGCGAATCATTGGGGGAAAAAGGGCTTTATCTGCATGGTTTTCCTTATGCCATTGCACCGGAAGCACAAAAGCATGTCCCTGCGGTCATGTGGTTTGGAAAAAAATTTCAGGTAAATAAAGAAAAACTAAAACAAAATGCTTCTCAACCCTATACTCACGACTTTATTTTTCATACGTTGTTGGGGATGAGCGAAGTGAAGACTTCTGTGTATCAAAGTGAGCTGGATATTTTGCATGGAGTCCACTAAAAATATTCTTATTGCTGCCATCGTCTTAATCGTGGCAGTCCTCTTTTTTGGTTTGAGCCCAGCGGATATTTGGGTACAAAAACATTTTTATAATCTCGCGACGCATCAATGGATACTTGATACCAACAATACTGTTCTTAAGTTTGTTTTTTACGACGGAATCAAACGTCTATTAATCGTCATCGCGGTTATTTTTCTATTTGTTTTGATTCTGGGATGGAAAAAACAATGGATGAGAGCGTATCGACGCGGATTAATCATTGTGGTGCTTTCTTCTATCGCAGTTCCTCTCGTTGTCGGTTCTTTAAAAGCAGTTTCAAATATGCCATGTCCCAAAAGTTTGGATATTTTTAATGGTACCTATCCGCATACCTGCGTTTGGGAAAAATACACGACTAAAGATTGTCATCTAGAAAAACAAAAATGTTGGCCAGCCGGTCATGCAAGCGGAGGGTTTGCTCTCTTGTCACTCATTCTTTTATTTCACAGTCGAAAAAATAAAATAATTGCAGGTAGCATAGCCATGCTAATCGGATGGAGTATGGGAAGTTATAAAATGCTTATTGGCGATCATTTCCTGAGTCATACTACCATTACGATGATTTTAGCGTGGCTATTGATTTTGTTGATTGCTCGAGGGGTGGACTGGGGGATAAAGAAGAACCTAAAGGTTGTTGACGTAAAATAGTCAAAAAAAAGGGCATTTATGAATAAATTTTTTTTAGCGCTAAGTGTTGCAACGTTTTTAGTCACAACAGCAGTGTATGCAGAAGAACATCATGGAGCATCTGGTGAAGTCCACTGGAATTATGATGAACATGGTCCAGCTCATTGGGGAGAGTTTGGCGAAACGTGTCAGCTTGGACAAGCACAATCTCCGATCAATATTCTTACGAAACAAACATCAAGCATTGATAAGAACAATATTATTGCATTGAATGAGAGTATCACTTCATCTGCTTCCGTTATTGATAATGGCCATGCGCTTCAAGTAAATGTAGAGAATGGCGGTATGGTTACGCTCGACGGTGTTGATTATAAATTGGCACAATTCCATTTTCATGGAAAAAGTGAAGAACAAATTGATGGCAAGCAGTATGATGCAGTTGCTCATATGGTACATAAAAGTGCCTTTGGAAGTTTACTTGTTGTTGCCGTATTGTTTGAAGAGGGTAAAGCACCCAATAAAATCGTTCAAAAAGTACTCGATTCGGTTGGAAAGTCAACACAGATGAATCCAGCTGATTTACTGCCGAAAAATAGTAATAGCTATTTTCACTTTATGGGATCTTTAACGACACCACCATGCAGTGAAAAAGTGAACTGGTATGTTATGAAAGAGGTTCAAAGTGCTTCAAAAGAGCAGATTGCGGCACTGCGTAAATTTTACGATCACAATTATCGTCCAGTTCAACCTCTCAACGGCCGGATAGTAGAAAGTAAATAATGTTATAATCTCCCCTAAAAAACGGGGTGAGATTGAAATATTTATTTCTTTACATAGTGTTTACTCTTTCATTGTTTGCATCAACACTCCATTTAAGCACTTCTTCCAATCCCGCTCGTCTTAATCCCCTGATAGCAACCGATTCCGCGAGTGGGGAAATAGCCAATTTTATTTTTAATTCCTTGGTAAAATACGATGCAAGCGGACAAAATGTTATTGGAGATCTGGCGCAGTCGTATAAGCGTATTTCTCCCACTGTTATCGAATTCAAGCTTCGTCATGGGGTCAAATGGCATGATGGGAAACCTTTTAGTGCGGATGATGTTGTTTTTACTTACAATCTGATCATTTCTCCCAAGCTTATGAGTCCTTATTCTACGGATTTTAGAGTAGTCAAGGAAGTACGTGCAATGGATGACTATACGGTTCGTGTTACCTATACTAAGCCCTATTTTAAAGCACTGGAAATTTGGATGATGGGGATTGTTCCAAAACATATTTTGGAAAATGAAAAAGATATCATGGGATCATCATTTAATACTCATCCTATCGGTACGGGTCCTTATTTTCTTAAAAAGTTAGAATTTTCCAAACAAATAGAACTTGCTGCTAATCCGTCATATTTCGAGCACAAAGCAAAAATAGACACTATTGTTTTTCATGTTATTGCAGACTCGATGACCCGCTTTTTGATGCTTAAAAATGGTGAAATTGATGTAGATGCTCTTGAACCGATGCAGTATGAACGCCAGTTGGATAAAGGTTTTCATCAAAAATTTAAACACTTAGAACTCCTTTCTCACAGCTATACGTATTTGGGATTTAACCTGCGATTGAAAAAATTTCAAGATCCAAAAGTACGTGAAGCGCTCTCTCTTGCTATTAATCGCCAAGAGTTGGTAGATATCTTATTTCTCAATCACGGATCAGTCTGTACGGGTCCTTTTTTACCAGGGAGCAAAGGGTTTAATGAAGGTGTTAAAGCACCACAACAAGATATTACACGAGCTCGAGCACTTTTAAAATCTGCGGGATACGATGCGGCACACCCACTTGAATTTGAGATTGCTACCTCTAATTCCAATCCCATTCGTCCTTACGCAGCAGAGATATTACAACGACAACTTTTAAAAGTCGGGGTAAAAGTGACGCTCAAAGTAATGGAGTGGCAAGCATTTTTGAACACAGTTGTGATGCCCAAAAAGTTTGAAACCGTCCTTTTAGGATGGGGCCTGTCCCTTGCTCCCGATCCCTATATGATATGGCACAGTGATGGAGATGTTCCGGGAGGATTTAACATGATCGGCTATCATAGTGGACGGACAGATCGATTAATCGAAAAGATGGAAAACTCGACAGAACCTGATAAAACAGCATCGTTACAACGAGATATTTTTGCCTCGATAGTAAAGGACAACCCCTATTTGTTTTTGGTAGTACCCAATACGATTAATGTTTATAATCGAAAAATCATAGGGATAAAACCTACCATAAACGGCATTTGGGAAGATTATATAAATTGGGAGAAAAAGTGAAAAAAATAATATTATTTGATTTAGACGGGACGTTGATCGATTCGACGGAGGCGATTTTAGAGAGCTTTTATCACTCGATTCATACGCATGGTGAGATTGATGAGCTCAATGATGAGATGATTACTTCACAAATTGGTCATACGTTGGAGACAATGTTTGCAGGAGTAGGGGTTAAGAGTGAAAATATTGCTCATCATGTTAGTACGTATAAACTCCATTATCGAGAAATTTCGAGAGCTAAAACATTTATGCTCCCTAATGCAATACGGGCCATACAAGAGGCATCCAAGTTTGCACGTCTTGGGATTGTTACAACAAAAACAGGACATTATTCGAGAGAACTGATGGAGCATTTCGAGGTTATGGACTATTTTGAAGTATTGATCGGATTTGAAAATGTTACTAATCCAAAACCCCATCCAGAACCTATTTTAACTGCTTTATCACAGATGAATTCAGATACTGAAAATGTATGGATGATTGGTGATACTCGTTTGGATTTAGAAGCATCTGTTCGTGCAGGAATAGATGCTATTGGTGTACTAAGCGGGTATGATAATTTTGAACAATTATCAACATTTGATTTTGTTATACAGGAAAATGTTCTTGATGCTGTGCGAACTATCGCCAAAAAAGGTGTAAAGTAACATCTTTGCCATACTTTTCGTGCTGTGTAAAAGTGAAAAGCTACATTTAAGAGCAAGTTACATAAAATACACGTACTGATAAATGCAAGCTTAAAAATTTAAGTCAGAGGGAGAAGCCATGCTCGAAATTCGATGGCATAGTCGCGCCGGTCAAGGTGCTGTAACGGGTGCAAAAGGTTTAGCGGACGTTGTATCCACCACCGGAAAACATGTACAGGCGTTTGCGTTCTACGGTTCTGCAAAACGTGGTGCTGCGATGACAGCGTATAATCGTGTTGATGATCAAGTAATTATGAATCACGAAAAATTTATGGCTCCGGATTATGTTTTAGTAATTGACCCAGCCTTGGTTTATGTTGCTGATTTTACGGCGTTTGAAAAACCAGATACTGTTTATATTATTACGACTCATATGAGTACTGAAGAGCTGATTGCATCACAACCAAAGCTTCAAGGTAAAAAAGTATACACCGTTGATTGTATTAAAATTTCGCAAGAGACAATCGGAAAAGCGATCCCCAATACACCAATGCTAGGCGCATTGATGAAGGTTTCGGGTATGTATGAGATGGACTTTTTCAAAGAAAACATGATTCGTGTATTGAAAAAACTGCCTCAAAAAATAATTGACGCCAACATGATCGCGATTCAACGCGCTTATGATGAAGTAAAGTAAGGAGTCTCGTATGGAAAAAGCAGGATGGGATGGATTTGAAATCGGTGCAATGCTTCGTACTTTTGATGGAGCAATACAAAATATTGCGACAACATTACCAGAAGACAGAGCCTACTCACAATCAAGTTCGTTTACCGCAAGTGTAGCAGACTGGCGTATCGAAAAACCGTTATTTAATAAAGACTATTGTATTGATTGTCAATTTTGCTGGATTTATTGCCCAGATATGTCTATTATAGCTCGTGATAAAAAAATGGTAGGAATTGATTTTGATCACTGTAAAGGGTGTGGAATCTGTGTGGAAGTATGTCCTACAAATCCAAAATCATTATTGATGTTCCCAGAACAAAAAGACGAAGATATGGCACTAGCTGAGTGGCCTAAAAAAGAGAAAAAAGAAAAAGACACAGAAGTAGAGGAAGACTAATGGCTGATACTATGGAACTACGAGACATCGAAGTCTGGGATGGTAATATGGCGGCGAGCCATGCGCTTCGCCAAGTTCAAGTGGATGTTGTAGCGGCATACCCGATTACTCCATCGACTCCAATTGTTGAAAATTACGCTGGTTTTGCCGCGAATGCTTATGTTGACGGTGAGTTCGTTATGACAGAATCTGAGCATGGTGCAATGTCATGTTGTATTGGTGCATCAGCTGCCGGTGGTCGTGTTGCAACAGCAACGTCATCACAGGGTTTTGCATTGATGGTTGAGACATTGTACTCAGCTTCAGGTATGCGTCTTCCGATTATCCTCAATGTTGTTAACCGTGCTATTGGAGCACCATTGAACGTTAATGGTGACCACTCTGATATGTATATGGGTCGTGACAGCGGATGGATTCAACTTGATGCATATAATCCTCAGCATGCGTACGATTTGAATTTTATCGCGTTTAAAGTAGCAGAAGATCACGATGTTCGTCTGCCGGCTATGGTTCACCAAGATGGATTTATGACTTCCCATACGGCTCAGGGTGTTCACACTATGACAGATGAACAAGGTTTTAATTTTGTTGGTGAATTCAAACCTATGAATGACATGCTTGATCTTGATCATCCTGTGACTCATGGAGTTCAAACAGAAGAAGATTGGCACTTTGAGCACAAAGCGCGTCAGCAGCATGCACTTATGACAGCGGTTATTCCTAAGATTGAAGCCGCTTTTGATGCTTTTGAAGCATTGACAGGTCGCCGATATAATTTAGTTGAAACTCACCAAATGGATGACGCTGAGATGGCGGTTATTTGTATGGGAACATCCGTTGAAACAGCGATGGAAGTTGTTAATGAATTGCGTGCAAATGGAATTAAAGCCGGTGTTGTCGGTATTCGTGTTTTCCGTCCATGGCCAATGGAACAGCTTGCAGCAGTCTTGAAAGATGTTAAAGCAATCGGAACATTGGATCGCTCTAGTCCTCATGGAACTATGGGTATGCTTTTCAATGAAATTTCAGGTTCACTTTTCAATACCGATACCAAAGCAGTTCTTACGAATTATATTTATGGATTGGGCGGACGTGATTTGACTAAAGCACATCTAGTGGGCATTTTTAATGACCTTAAAGCAAATATGGATGCAGGAAAACCTACAACGCCATTGCAACAATACATCGGTCTTCGTGGACCGAAGCTTTCATTTTTCTAAGGGGTGAATGATGTCAGAAATTAAAAAAATCAAAAACCTTAAAGAGTTTTCCACTTCAGCGGATCGCTTTGAGGGTGCTAACCTTTTGTGCCCAGGATGTGCACACTCCATCATTGTTCGCGAAGTACTTAATGCTACTAATGATGATTTGATCCTTGCAGCCTCTACTGGATGTTTGGAAGTTTGTACGGCGGTTTATCCGTACACTTCATGGGATGCATCTTGGATTCACATCGGATTTGAAAACGGTTCCTCTGCGGTAGCTGGTGCGGAAGCGATGTACAAAGCACTTAAAACCAAAGGTCGCTTGAAGCAACCGGAACGCACTCCTAAGTTTGTTGCGTTTGGTGGCGATGGTGCGACGTACGACATCGGATTCCAATGGATTTCAGGTTGTTTTGAACGCGGACATAACATGATGTACGTTTGTTTGGACAATGAAGTCTATGCAAACACAGGAGGACAACGTTCAAGCTCAACTCCAATCGGAGCTTCTGCTACAACGACTCCTGCTGGAAGTATCAGTTATGGCGAGAAGAAAAATAAAAAAGACATGATGGCGATTATGGCAGCACACGGTGCTCCTTATGTAGCTCAAGTCTCTCCAAGTAAATGGAAAGATATGGTTGCAAAAATTCAAAAAGGATTTGCAGCAGAGGGTCCAGTATTTATTAATGCTATCTCTGCATGTACGACTGAGTGGAAATTTGCACCGGAAGATACCATTGCGATTACGGATCTTGCGACTGATTCTTTGGTATTCCCATTGTATGAAATCATTAACGGTACTGAGTTAAACATCACATACCGTCCAAAAAATATTGTCCCTGTTCGTGATTATTTAGGTGCTCAAGGGCGTTTTAAACACCTTTTCACTAAACAATACGAATATCTTATCGACGAGTGGCAAACACGTGTCGATTTAAAATGGGAACAACTCCAACGTCGCGAAGAAGCACGCGTATAATCTTTCACAATTCTCTCTTTTGAGAGATTGTCCTTATGCCCTCCTCAAATATTATTTTTAAATCAGTTGACGAACTCTCGATAACACTTCACTAATACATTATAGGTATTCTCTCAACATGAAATGAATTTTGAATTGGTTTTCATGATTTTTTCACTAATTTTGATAATATCAGTAGGAGTGTGTAAGATGGATAGACGTACATTTATTGGGATGACAGCGGTAATAGGATTAAGTGTTTCCGTATTTGGAAACAGTTCAGCAACTGCAATCGTAACATTAACAGAAGCACAGAAAGCGTCACTTTTGTTTATGTATCAAGAAGAAAAAGTAGCACGGGATGTTTATATAATATTGGGGGCTAAATATCCGAATGCGACTACATTTGCAAACATTGCTGTATCAGAACAACAACATATAGATGCAGTAGAAAGTTTGTGTAAAAAATACAGTGTTGATATTTCTAAGATAAACGAAAATAAAATTGGTGAATTTGTTCTTCCAGAATTGCAAACATTGTACGATACATTGGTAGCTAAGGGGTCAATTTCTCTTCGTGATGGATTACAAGTAGGTGTTGCAATCGAAGAAAAAGACATTATCGATATTTTATGCGTCGAGGTTGGAATGCCTGCTGATATCGTTAAGGTATTTGAAAATTTAAGAGCAGGTTCTATGAGTCACTTAAGTGCCTTCAATAATGCATTAAGTGAATTAAAATAAGTAGTCTATGTTTTTCTAGCGTAATCTGCAAGCGTTTTTAACGCTTGCTCTCACTTACTTCAATCCTTGGAATCTTCTTTGCTTTACCATTACTAATAAATGTATTGGATAACGAACTATATGTACAGAATGACCTATAATAACCGCGGAGTCGTCGGATGTTCAGCACGTGGAATTGCAATACGCGATACTCATGAAGAATTATTGATTCTTGCAGAAAATCTTAAAGACAGTATTTGTAATGTGGAGATTAAGTTGATTGATCAAAAAAATACGAAAAATAGTTCATTGAAATTTGATGTAAATATGAAAGAGATGAAATGAAGCAATATTTTTTAAGTATAGATGCAGGAACCGGAAGCATACGAGCTGTCATTTTTGATACGCTTGGAAAGCAAATAGCGATTGCGCAACATGAATGGAATCATATTGCATTAGAGAATGTTGCCGGATCTATGGGATTTGATTGTATCCATGGATGGGAATTAACAAAACAATGCATCAAAGAAGTTGTTGTAAAAGCAAAAATAAGCGCTCAAGAGATAATTGCCATATCTGCTTCGAGTATGAGAGAGGGAATTGTTGTTTATGATAAGGATAAGAAGGAACTTTGGGGTGTGGCAAACGTCGACAGTCGCGCAGGATATGAAGTTGGTACTTTAAAAAATATGTACCCAGAGATGGAAAAAGAATTTTATCAATCAAGTGGGCAAACATTTGCTCTCTCTGCTGCTCCACGACTTTTGTGGTTGAAAAACAATCAGCCGTCTTTGTATGAAAAAGCGACTTATTTTACGATGATAAGCGACTGGATATTGTTTAAACTCAGCGGGGAATTAGCAAGTGAGCCCTCTAATGCAGGGACAGCCGGAGCATTTAATCTTACAAATCGTGATTGGGATAAAGAACAATTTACGAAGTGCGGCTTAAAAGATCTATTTGTCCCCATATTGGAAAGCGGTGATGTACTTGGACGAATTAGCCAAAAAGCTAGTGACGAGACAGGTTTAAGCGTTGAAACTCTCGTAGTTATGGGTGGTGGTGATGTTCAAATCGGTACAGCTGGACTGGGGGCAAATAGATTAGGCGATGCGGTTGTGTTAGGGGGAAGTTTTTGGCAGCAAGTGGTCAATATACCCTCAGCAACACACCTTTCAGGAGATATGCTATTGCGTGTAAATCCTCATGTTGTACGTAACATGAGCCAAGCAGAGGGAATTACTTTTTTTACCGGTCTTGTAATGCGATGGTTCCGAGATGCGTTAGGTGGCGACAGAAGCTACGCGCAGCTTGAAGCATTGGCATCACAGATTCCTGTCGGCTCGCATGGGATTATCCCTATTTTTAGCGACAGCATGAAGTACGGAGAGTGGATACACGCATCACCATCGTTTATAGGTCTTGGACTGGACAGCAGCAAATACAATATCGGTTCTATGTTTCGAGCATTGGAAGAAAATGCGTGCATCGTAAGTGCCATTAATCTTGACAACATAAAAGCCTTTAGCGGCGTTTCACCCACATCACTTACCTTTGCAAGCGGTGCGTCTAACGGTGCATTGTGGTCACAAATTTTAGCGGATGTTACGGGATTGGAAGTAAAAGTTCCTGTGGTAAAAGAAGCTACCGCATTGGGCGTTGCGATGGCGTGTGGGATAGGTGCAGGTGTTTATAAAAGTTTTGAAGAAGCAGGAGAAAACATCGTTAAACTTGAAAAAACATATATTTCTAATCCTAGCAATTTTCAAGCGTATCAAGAAGCTAAAGAGAAATGGAAAAAAGTATATGCCAAACAAATGGAGCTTGTTCGTGATGGTACGTTGGAACCTATGTGGAAGGCTCCGGGGCTTTAAAACCCATACGCCTCTTCATCTAAAAGTTCCAAATCTTCTGTATACTTATTCTCAACAAATGGTTCATAGTGCGATTTATAGTAGGCATAATGCTCAGAATGTTTATGTCCCTCAAGAGCTTCGTTATTTTCCCATGACTCGACGGCAAAAAACTTCTTTGGGTTAGTTTGAGACTGAAAGATGTAATAAAAAAGACATCCCGGTTCTTTGAGTGAGGGGGATACCATGTCTTCTAAGAGTTTTTTGACCGTAGAAATATGCTCCTCTTTAGCGATAAAAGTTACTTTTTTGGTTATTTTCATTCTTTGTCCTTTTTTAATTTTGCTTGTTCAAGTTCCCAATACTCCATCTCAAACATCTGTGCAAGACTTAGAGACGTCCATGCTCCAAGCTGTTCGGCACTTAAAATTGCAGTAATGGTATGCTCTACGATATCGGCGATGATTCGAGACTCTTTCTCATCTTTACCCAGCGCAACTGCCCCCAACCCTTTAACAATCGCATAGCGAGGAGCCAGGTCGAGACAGATATGGTTAGCATTGCTATTTTTATCAAAATAATTCTGATACTCGGTTTTAAATATTTCTATCCCTTTTTCACAATCGGTATTAATAATAGCAGGAAAAGGCTTGATGCGAATGACGTGTTCAGGGGTGAGTTCGCCTTGTTTGATGAGTCGCTCTAAATTGGGGCGAGTGCTGAGTGCTTTGGCTTGGTCGGAATCCAAAAAGATGGGAAAAATATCACACCCGCGCAGTACGCCGACTTTGTGAACTAATGACCGAATAATCTCCACGTCGATATTTCCCTTGCTCGTATTAGAAAGAAAAGTGACATTTTTTTGTAAGTAATCTTCAGCTTTTGTGACAAGTGTTATCATCTTTTCATATGCTTTTTTGGCATCATTATCAAAAGTAAAGACACCGTGATTGAGTAAAATAATTCCCTCAATATTTTTCCAATTTAGAGCTAAAGTTTGTAAATAAATATGACGTGCCAGTTCAAATCCCGGCATCACATAGTCAATAATAACCATGTTTTTACCGTAAAGGTCTTCTATTATTTCTTTGCCATTAGGAGTATTGCTTAGGGTAACCACTGCATCGGCATGCGTGTGATCGACGAAAGTGAACGGGATGATGGCATGAAGTATTGCTTCGATGGAAGGGTTTGGAAAGCTTTGATCACTCATTGCGGCACGTTGCTCTTTGACCATTTGTGTGTCGTTTAGATTTTCACGAGATGCCATTTCTATGAGTGTGCCTAAATCAACGGGAGAAAATCCTTCTTTTTCAATGGTGTCAAGATTCCATCCGCTTCCTTTAACGTACAGTACACCATCGATTTTTACGGAAGTATTTCCCCCGCCATGTAAGACTAAGTCTTTATTTTGACCCAGTAATTGAGAGGTGTAAACGCGTAGTGCCAGCGGATCGTTTTGGTATTGGGCGGCGATGGAATCGTCAAAGAGGCTTTTCATAATATTCCTTAATTAATTGGCAAATTATAGCGCCTCAAGGATGAAATATGTTACCATTGCCTCAACTAAAATAAAATTTTTAAGGATACACATGCCATTACTAGATAGCTTTACTGTAGACCACACTATTATGCCAGCACCAGCCGTTCGTCGCGCAAAGGGGATGAAAACTCCAAAGGGAGATGATATTACCGTTTTCGATTTACGTTTTTGCCGTCCGAATGAGGCAATCTTGTCACAAGAGGGGATTCATACGTTAGAGCATTTGTTCGCAGGTTTTATGCGTGATCATCTCAATTCGGCTAAAACGGAGATTATTGATCTCTCACCTATGGGTTGCCGTACAGGGTTTTATATGAGCGTTATCGGTACCCCTACGGAAGAGGAAGTGGTTCAGGCGTGGGAAGCATCTATGCACGATGTGATTGCCGTTGAAAAACAAAGTGATATCCCTGAACTCAATCTCTACCAATGCGGAACATGTGCGATGCATTCCCTAGAAGATGCGAAAGCGATTGCTGCTGAAGTATTACGCAAAGACATCGATATTATGGACAATGCTGCACTAAAGCTTGATCTGTCTAAGGTCGACTAATGTTACTTCTACTTCCAATGGATGGTGACGATACACAAGAATCTGAGCTTTCCTCGATTTTAGAAGTTGCTTTCTGGGCAACAGTAGAAATCGAAGAAGGTCGTGTCGTAGAGATCAATTTTTATAAAGACCGTTCACAAATCGAAGGGTTCATTGATGCGGTTATCGTTAAGAATAATTATGAACCGGTGATGGAATTTATCGATCAGCAAATGATGATACTTGTGGCGCATACGCAACGCACGATTGACGATGTAGTAGAAGCGTATTTGTTTAGAGAGTTGCACGATTTAGCATTATGATTACCCAGCTTCTCCATCCTACACCCAATACAAAAATCATGCTTATAACCAGTCATTTGGACGCTATGATTGAGGAATTGACAGTATTTTTAGCTCCCTATGAGGGGCTTATAGATCTCTCACTGTTTCCTGGCGAACACCAAGACTTTACACATCCAGGTATTCATAAAGTACACGTAATCAAAGATTATAAATCTCCTGCATTTGGGGTGCCAAGGGATTATGCGTCTGTGATCGTTCAAGATGTTTTGCATTTGCATGAATCACCGTTAAAATTTTTGCAATTGATTTATCGTACACTGCTCAATGCGACGGAGATCATCATTGTTCAAAAAAAAGGATCTATGAATATTAGTGAGGTGGAAGCTTTACTTGATCAATCAGAGTTTCGAGCTACAAATACGATTTATGATTTACTGGAAGGGTATGATGTAATTGTTGCTAAGAAGATGCACATGTGGGGTGCGGGGTTATGACAAAGTGGGTTGAGAGTGATGATGGAAGCTATACTGCGTACAGTGAACAGTACGACGAACACTATCATTCGACCAAAGATGGCGCCCTCAATGAATCGCTCAAAAAACATGTTCAACCCGCTTTTGTCCTATATGGGAATAAAAAGCATCTTAAAATTATTGATATTTGTTTCGGGCTTGGTTTTAATACTCTTCTCAGCCTCTATTATCGTGATAGATATTTTCCTAATATGACGCTGGAGATTTATTCTCCTGAATTGGATGGTGCGCTGGTTGCTTCTTTGGTAGATTTTCCTTATCCTGAAATCTTTAAACCATACCAAAAGGTGATTAAAGAACTTGCTACTGCTGGACAATATGAGGATGAGTGGACTCGTATTACGGTTGAGATCACCGATGCAAGAGTGGCAATGAGAGAGTTGGAGGGGATATGGGATGTCTGTTATCAAGATGCCTTTAGCCCCGCCAGTAATCCAGTACTTTGGACGAAAGAATATTTCGCTGACGTTGCACGACTGATCGGGAATGAGGGGATTTTAACCACGTACTCGATGGCGTTGGCAACACGGTTGGCTCTGTATGAAAATGGATTAAATATTTATTTGAATCAGGGTGAGGGGTATCGTTCGGCGACCGTTGCATCAGTGAGAGAGTTAGAAAATCTTGAAAAAATAGATATGGAGCATAAGATTGCGTGTAATCCAGATGCAACATCTCTTAGAGACGAAAATTTGGCTCTTTAAGACGATAATCTTGGATGAGGTGGCGAAGGCGGTTGGGGTTAAATCTCCAAAAATGCTTCGTGTCAAACTCTGGATGGTTGCGCATTTTCTCAAATAGCTCTTCTTCGGTTATGCCATCACGGTTAGATTCAATCATGATCTTTTCGAGCGCTTCAACAGAATTGGAAGTAGTGTCATCGTCTTCAAGAGGTTTTGAAGGTAAAAAATAATAAATTTTCCATGTCGATAGCCCAAGACCTGCGATAAAAGCCAACATCATCAGCCATTCAATTGTTTTCAACACACTTCCTTTTGTATTTTAATAGAGAGAATGAATATGGTCAATATCGTTCCAACTCATATCATTTTTACTGGATGTCGTGAGAATATGACGCATATAGCGGGCAAAAACATCGGTTTCGATGTTTACCCGTGTTCCTTTTTTATACGTTCCAAAGAGTGTTTCGCGCATGGTGATTGGGATGATGGTCAGGCGAAAACTATTTTTATTTACTTCGTTTACAGTTAAACTTATTCCATCAATCGTAATGGACCCTTTAGGAGGGATGAGAGGAACAAACTCGGGATTAATATCCACTACAACTTCATAACTGTTACCATTATTGGAGATAGAAGAAATGGTTCCGATAGTATCGATATGCCCTTGGACAATGTGCCCCTCAAAACGATCTCCCATCATCATAGCCGGTTCGATATGGACACCCCCCGTTAGCTTTTCAGTAGCAATGTGGGTGAGTGTTTCGGGGGAAAGTTCAACTGTGAATCCGTCACTTTCGATACTTATGACCGAAAGACACGTGCCGTTAATGGCAATCGAATCTCCGAGTTTTGCTTTATGATTCGCTTTCAGAGAGAGGCGATTGGCTCCAAAGCTTTTTACCTGTGCCATCTCACGAATTAATCCTGTAAACACGCATATCCTTCTTCAATAGTTTGATATTTTCCTGCAACAAAACCTAAAAATGCAGCGTTAAGTCGTATCATTTTAGCAAGATTTTCATCAGGATTTTTCATCAGGGCAACCATCTCTTCTAGTGTCATCTCTTCTTTCGTGACAATAGGTTCAATACCAAATTCTTCAGGATCAAGATGATAGGTTGTTGTTTCACCATTCTCGACGATTTTATATTTCGTTTTTTTGAGTATTTCGGGAGTTCCCTCATGTCCTTGAACAATGACAAGACGTTGATAATAGGGCGCATAAAGTTTTGCATAGAGATCAAAATAGGGGGCATGATGCATCCCGATGAGCGCGATAGGCGCTAAAAAATTGAATTTTTCGAGGGTATTAAATGCAGTACGGATACCGATGTCGTTACGCAATGGTGTTAAATCACTTAAGCTTTTGAGTAAATCTCGACGATGATGCAAGTTGAGGTTGGGTGCAGTAACTTGAAATTCATTGAGTGTGGAACCATATTTTGGTCCTAACGGAACGTCATAAACGGCGTGAACTTCTATATCAGCGAGATATTCAGAAGCTTTAAGCATAATGGGAAAAAATTTCGTTTTACCATCCATTGGATAGCCGATTTCAATACCTTTTCCTTTGTTGGCAACAAGGTGACCCGCTAAATACTCAACACATCCGCCAAGTTCCTCATCACTCTCTCCTTGAACTCGCCATCCGAGTAAAAAAGCACTGATAAGCGTGTCAGGAATACGTCGTTCTAGGATAAGGGAAAATGCATCTTTGGTCTCTTCTCGAGAGAGTTCCCTATTTCCTTTTGGTCCTGTTCCTACTGCTTTGATGTAATTTAAAAACCGTAAATGTTCAGCGCTAAAGGAAGTATTGGTTCTCACTACCATACTATTTTACCTTCTTCTTGTAAGCCTTGGATGATGGTTTTGGCTTTTTCATGACCGTTATAGGCGGCTTTCCTACACCATTCTAGTGCTACATCATGATTGGCGTCACACCCAAATCCTTGATCATACATAAGACCCAAATTGTATTGGCTCTCAGCGATATCAAGCTTAGCTCCCCGTGAAAAACAGATAAACGCTTTGGAATAATCTTGGATGACTCCATGCCCCTCTTTGAAAAGAACGCCGAGATTGTTAAACGCTCCTGCGTGACCCCGTTTAGCCGCTTCTTCGTACCAAAATGCCGCTTCACTAAAATTTTGAACACAGCCTAAACCTCTCTCTAGACTAAGTGCTGCTTCGTATTGCGCTTGAGGAAAATTTAAAACAGCCGAACGGATAAGTAATTCATGTGTTTTAAACTGATCGTGGGTAATAACAATACCATCTGCATACATTAATGCTAGGTTGAAAAGGGCGGTCGGTTCTTCGAGATCGGCCGCGCGAGTATAATATTCATACGCTTGTTGCGGTGATTTTTCGACACCAAGCCCTTGCTGATAAAGGTAACCAAGGGATGAGAGTGCAGTAGGATTATTTTGATCGCTAAGTATTTCAAAAAGTTCACGTGCTTTTGAAAAGTCCTGTGTATTAAAAGCGTCGAATGCAGCTTGAAGCATCATAAGGTGGTCCATTTTTGTCAAAATTATATCTTAGCTAACTTTAACGCCTTACTTTTCGATCACCGCGATTTTTTTCTTTAAGTTTCGTAATAACATCTTTCATCCGTTCTTTTTCTTTTAAAAGATCATCACGAATAAGGTGCTCTTCATCCCCATCAACAGCAGGATCGAATTCAAGAGGAGTTGGATCATAATTTTTTAAGAGTTCTTCAAGAGTTTTTGGAGTGTCCATAGTATGTCTCGTATCAAAAATTTTGCTTAATTCTATACTGTTTTTGCTTTAGATTTTAGTGCTTTCAATTATAACGGTTATAATTGCAGTTAAGAATCTGGCACACCTTGCGTAATTTTCTTGAAAACTCAAAGACGTACGTGTTTAATGAAGCAAAGCAAAAGCACGGATAAGTCTTAATGAATGGAGTTTAAAGTTGAATTTTCAAGAAAATTACGCAAGGTGTTTAATATTTAAAATGAAGAAGTAAACAATGATAAATTATGACGTAATCGTAGTAGGCGGAGGGCACGCAGGAATCGAAGCAGCACTCGCCTCTGCCCGTATGGGGCACAATACCCTAATGGTCTCGATGTTAGCCGAACAAGTGGGGGCGACAAGCTGTAATCCTGCTGTCGGCGGTTTGGCAAAAGGGCATTTAGTACGTGAGCTTGATGCACTTGGTGGAGAAATGGGACTGCTCACCGATGAAGCAGGGATACAATTTCGTATTCTTAATATCACAAAAGGTCCGGCAGTGCGGGGAAGCCGTGCGCAGATTGATATGGATCGCTATCGTGTGATTGCCCGTAATACCATCCTCACCACTCCCAATATGAGCCTCATCCAAGAGACGGTCACCTCTCTTATTATTGAAGACAATACGGTAGTTGGGGTACAAACACATTTGCTCAATGAATACCGCGCTAAACGTGTTATTTTAACGACAGGAACATTTCTAAACGGGATGATCCATATCGGTGAAATTCGCCAAGAGGCAGGACGTTTCGGAGAGTTTGCTGCCAAAGGACTTACCGAGTCACTTCGTGAACATGGACTCAATGTCGGACGGCTTAAAACGGGGACATGTCCCCGTGTGGACAGCTCCTCCATTGATTTTAGTGTGATGGAAATTCAAGATGGTGACACTCTTCCCAATCCGTTTAGTTTTCGTACCGACCGCGAAAAATTCGCACGTGAGAAAAAGCAACTTCCGTGTTATATTGCCTATACCAACGAAGATACGCATAGCCTCATTGAGGGAAATTTTCACCGTGCACCATTGTTTACAGGACAGATCGAGGGGGTAGGACCACGCTATTGCCCAAGCATCGAAGATAAAGTAAACCGTTTCCGAGACAAAGAGCGTCACCACCTCTTTATCGAACCGCAAACCGCTGAGAATACGGAGTGTTACATTAACGGAATGAGCACTTCTCTCCCGCCGGATGTACAACGTCAAATGATCCATTCGGTAATCGGTATGGAGAATGCCAAAATCGTCCGTTACGGCTATGCAATCGAGTATGATTACGTTGATCCAACTGAGCTAACACACACTCTAGAGACCAAAAAAGTTAAGAATCTTTACTGTGCAGGACAGATCAACGGAACAACCGGATACGAAGAAGCCGCAGCACAAGGGTTGATGGCGGGAATTAATGCTGCCTTGTCGCTTGAGGAGAAAGCGCCTCTTATTTTACGTCGTGATGAAGCGTACATTGGAGTTTTGATCGATGATTTGGTGACAAAAGGGACAAAAGAGCCTTACCGCATGTTTACTTCCCGTGCTGAATATCGTCTGCTGTTACGTGAAGAGACAGCAGATTTACGTTTAGGACAATACGGTCATGCTTTAGGACTCATAAGTGATGAGGAAATGGCGCGAATCGAGACGAAACGACTGCAAATCAATGAGGGCCTTACCCTTTTAGATGAGACTGTTTTGACACCGACCAAAGAGTTCTTAGCCTTTTTGGAAAGCATCGATGAAGAGCGTATTAATGACAGAATGGCAGCAACACAACTTGTTTCACGTAAAAGTTTCGATTTAGAGAAGCTTACAGCCCTAATTCCAAGTTTTTCGACGCTTGATTTGTATATCCAAGAGCAGATTCTCATCGAAGCTAAATACGCTCGTTACGTTGAAAAACAAAGTGAAGATGTCGAAAAAATGTCTCGAATGTTACACATTGCCATCCCTGAAAATTTTGATTTTAAATCCGTTTCGGGATTATCGAATGAGATTGTCGATAAGCTGGGAAAATTTAATCCGCCGACATTGCAGGCAGCATCACAAATATCGGGTATGACGCCAGCTGCATTGGATATTTTACAAATTTACATCAAAATGGCGGGAAAAAAATGAGACTTTTTTATTACGTCCACACAGGACATCGTATCGGTTTAGATCGTTTTCATCGCGCGGTAGCGATACTTAATGAGCTTAATGATTTAGACATTACGTTATTGTGCTCAGATTTTCGCATTGCAAGTGAAGCACGCAATTACGGAATTAAACGCTCTGTCGGAGTCGATGTTGTCCGTAATATCCCTCAAATCGCACAGCATGGTGATAAAATCATCTTCGACTCCGATGAGATCAATCCTACTCTGATGGAAGATATGACTCTATTTTTCCCAACTTTTATCCGTATTAGTGATAATCCTGATGCAGTGAAATATGAAAAAGAATTTTTAATTTCACCGTATTTACACGGGGATAGAATTGCAACAGGAACGGTAGTCGATACGAAGTACAACGAAGTGCTTCCTAAAACTATTCCCATGGCACTGTTTTTTGGCGATGATGATTATGAAAAAGATTTAGAGCTGAACCAAGCTTTATTTGCTCCCTACAAAATGGAGCTTTTAATGGGTTTTTATCATTTCCTCGGCTATGAAAATAGCCTTAAAAAAAGCTTTACTACTATCCATGAGACTGAAGAGTACGATACGGTAATTCGCAACACTGACGTACTTATTAGTGCTTCTCCGATGGCGGTTTTACAAAATTTATCTGGATGTGGACGCCCGATTTATTTACAACGTCCTGATTACGCACGAGATTTTCTCCCATTATTTGAGAAAATGGGAATTCCTGTTATCGATGGTTATGATAAAGAGCAACTTATGGAAATTATAAATAATCAATCATCAAATAGTTATCAAAATTATCAAAGAAGTAACAAAGAAATAATCGAATTTATACGAAATAAGCTTGTTTTATAGAAAATTAAACCTTTCTGCCTTATGATAGAGGGTTAAATTTCTAAATTAAGTGAGAAATGATGAAAGATGAAAGCAGAAGAGGTTTTATAGGTAAAGCCTTTGGTGCAGTCGCTGCTGTGGGTGGGGTTGCCTCACTTATCGCGATGAAGAAAACATGGGATCCGCTTCCAAGTGTTATGACAGCCGGTTTTACAACCGTAGATGTGTCTGCACTTGAAGCTAATAAGTTAGAAATCGCAGTATGGCGTGGTAAGCCGATTTTTATTCTTAAATATACAGAAGATATGAAACCAACTGATGGACGTACTGTTAAAGTTGGAGATTTTCATTATTCGGTTATGATTGGATTATGTACGCATTTGGGCTGTATTCCTGCCTATCGTGCTGATCAAAAAGATTTTAAATGTGCTTGTCATGGTGGTGAATTTACATCTGCAGGTATTAATAAATTTGGACCACCTCCGCGTCCTCTAGATCTTCCTCCATTTAAAATTGATGGAAATACCCTTGTCCTTGGTGAAGAAGGTCCTGAGTATAAAGCTATGATGGCAAAAGCAGGAGGAGTATAAGATGGCAGAGTTTAAACAAGCAGACTCATTGTATGAGTGGTTTGATCAGCGTTTAGGAATTGATAAATTCGTAAAAGTGATGATGACGGAGTATTGGATTCCTAAAAATATCAACTTTTTGTGGGCAATGGGTGTATTACTGACTGTTATGTTTACATTATTGGTTGTTTCAGGAATTTTCCTTTTGATGTATTACAAGCCTGATGTGGCGGCTGCATTTGATAGTGTCAACTATACTATTATGCAAGAAGTCGGATACGGATGGTTGTTTCGACATATTCATGCTGTCGGAGCATCGGTTGTTTTCTTGATTATATACATCCACATGTTTACCGGTATCTATTATGGCTCTTATAAAAAAGGGCGTGAAATGATCTGGATTTCTGGGATGCTTTTATTTGTTCTTTTCTCAGCAGAAGGCTTTAGTGGGTACATGCTTCCATGGGGACAAATGAGCTACTGGGCGGCGTATGTTATTACTGAAATTTTTGGTGGTATTCCTCTTATCGGTGGTGATTTAGTTGTATGGATTCGTGGTAACTTCTATGTTTCCGATTCAACCTTGACTCGTTTCTTCATGCTTCATGTATTGTTGATTCCTCTTGCAATCATCGGTGCTATCGTTGTTCACTTTTATGCACTTCGTTTTCCTCACGTTAATAATGAAGCAGGTGAGTTTTTCGATTTTGATGAAGAAGCAGAAAAATATCTTGCAGGGGATAAGAAGAACTCTAAAGTAGTTCCATTTTGGCCTGTATTTTTGTCTAAAGACTTTTTTGTTTTAGGCTTTTTCTTGTTATTTTTCTTCTATTTGGTTTTCTTCCATTACGATTTTGCAATGGATCCGGTCAACTTTGATAAAGCAGATGGGCTTAAAACACCGGCACATATCTACCCTGAGTGGTATTTCTTGTGGAGTTATGAAGTGTTACGCGGATTCTTCTTTGAAATCGCTGGAATTTCTGGAAAATCATTAGGTCTTATCGCGTTTGCCATTGCCAATGCAATTTTCTTTGTAATGCCATGGTTGGATCGTTCACCAATGGTAAAACCTGCAAATCAACGTCCATATTTTAAATACTGGTTCTGGTTCTTGATAGCGGATTTGATTGTACTTACGGTATATGGTAAATTGCCTCCGACCGGTGCAAATGCATGGGTTGGATTTGCTTCATCAATGACATTCTTGGTATTGTTTGTAGCATTGCCATTTATTACAAAAGCAGAAGCTAAAAAAGTAGGGGGCAAATAATGAAAGAGTTTAAAATATTAGCAATTATTGCAGCTCTCGTAGGTATTACATATTACGGAATTGAGCCATATGCTCATCATGTTATGCATCCTGAAGTAAAAGCGGCAGATTTCACATTTAAAGATTTGAAAAATGTTGACACATCATTAGCAGGCAATACTGAAAATGGTAAAGCCCTTGTAGAAGCTAACTGTATCGCTTGTCATGCGATAGAAACGGCAGGTCACCCTGCGCTAATGCCAAATGCAGATGCAGCAGCATCGTATGGAGTTGTTCCACCTGATTTAAGTCAGGCTGGACGTATGTATGACAAAAACTATTTAGCTAACTTCATCTTTGATCCTGTCAGCGCTATGAAGCTTAGTCATAAATATCCAGTCGGAGGAGCGAAAGCATTCCCAATGCCTGCTTACAACTGGATGACACCTCAAGAGATTATGGACGTTGTATCCTATCTTCAGTCAGTTGCTCCAAAAGTGGCAGAGAAAGATGTGAATAAAGTAACATTTGATGCAGCATGTGGACGTTGTCACTCAATGAGCTATGCGAAATTTGAAGCGACAACACCAAAAGATGCTATCAAAGCCTATATGGGTGCAACACCTCCTGATTTGTCTCAATACATCAAAAGTCGTAAAGAGCATTACTTACATGGCTTTATTAATGATCCTCAATTGTTGTTGGCAGGAACATCTATGCCACGCGTTGGTTTGAATGAAAAAGCCCAAGAAGAAGTTATCGCTTACATGGAAGAGGTTGGAGATTCTAAAAAATCTGAACGTGAAAGCGTTGGTCTTTGGGTCATGCTTTATACGTTAGTATTTGCAATTTTGGCATATTTGTGGAAACGTAAAATCTGGTCAGAAGTTCATTAAGGAGCAAAAATGAAAATAGTAAAAATTTTAGCTTTATCTGCACTTTTGAGTGCAGGTTTGGCGGCAGATGAGACTTTAGTATCCAATATGAGTCAAATGGAACATGGATTGAGCGGTATTCAAAAAGGGTTCTTATACAATGCACCTGAATTGATTAAAGCGGGAGTAAGTGACATTCAAAAAGCAAATGCTCTTTTTCACAATGCTGATGTGACGAAAAAATATTTGCCGAAAGAAAAGCGACATATGACCAACATCGCTTTTAATGCATCTAAGCGTATTGATAGTGCTTCGTCTTCGCTTTTAAAAGCACTTGATAAAAGAGAATATGTTAAAGCGCACCAATCTTATTCAGAAATAGTGAATGAGTGTACGGCATGTCACGCAGTCGTACGCGGCTGGTAAAGCGTATTTTATTTTAAACGTAAAAGAAGCATTTATTGCTTTCTTTGGCTCTACATGTAACACTCTACCTCTTTTGAGGCAGAGTCTTTTTGCTAATCTTCCCAATAAATAAAACTCCAAACTACTTTTAGATACACTCGCGCATTACTCCTTTTAATAGGAATTTTCAAGGATAGTCGTGTTAATAGATAGTTATGGCCGAACAGTTGATTATTTACGTGTTTCGGTAACGGAAAGATGCAATTTTCGATGTCAGTATTGTATGCCTGAAAAGCCTTTCTCGTGGGTCCCTAAAGAAAATCTACTTAGTTTTGAAGAGCTGTTTGAGTTTATCAAAATCTCCATTGATTCAGGCGTTAAAAAAATCCGTATTACCGGTGGAGAACCACTGTTACGTGAAGACCTTGATCGTTTTGTCAAAATGATTCATGACTATAAAAGTGATATTGATTTGGCGATGACGACCAATGCGTATTTATTAAAAGGCGCTGCACAGAAACTGTATGATGCAGGACTTCGTCGTATAAATGTTTCAATTGATTCTCTTATCCCTGATGTTGCAGAAAAAATCGCTAAAAAAGATGTTTTAAGTCACGTATTGTCTGGAGTCGAAGAAGCTCTGCGTTTGGGGTTTCGGGTAAAAGTCAATATGGTTCCTATGAAAGGGATGAATGACGCTGAGATTTTGGATGTACTAGAGTTCTGCAAAGAGCGTAATATGACGGTTCGTTTTATCGAATATATGGAAAATGTACATGCTGAGGTTGATATTAAAGGGATGCAAAGTTGTGAGCTTTTAGAGATTATCGGAAGCCGTTATTCTTACAATGATGAGGGATTTGACGGGCACTCACCTTCGCATTATTATAAACTTGAAAATGGATACGAGTTTGGGATTATCGAACCTCATAAAGATGATTTTTGTGCAAAGTGTAATCGCATCCGATTGACTGCCGAGGGAAATTTGATTCCATGTTTGTATTTTGATGAGGCGATGAGTATTCGTGATGCAATACGACGCGGAGACATAAAAGAAGCGGCATTGGTGCTCAAAGAAGTCATTCGAACGAAACCTGAAAAAAACCGCTGGAGTGATCCTGACGGTGAACTCTCAAAGCGCGCATTTTATGAGACAGGAGGGTGAGATGCTCTATTTAGTTGAACATTTTTATGACCATTATAAAACGACATTTGAACGCGTCCAAACGTCTACGTTAACACTGGGTTTTGCTGGACGCAAGGCTCAAAAAGCTACGCTTTCGACGGAGCTAAAATGTTATATTTAGTAGAACATTTTTACTCCGTGCAAGGCGAGGGGAAATACGTAGGTACTCCCTCTCTCTTTTTCCGTTTTGGTGGATGTAACCTCAAGTGTGAGGGATTTGGATGCAGTGAAATAACTCCTGATGGACGCGAAATTATCGGATGCGATACGGTGTATGCCGTAGATCGTAAGGGATTTGGTGATTTGTGGATGGAAGTCGAAGAGCTTCAAACTCTGATATGGATTATGAACGGCTACAAACTTCCCCCTCATGTCGATGTTGTTTTGACAGGTGGTGAACCTCTAATTTATGCCAATGAACCGATTTTTCTAGAGTTTATTGATTATTTGATTTCGCAGGGTCATCGAGTAACGTTCGAAACCAATGCAACAATTGCGCCTGATTTTGTGAAATATCCTTTTTACAAAGAAGCCATTTATGCGTTATCGGTAAAACTTTCAAACAGCGGTGAACCGATAGATCGACGATACAAAAATGAGGTAATCGCTTCTATTATTGCCAACGCAAACGGGAGTTTTTTTAAGTTCAGCGTCGATGAACCCTCTTTGGTCAGTGTTTTGGAAGAGGAAATGGATACGATTATCGCTCCTCACCCTTATACTGGCGTCTACTGCATGCCACTTGGTGGAGATAAAGCCCACATCGAAGCCAACTGCGAAGCCGTCATCGAGTTTTGCAAACGGCGAGGATTTATTTACAGTGACCGTTTGCATATCCGCATTTGGGATCAAAACCATGGAGTGTAATCAATGATAATCAGAAAGTCATTCAAATTTGAAAATGCCCATATCGTTCGTGGCTGTTCTACACAGCGTTGTCGCGCATCGCTTCATGGGCACTCGTATAAAGTGGAAGTGCTGTTTGAATCGCAGTATCTTGATAATGGTCAGATGGTGTACGATTTTGGATTGATGAAGCAGGGGATGAAAGAACTGATAGACAGTTTTGATCACTCTATTGCTCTTTGGGATGGAGATGATGAAGCATATATTGCTGATATGAAACGTCATTCGCAGCGTTGGGTTCAGCTACCTGTTTCCCCCTCTGCTGAGCAGTTTAGCCGCGTGATTTTTGTGATGATTGATAAATTGATGTGGTTTACCAAAACGGTTAACGGTGAAAAAATGGTGCGTCTTAGCAGTATCATCGTTCATGAAACAGAGACGGGATACGCACAATGTTTTCGTGAAGATGCTTATTCAGATATTATGGGACTGATTGATCTCGATAAAATCTATTTTAGCGATGAAATATGTCAGGAATGGAATGATCCCAAGTTGTGGGAGAGAGTTAAAAGCGGCGAAGGGTTTACCAATCCAACAACCGTTTAAAACGTCACTAACGACGTTTGATTTTCTGCACTCATACACCATCGTGTGGGGATGATTTTTACTTCATCTCCCTCTTTAAATCCCTCCACCTTTGCATCCACCATCATAAAGCCATTTGCTCGAGATAACGGGAGTATCATTCCCGGTCCAAAAACAAGGGATGGGGTAAATGCGGCTCCATCAAACCAGCCAGGGATGAGTGAGCGTCGACCTTTTTTCATTGTGAAAGGCTCTCCCATTTTTGTGGTGATGGTGCTGATATATTTATCACTTTGACCGCTAAGTGCCATAATCGTACTTTGACCAAAGAGTTCAAAACACAATGCGGCAGCAAGCGGATTTCCGGGAAGATTGAGAATGAGGGTAGACCCGATGCGACCAAAGGTCGTTGGCTTCCCGGGTTTGATTTCAACCGATTCAAAGAGTGTTTCCATCCCAAGAGTGCTAAACGCCTCTTTAGTATAATCGGCATCTCCAACACTGACCCCACCAGAAGTGATTATAAAATTGGCATCAAGGGCGCTTTTAATATGGCTTTGAATGCTCTCCATGGTGTCCTCAGCTGTTCCTGTAAAAATGACATCACATCCAAGTTCACGTGCACGTGCTGCGAAGGTTGGGGTATTGGTATTGTAAAGCTGATGGGATTCAATCGCCTCAAAATGCATTTTAAGCTCATTTCCTGAAGCAAACAATGCAACACGCGGTGATCTGAAAGCCCGCAGGTGAGTACGTCCTTGAGAGGCAAGCAACGTGAGATGATGGGCATGAAGCAGTGTTCCGCTTTTGAGGAGTAATGTGCCAGCTTGAATGTCTTCACCTTTGAGGCGTATGTGCTGAGACGCTTTGATAGAAGAGGGAAGTGTGACGTTGTTGTCTATGAGGGTCACTTCTTCTATAGGAACGATGGCTTCACATCCTTGAGGGATCTTTGCACCGGTCATAATACGGATGCATTGATCTTCCACCATACGAATATCGTCTTTATCCCCTGCGAAGATGATGCACGATTGAGGCAGAGTTTTACCCGCATCACTGATCGTAACAGCGTATCCGTCCATAGCGGAATTATCATACGGAGGGAGGCAGAGGGCAGCTATAATTTCTTCACCCAATACTCGGCTCAGGGCATTTTCAATAGGTATGATTTCACTTCCAAGAGGGTGAGCATGCGCGTAAATAAGTGCTAAAGCCTCTTCAACGGTTACTGCCATGTATAACTCCCTTGCCACGTTTTAAGTCATTATAGACAAAATAGGGTAAAATCTCCTTTATGGAAGCTATGTACACAATGGGATTAGAAATCCACACGGTCGGAGTTATTGTTTTAATGGGAGTGGTGATGTTTAACATTATGATGCTTGCTTTAAGTAATCAGGTTATTCGTTATGCCAAACGGATGCGAATTGTGATGCCGATCTCGTCATCGTTGATCGCATTGATTCTTTTGACGGGAATGATTATGATGGCGGCAAAACATTTACATTTTACGCTTGCCAATGACGCAATGATTGTTGTGGGTATAGTGATGATTGTTTTGGAAGCTAAGCGGTATAAGACTCTCAAGCGTCGTACAGATATTACCCAAGAAGGGGCATTCGCTTTATATAAACGTAAAGCTTTCCGTTATTTGGGAATAGAGATGGTGTTATTACTAAGTGTAACACTTTGGATGATGGTATGAAATTCGTTCTTCATACACAGGCAGGTTCAGAGGAACTGGCTGTTTCAGGAGAAGAGTACAAATATCTCATCAAAGTTCGTCGTCACGTAGTGGGTGATCTGATTGTTTTTCGTCATCGTGATACGTTAAACATCTCTCATCATTATCGTTTAGAGAAAACCGATGGACGCAATGCTTATTTTATACGTGAAAGTTCACTAAATTCACCGTGCGAAGCATCTAAAAAGCTTCATATCGGATGGTGTATTGTTGATCCAAAAACGATTGAAAAAACCTTGCCTATGTTGATGGAACTTGGTGTTTCAAAAATCACGTTTATTCATTGCAAGCGGTCACAACGAAATTTTAGACTTGATTTTGAGCGTTTTAATCGGATTATGGAAAGCGCTATGATGCAATGCGGGCGGACTTCTTTTATAGAACTTTCTGAGATTCCCGCACTCAGTACGTTTTTAAATACAAATCCCGAAGCGGTTGTTCTTGATTTTGGCGGAGAAGCTTTGGATCAAAATGAGAATTTTGAAACCGTGGTGATTGGATGTGAGGGGGGCTTTGATGAGAATGAACGTAAATCGTGTAATTCACACCGTATCCGTCATTTTAACTTGCCGATGATTTTACGCTCTGAGACCGCAGCGGTGGCTATCGCTTCGATGAGGTTGTAAATTTAAAATGTTTTGGATATAATTCGCGTCCAACAATCCGTCCCCAGGTATGGATGTAAAACTCAAACCGATTGACGTACAACGCCGTCACTCACAAGGTAATATTATGAAAAAAGAGCTTCACCCTAATACTGTTGAATGTACTGTTAGCTGCGCATGCGGTAACACATTTACAACAAAAAGCACAAAAAGTGCTTTCCGTGTTGATATTTGTAATGAATGTCACCCGTTTTACACTGGTTCTGAGCGCCAAGTAGACACTGCTGGACGTATCGACAAGTTCAAAAAACGTTACGCGCTTAATGCATAATTGAAACGCTAAAGGAATTCATCCCTTTAGCTACGCTTGCCGCTAAGGCACTAAAGCTTGCTTCTGCGAAGCAGATTAAGAGGCATTGTGTTATCTCTCGTACCCACTCCTATCGGGAATATTTCCGACATCTCCATTCGTTCCCTTGAAGTTCTCTCTACTGCTGATATAATTTTGTGTGAAGATACTCGTGTCACTAAAAAACTTATACACTTACTCAAAGAACGTCATAATCTCACTACAAGTGAACCACAGTTTTTAAGTCTCCATTCTCACAATGAAGCAGAATTTGTTTCCAAACTAACTCCCGATTTTTTTAATGCTAATGTACTGTATGTCAGTGATGCGGGAATGCCTGGGATTAGTGATCCAGGACAATTATTAGTCCGGTATTGTTTGGATAATGCGGTAAAATATGACATTTTACCGGGCGCTAATGCTGTGCTCAGTGCATTCGTTGCGAGTGGCTTTTGTGAGACAAAAATGCTCTTTTTCGGATTTTTACCGCACAAAGGCAATGATCGTTCCGCTGCGCTTCAAGAGGCTCTCTTTAACGGCTATACTACCGTGCTCTATGAATCTCCCAAGCGTTTGGATAAACTACTCCATGAACTTGTCGTTTCGGCACCGGTACGTCGAGTATTTTTGGCCAAAGAGATTACTAAAAAATATCAGCGTTTTTATCAAGGGACTGCTTCTGAACTCCTCTCTAAGATGGAAGGGGAGATTCGGGGTGAATGGGTCGTGGTTATCGAAGCTTCAGCTTCTTGCGGTGCAAGTTTGAATGAGGCAGATATCTTAGCTCTTGATATACCTAAAAAAGCGGCATCCAAGCTCATCGCCAAAATTACCGGCGAAAACCCAAAAGAGTGCTATACACGCCTCTTAAACTTATAAGGATAATTTTATGCTCATTTACGGAAAACAACCAGTATTTTATGCACTTGAACGACATCGTGATCGGATAAAAACACTCTATCTTGCCAAAGAGATTGATAAAAAAGAATATGGCCAATTGATGAAAATGGGATTTGAGATTAAGCGAATTCCAGAGATTGCAGCTCAATCGATGGTAAAAGGCGGAAATCATCAAGGGTACATTGCTGAGATTTCTCAAATCGTCCCTTATGCTTCTCCTTTTTTGAAAAAATGTGGTTTTATTGTCGTGCTAAGCTCTATTACCGATATGGGAAACATGGGTTCACTGGTGCGAAGTGCGTATGCTCTTGGAGTAGAAGCCCTTGTAATTACCGGTATCCGAGAACCAAATTTGGAAGCGTTAATTCGAACGAGCAGCGGGGCAGCACTAGACTTGCCTATCGTCGTTGTCCATAATATCCATGATGTTATGCATGAGCTTAAACAGTCAGGATTTACTCTCTATGGTGCAACGCTTGAGGGTAAAAACGTACGTGAGATGAGCTTTGATTCCAAGCGTGCTTTGATTTTAGGCAGTGAGGGCGAGGGTCTGAGCGGTCGTGTTGAAAAAGGGCTTGACCATGGTGTATTCATTGAGATGGCACATGATTTTGATTCACTTAATGTGGGAGTAGCCGGGGCAATTTTAATGGAGAGAATGCGATGAGTACGATAAAGTCCTTTGAAGATTTGCAAGAGCTTGGGGCAAACAGTATTCATGAGCGCACGCATATTTCACGAGTTAAAGTTGAACAGGTATTAGATAAATCTTTTGATCAATTAAATCGTGTTCAATTTATGGGATTTATTTCTATTTTGGAGCGTGAATACGGGGTTAATCTTGAATCGCTGAGAAGTGAATATGATTCTTACAAAGGTTTTGATCCTGAGATGGCGATTTCAAAACCATCCGCTGTTTTACAGGCCTCTTCAAATACACGTACGTTTTGGATTTTTGGTGCTATTGGTGTAATCGTAATCTTAATGCTATTAGGTTCGATGATGCAAGGAGAACTTAGTGTCGCCCCTAAAGAAGAGGTTCTAGAGTTAAGCAGTGCAGCCATTGAAGTGGTTGATACTAACTTTAGTGAAATGAATACAAGTGATGTGAATGCGACCAATGACATGAATATTACCGAAATCAATACAACACAACTCATGCAAGAACAAAATAAGAGTATGGCTACTTTGGACCCAGAGGGCAAAGCTTTGAGTTTTTATAATGTTCTAAGCATTAAACCTTCTTCTAAAGTATGGGTAGGAATGATGGATTTAGAAACAGGGAAAAAAATTCAAAAAGTAACGAAAGATCCTATTTTAATTGATAGTACTAAAAGTTGGCTTTTTATTTTTGGACATGGTCGTTTAGAGATAGTGACTTCTTCCGGCAGTAAAATACTAAAAGAGAGAAATACCGTGTGGTTTACGTATGAAAATGGATCTCTTCAACAGCTCACAGCGGAAGAATTTAAGATTAAAAACAAGGGAAGTAGCTGGTAGTGAAGCTTCTTATTTGGTTCGTGATTTTTACATTTTCATTAGTTGCGGCTGATATTAAAGCAGAAGTAAATTTACAAGTTATCCGTGGAAGTATCCTTTCAACAAAAATTATTACTCAAGCGTTCAACACTGTCGGGCAGCGTGTCAATATACATCATTATGAAAGTGATGGTGAGATGACTCGCATGGGAATTTCTTTGAGTGGCAGAAAAGTTTTCGATCTCAAATACTTTAATGAAATTTTACGTGACAATGCCCTGATCATTACAGCAGGAACTGTACATGAGAAAACATGGAGCTTTAAGATAGACGCATCTTCAGTTCTTTGGCAAATACCCGCGATTACCCCTGATGAAGGTGCTCAAATGGAAAAAATGGTCGTTCCTGCATGGTTTGCCGTTAATCAATCCAGTGCATTAACCATTGAAGCGCCTTATGGTAATAAATGGTATCCAGAAATAGCCGTATTAGACGCCAATATGGAAGTTCTTAGTTCACTTCGCACCTTTAAGTCACAAGAGACGATGAGTTTTACATTACCTGAGGGGGCAATGTATTTGAAAGTTGCCAATACCAACGGGATGAAACTTCTCAAAGAGGGGACATGGATAGAAAACAGCAAGTAAAAGAAATAAGGGAATAAAAATACCTTTATAAGCTTGAGAGTAGTCGAAAAGTGCTAGAATTGCACAATTTTTTAATGGTAGGTACACATTATGTTTGATGAAATCCAATTTGATCGAATTAAACGACTTCCAAAATACGTTTTTGCTGAAGTAAATGAGCTAAAAATGGCTCGCAGACGCGCTGGTGCGGATGTTATTGATTTTAGTATGGGAAATCCTGACGGTGACACCCCAGAGCATATTCGCGAAAAACTGATCGAATCGGCTCAAAAAACCAAAACACATGGTTATTCAGCATCAAAAGGGATTCCAAAGCTTCGTGGAGCGATTTGTGATTGGTACAAACGCCGTTATGACGTTGATCTTGATCCTGAAACTGAAGCGGTTGCAACAATGGGTTCAAAAGAGGGATATGCTCACCTGGCCTACGCTATTACTAATCCTGGAGATGTTGCTGTTGTTCCTGATCCTACCTATCCTATCCATTCCTATGCATTCATACTTGCAGGCGGAAATGTTCAAAAGATGGAATTACCATTTGATGAAGATTACAAAGTGGAAGAAGATCTCTTTTTTGAGCGCTTAGAACAAGCATTTCACATCTCATTTCCTAAACCGAAATATGTAGTGGTAAACTTTCCTCACAATCCGACGACAGCTACCGTTACTCCTGAGTTTTATACTCGTATTGTTGCTATGGCAAAACGTGAACGTTTTTACATTATTAGTGATATTGCGTATGGCGATTTGACATTTGATGGATACAAAACTCCATCGATTATGTCTGTACCAGGAGCAAAAGATGTGGCAGTTGAGAGCTTTACTCTCTCAAAAAGCTACAATATGGCAGGATGGCGTGTAGGATTCTTTGTTGGAAATCCTAAACTCATTGGAGCACTTCAAAAGATTAAAAGCTGGTTGGATTACGGAATGTTTACGCCGATTCAAGTAGCAGCAACGATAGCACTTCAAGGTGATCAAAGCTGTGTTCAAGAAATTACGGACAAGTATGATCATCGCCAAGATGTTTTACTTGAAGCATTTAACCGTGTCGGATGGCCGGTTCGTCGTAATCAAGCTTCTATGTTTGTATGGGCACGTATACCGGAATGCGCTCGACATTTAGGGAGCTTAGAATTTTCAAAACGTCTTTTAGTAGAAGCTAACGTAGCTGTTGCTCCAGGAATTGGTTTTGGAGAATACGGGGACGAATATGTTCGTATTGCTTTGATTGAAAATGATAAACGTATACGACAAGCAGCAAAAAATATCAAAAACTTTTTACAGCAGTTTGAATGTAAGGGTGCATAAGTGATTCGTGTTGGTGTGTTAGGCGTTGGAACAGTAGGTCGTGCCGTTGTTGAGATTTTAGAAGAAAATGCTGCCATTATTTCAGCACGTGCCGGTGAAGATATTGTTGTTAAAAGTGGTGCTGTTCGTGACGTCAGTAAAGTCAGTGATTTAAGTATTGCAATTACCACGGATCCGTATGAGATTATCAATGATCCTGAGATTGATATTATTGTTGAATTGATGGGAGGCGTTGAGCTTCCGTTTGAACTTTTAAAAAGTGCATTAGCAAGTAAGAAAGCGATTGTTACAGCCAATAAGGCACTTCTCGCGTATCACCGTTATGAACTGCAAGAGATTGCAGGTGATTTGCCGTTTGAATTTGAAGCGAGTGTTGCCGGGGGAATTCCTATTATTAACGCATTGCGTGATGGACTTTCTGCTAATCATATTCTTTCCATTATGGGAATTATGAACGGCACGTGTAACTTTATGCTCACAAAAATGATGGAAGAGGGCGTTGCTTTTGATGAAGTTTTAGCTGAAGCGCAGGCTTTAGGGTATGCAGAAGCAGATCCTACTTTTGACATCGGCGGATTTGATGCGGCACATAAACTTCTTATTTTGGCATCCATTGCCTATGGGATTGATGCTAAACCTGAAGAGATACTGATAGAGGGAATTGAGGGCATTACCCAAGCCGATATTGCCTTCGCAAAAGAGTTTGGATACACCATCAAGCTTTTAGGTATTGCTAAGCGAGATGGAGCAGAAGTAGAACTGCGAGTTCACGCTACACTCGTTAAGCAAGAGGCGATGATTGCTAAGATCGATGGCGTTATGAACGGTATCAGTGTTGTAGGTGATCGTGTTGGTGAAACACTTTACTATGGACCTGGTGCCGGCGGAAATGCGACGGCCAGTGCTGTCGTTGCTAATATTATTGATATTGTCCGTTCAGGAAAACGCTCACCAATGCTTGGATTTAATCACCCGCTTGAAGAGGGATTGCGTCTTAAAAGTGCTGATGATATTCGTTCGAAATATTATTTACGACTTCGTATTACTGATAAAGCAGGGATTTTGGCTAAAATCACTCAGCTCTTTGCTGATCATGCTATATCTATAGAGGCGATGATACAGCGTCCCTTTGCACAAGAATGTGCTCATTTATTGATTTCTACCCATGAAGCGACCGAAAAATCAATTAGATCACTTATGCTTGAACTTGAAACATTGGATACAGTTCTCGAAACTCCTTATATGATAAGAATTGTATAAATAGAATTCTTATCATTTTAGATAACACAAAAGAAAGTTATTTTTTTTCTGCTAGTTGCTTTGCTTATTATATCTTGCCTTTTTGAGGCATAAAAACTCTCATATCACCTTAATAAAACTTTAACGTAAACTTATGTACAATACGCGTCCACTTTGCCATCTTGGACAAGCAACATTGAATATTTTTAACTGCGTTGGCGTAGTTACAAGTATTGGTGCGTATGATGTGCACCTACGAGATAGGCAAAGGATTATAACATCGGAGCTTGACAATGAAAGTTCGTTCTTCAGTGAAGAAAATGTGCGACGATTGTAAAATCGTCAAGCGCAAAGGGGTTGTTCGCGTAATATGCAAAACCCCAAAACATAAACAAAGACAAGGATAAGCATGGCACGTATTGCTGGTGTGGACTTACCTAAGAAAAAACGTCTAGAGTATGCATTAACTTATATCTATGGTATCGGTTTACATACATCACGTAAGATTTTAGATGCTACTGGGCTTGATTATAACAAGCGTGTATATGAGCTTAGCGAAGATGATGCTGCAACAATCGCAAAAGAGATTCGTGCTAGCAATGTCATCGTAGAAGGTGACCTTCGTAAGCAAGTTGCTATGGATATTAAAGCGTTGATGGATATCGGTTCTTACCGTGGTCTTCGTCATCGTAAAAGTCTCCCATGCCGTGGTCAAAAAACCAAAACTAATGCTCGTACCCGCAAAGGTAAGAAGAAAACTGTCGGCTCAGCCACAAGATAAGGGATTAGCGTATGGCAAAAAGAAAAGCAACCCGTAAAAAAGTTATTAAAAAGAATATTGCTAAGGGTATCGTGCATATCCTAGCATCATTCAATAATACTCTTGTAACCGTAACGGACGAGATGGGTAACATGATCGCATGGAGCTCAGCTGGTGCGCTTGGTTTCAAAGGATCTAAAAAATCGACTCCTTTTGCTGCTCAACAAGCAGTAGAAGATGCGATGGGTAAAGCAATGGTCCACGGTATTAAAGAAGTGGGAATTAAAGTTCAGGGTCCAGGTTCTGGCCGTGAAACTGCAGTTAAAAGTGTTGGTGCTATCGAGGGTTTACGTGTTTCTTATATGAAAGACGTTACTCCACTACCACACAATGGTTGTCGTGCGCCTAAGCGCCGACGCGTGTAAGGAGCTAAGGTATGGCAAGATATAGAGGACCCGTAGAAAAAATCGAAAGAAGATTCGGTGTAAGCCTTGGCCTAAAAGGCGAGCGTCGCTTAGCAGGTAAAAGTGCTCTCGACAAACGTCCTTACGGACCTGGTCAGCACGGTCAACGTCGTACTAAAATTTCTGAATACGGTACACAGCTTCGTGAAAAACAAAAAGCGAAGTTCATGTACGGTTTGAGCGAAAAGCAAATGCGTTCATTGTTTGATGAAGCAAAGCGTCGTCAAGGAAATACTGGTACGAACTTAGTAATGTTATTAGAGCAGCGTCTTGACAATGTTGTTTATCGTATGGGCTTTGCAACGACTCGTCGTTTTGCACGTCAATTGGTAAATCACTGTCACGTACTCGTTGATGGAAAGCGTGTTGATATCCCTTCTTACCGTGTTAAACCGGGACAGAAAATTGAGATTAACGAAAAAAGCAAAAAGAATAACCAAGTTGTTCGTGCGATGGAGCTTACAAACCAAACAGGTCTTGCTGGATGGGTTGATATCGATCAAGCAAAAGTATTTGGTATCTTTACACGTCTTCCAGAGCGTGAAGAGGTTGTTATTCCTGTTGAAGAGCGTCTAATCGTTGAGCTTTACTCGAAATAATCACTAAATAAAGGGCACTCAGCATGAAAAAAATTAAAACTTCTCCGCTTCTACCAAAAGAGTTTGTCGTTGAACAAATCAGCGCGAATGAAGCGAATATTATTGCGTATCCATTTGAAACAGGATATGCGGTTTCGATTGCTCACCCGATTCGCCGCTTTTTGTTAAGCAGCTCAGTTGGGTTTGCTCCAATCGGGATTAAAATCGAGGGTGCTAAGCATGAGTTTGACTCTGTGCGCGGTATGCTTGAAGATATTTCAGATTTTATTATCAACCTCAAAGGGATTCGTTTTAAATTAAAAAACGGTCTTAAAGAAAAAGAGATTGCTTATACTTTTGCAGGCCCTTGCGAAATTCACGGCAGTGATTTGGAAAATGACGATGTTGAAATCGTTACTCCAAATGAATTTTTAGCAACATTAAATGAAGATGCAACACTAAATTTTTCAATCAAAATTTACCAAGGTATCGGATATGTTGCAAGTGAAGATATTCGTGAATTGCTGGGTGATGGTTACATCGCTTTGGATGCTTATTTTACACCAGTTCGTCGTGCGACATACGCAATTGACAATGTTCTTGTGGAAGATAATCCAAATTTTGAAAAAGTAATCATCAACATCGTCACGGATGGACAAATTTCTCCAGTGGATGCATTTAAAAATGCTTTGGATGTTATGTACGCTCAAATGGCTGTTTTTAACAGTGAAGTGAGTATCAAATCAGCCAATCCAACGGTTGAACGTAATGACGAACATCCTGAACTTAAACGTTTAGGTGCACGTATTGAAGAGCTTGGATTAAGCGCACGTAGCTTTAACTGCTTGGACCGTTCAAATATCAAATACATTGGTGAAATCGTTATGATGAGCCAAAATGATTTGAAAGAAGTTAAAAACCTCGGTAAAAAATCGTTTGAAGAAATTTTAGAAAAAATTACTGAATTCGGTTATGCTGTTGGACAAGAGCTTGCAGATGATTTAGTCAGTGCAATCAAAAAGAAAATAGAAGCTGAATAAGCAGCCTTGGGTTTACTATTAAAGTAATCCCAGTGTTAACGTAGGGAAGGAATTAAATTCTTACCACGTATAAAAATAAAAGTAGGAGATCTCATGAGACATCGCCACGGATACCGTAAGTTAGGTCGAACAAGTTCACATCGTGAAGCTTTGTTAACTAACCTTAGTATTGCATTGTTTGAGCATGGTAAAATTGAAACCACGTTGATTAAAGCAAAAGAATTACGTTCATTTGCTGAAAAATTAATTACAACAGCACGTGTTGGTGATGCAAATGCGCATCGCTCAATATTTGCTGTTTTACAAAATAAAGAAGCAACAAAAAACCTTCTTGGTGAAGTTGCTCCTAAATATACTGAGCGTAACGGCGGATATACTCGTATCGTTAAAACTCGTATTCGTCGTGGTGATGCTACCCATATGGCAACTATTGAACTCGTTTAACGAGTTCAACACCCCCACCGCTTAAAAAAGAACTGCATCTAAAAATTACCATTATCGTATTACTCCTTGTTTAGTCCAAATTTCTTATAGTGTCATGATGAATTCGCAGTAAAAAAAGGGTAAATAATATGATTCCTTTCACAGATGAAGAGTTGATGCAACCAGTGCGTCACGTTATTGATAAAGTACGTCCCTCCCTCGCGCTTGATGGTGGTGATATTGCTTTTTTAAATGTTAAGAATGGAACGGTATATGTACAGTTACAAGGGGCGTGTGTCGGATGCGGAAGTAGTGGAAACACTCTTAAGTATGGTGTAGAACGCCAACTTCGTATGGATATACACCCTGAATTAACTGTTGTAAATGTTCCACATGGAATGGAAAATTCAATTGAATCACTTTAATTTTTAGTTTTTGACGATATAGTTATTAATTCTGGAGGGATATTATGAAAACAAACAAATACTCCAAAACCCTCACTCTTGCAAATGAGCATTTTTTAGCGGGTCAATACAATGATGCTCTGAGAGATTACTCTCTGGTACTGCGTGAAGACCCCTTATCAAAAGAAGCGTATAATGGGGCCATTTTGTGCGATATAGCAATGAGCGGTGAAGGTGGTGCGGAAGCACTGTTTGATTATTATGCTATTTTACGCAATGAAGATGCAGAGTCTGCTGATATTGTTATTTCTGAAATACTTGAAACAATGGATGGAACATTAGAGCAATTAGCTGGATTGTTTAGTGAAGGTCTTGGTCAGCGGTTAGAATTTGCTGACGGTATTATGTACTCAGAATTTAAAGAATTAGTTCTTAATGAAAATGACTTCAAGCGTATTTTTGAAAATATTATGTTTTCGACGCGCGTTATTATTACCGAAAAAGAAGACTTTGTTGATTTCTTGGATAATTTGATTGATAATGGATATAAAGAGATGGCAATGAGCTATTTGGAGAGTGCACTGGGTGTGTATCCGAATGATACACAGTTACGTAATCTTCTTCGTCGTTTAGCAAAAGGAGATGAGCTTGAAAATTGAGATTTCTAACCAGCCTTATCGTTATATTTCTGAAAACTCAATGGAATGTGACGAGTCATGTGCATTTTTAGCAACGAAACAAAATGAAAAATTTAAAGCCGATGCACAAAGCAGAGGAACCCATACTATTTTAACTCCAGATGAATGTTGGAGCCTTTTTGGTCTAAATCGGATCAAGGTGATTGGTATTACAGGGACAAACGGTAAAACAACAACCGCAAGTGCAATTTATTCAATTTTACTTGATTTGGATCATAAATGTGCGATGCAGGGGACACGCGGTTTTTTTATGAACGATACCTGCGTCGAGGAAAAAACTCTTACAACCCCAACTGTCCTGAATACCTATCGCCATATGCTGCAAGCAATTCAAAGCGGTTGTGAGTATTTTATCATGGAAGTAAGCTCACACGCAATTGAGCAGGAGCGGATTGCCGGGATACATTTTGATTTGAAAATTCTCACCAATATTACACAAGATCATCTTGATTATCATGAAAGTATTGAAGAATATATTCGTATTAAAAATCTCTTTTTTCAAGATGAGTCTAAAAAACTGATTAATAAAGATGAGCCTCGCGCACAGTTTAACTTCAAAAATGCTTTTACCTATGGTATTGAAAATCCTGCAACCTATAAAATATTAGCCTATTCACTCAACAATGGCGTGAGCGGTATACTAAAACATTTTGAAGAACACGTAACGTTTACAACCTCATTACACGGATTCTTTAATCTCTATAATATAACAGCTGCCATGGCTGCGGTTCATTTGGTGAGCGGTGATTCTTTAGAAAAGATTACTGAAGTGGTTGAAAACTTTGGAGGAGTGAGCGGACGTATGGAGGTCGTGAATGAATCACCTTTGGTAATCGTCGACTTTGCTCATACTCCTGATGGTATGGAGCAAGTGCTTAATGCGCTTAAAGAAAAAGAAGTCTTAGTTGTGTTTGGTGCTGGTGGTGACCGTGATCGCTCTAAGAGACCTTTAATGGGACGAGTCGCAGCCATGTATTCCAAAAAAGTCTATGTGACAAGTGACAATCCCCGTTTTGAAGATCCTGATACCATCATAGAAGAAATCTTGGCGGGCATTGACGATAAGAGTAAAGTTTTTGTGAATGTGAATCGACGCAGCGCGATAGCGCAAGCTCTTCACGATAGAACAGGTGATGAAGTTGTATTAATCCTGGGTAAAGGTGATGAAACATCGCAGATTATTTATGACCAACATCTCCCATTTGATGACAGAATTGTTGCACGTGAGATTTTAGACCAACTTTAAATTATTTTTGAAATACTGAGAGTTTAAAGTGTCTGATATGAATTTCGCTATAATTGCACCATTATTTTAATGGATGAAAAAAACCTGAATTTTAAGGAGAGTGCGATGGGTGTTCCACAACCAGCGTTTTATATTTTTAAGTGTGAACAGGCTTCCCCTCCCGGTATGCCAAAACCAAGTTGTGTTAATCCACAAACACAGGATTTATTTCAGCATTTGGCGCAAACATTAATGCAAAAAGGGATTATTGGAACCGTACAGCCTATTCGAACATCGTGTATGAATCGTTGTAATGTAGGTCCGATTATGCTTGTAGAACCTGGACATGTGATGTATGCAGGACTTACAAAAGAAAAAATCAATGAAATTATTGATCGTCATATTATTGGTGGTGAAGTGGTTGAAGAGTATGTTATTTCAGCAGAGCTATGGGATGCTCCGATTGCACCGGATGCAATGATGAAGCAGATGGGGCGCTAGTCAATGTTGATAGAAATGCTTTATAGCAAAATTCATCGTGCAACTGTCACGGATGCAAATCTCAATTATGTTGGTTCTATCACGGTTGATGAGGAGTTATTAGAAGCTTCAAAGATGCGTGTAGGTCAAAAAGTTGAAATTCTGAATATCAATAATGGTGAGCGATTCTCAACTTACATTATCTTGGGTGAGCGTGGACAACGAGATATTTGTCTCAATGGTGCCGCTGCTCGTAAAGTGCATAAGGGTGACAAGATTATTATTGTCGCCTATGCCACGTATAATGATGAAGAACGAGAGACCTACAAGCCAACGGTTGTCTTACTTGATGATGAAAACGAAATTACTGACATAATCGAAAAGATATAAGCCTCAATATGTTAAACTTTCACTAAAAATAGTGGGGATATATGGAGCAATTTGAATCATACTTATTGGCACATTTGCCAATGGCTCCTAGTTTTCATCCTCACTATGAAGATGCCCTTCATCAAATGCTTATCAGTGGCGGAAAACGTTTTCGTCCAGCATTGTTACTTGGAGTTGTAAAAGCCTATGCACCTCTTCTCATTAAAAATGCTTACAGTGCTGCATTCGCTATTGAACTACTTCACACGTATTCTCTTATTCATGATGATTTACCCTCTATGGACAATGCAGATCTCAGACGGGGTGCACCAACTCTTCACAAAACCTACAGTGATGTTACGGCTATTTTAGCAGGTGATGCATTGAATACTTATGCCTTTGAAGTGTTGTCAAATGCTCCTTTAAGTGATAAGGTAATTGTTAAACTCATTCGAGAACTCTCCCACAACGGAGGATTGAACGGTATGGTTTTAGGTCAAGCAATTGATTGTTATTTTGAAAATACGCCCCTTGGCATAGAGCAAATAAAAATGCTTCATATTCATAAAACGGGTAAGCTTATCGCAGCATCGCTAAAAATGGGGGCAATTATTGTTGGACGAGATGATATTGGGCAAGAACTTTATGATTTTGGAATTGATTTAGGTTTGTTGTTTCAAATCCAAGATGACATTTTAGATGTGACACAAGATTCTATGAGTGCTGGAAAAACAACCAATAATGACGAAGCTAAAAATAGTTTTGTTACTCTTTTAGGACTAAAAAAATCAATAGAAGAAGCTAATACGTTAGCGTCTAAACTAACGCTTCAAATGGAAAGTTTTGATGAGAATTTACAGCGTGAATTGTCACCAACACTTACCCACTACATTAACCGACACAAGGAATAACGAATGAGCAATGCAATGCGCCAAAAAATGGCAGATACAATCCGATTTCTAGCTGCTGATATGGTTCAGCAAGCCAATTCAGGTCACCCAGGTGCGCCAATGGGGCTAGCTGATATAGCAGTAGTCCTATCAGAGTATCTGAATCATAACCCGCGTAATCCAAAATGGCTTAACCGTGACCGTTTAGTCTTTTCAGGAGGGCACGGTACTGGGCTCATTTATTCACTTAATTATTTGTGGGGATATGGCTTAGAAATTGAGGATCTCAAACAGTTTCGTCAGCTTCATTCTAAAACTCCAGGTCATCCTGAATATGCGCATACTGCTGGGATTGAGATTACGACAGGACCATTGGGACAAGGAATTGCCAATGCGGTCGGATTTGCGATGGCATCGAAATTTGTAGGGCACAAAGTAAACTCTGAAACTGCAAGTATGATTGATCACAGTGTTTATTGTTTGTGCGGTGATGGTGATCTAGAGGAAGGTATCAGCTATGAAGCATGTTCGATTGCAGGACATATGGGGCTTGATAATTTAATCCTTATTTATGATTCAAATCGTATTACGATTGAGGGTTCAACCGAACTTAGTTTGAGTGAAAATATTCGAGATCGTTTTGAGTCCCAAAACTGGGCGGTTTTAGAGATAGACGGACATAATTTTGATGAGATTGATGGTGCCTTTGCGCAAGCCAAACTTATTGAACGCCCTGTACTTATTATTGCCAATACCGTTATTGCGAAGGGTGCCGGAAAACTTGAAGGGTCTCATCATGCGCACGGTGCACCTTTGGGTCATGATATTATCAAAGAGGCGAAACGTGTGGCTAGTTTTGATCCGGAAGCAACATTTGCAGTAGACGCTGATGTGCTAGAGCGTTTCCGTTGTGGAATTGAAAAAGGGGACTTGGCAGAGCGAGAATGGAATCATCGCCTCAAAGAATTGCCGTTAATGGAACAAAATAAAGCGTATGAACAGCTTCTTAATCCTGATTTTAGTCGAATTGCTTGGCCTACATTTGAAAAAGCGGATGCAACGCGTAACACCAATGGCGTGATTCTAAATGCTATTGCCAAAGCAATCCCAGGGTTTTTGGGAGGATCGGCAGATTTGGCTCCGTCGAATAAAACGGAGCTCACCAATATGGGCGAGTTTCCAAAAGGGAAAAATATCCATTTTGGGATTCGTGAACACGCAATGGCATCGATTACGAATGCGATGGCATTGTATGGCCCAATACTTCCGTTTAGCGCGACATTCTTTGTCTTTAGCGATTATCTTAAACCCTCTGCCCGTATTGCAGCGCTTGCCGGAATTCAACAGTTCTTTATTTGGACGCATGACAGTATCGGGGTGGGTGAAGATGGCCCTACGCATCAGCCGATTGAACATTTGAGTCAATTTCGTGCCTTACCAAATTTTTACGTCTACCGTCCTGCCGATGGAGCAGAGAATGTCAAATCATGGCAAAAAGCATTGACGATGAAAAATTCTCCAAGTGCATTTGTATGTTCACGCCAAAACCTTCCTGTATTATCACCACCTATTTTGGGCGATGTTGAAAATGGAGGCTATTTACTTATCGAAGAGGCTAATGCAACGGTTACATTAATGGCTTCTGGGTCTGAAGTTTCTCTTGCAATTGAGACAGCAAAAGAACTACGTGAGCGTGGATTGATTGCGAATATTGTCAGTGTACCATGTTTTGATTTACTACTTGAACAGTCTCAAAGCTACATTGATTCCATTATCAAACCAAGTACAAAAAAAGTTGCTATTGAAGCAGCTCGAGGATTAGAGTGGTACCGATTTGCGGATACGGTGATTGCAATGGACAGCTTTGGTGCAAGCGCACCTGCTGATCAGCTTTTTAAATATTTTGGATTTACTGCAGAAGCAATTGCATCAAAGATTTAAATTCTGCCTCGTTGGAGGCTAGCTTTAGCAGCCCAAGCGGCAAGCGTAGTGAAAGGGATTTTATTCCTTTCGCGTTTAAAAGGAAATAGATGACAGATTCTCCTGAATATTTAGCCAAACGTGCTTTTTTTGATTCGCTTATTACTCTTTATGGACGTAATGTTGCAGTAGAAATACTGCGAGATTCAAGTGTGAAAGTGCACAAGCTTCATCTCTCAAATAGCAATCGTACCGATGAGACGATTGAAGAAATTTTAACCCTTGCAGAGCGTAGAGGTGTGGAGATTAAATACCATACAAAAGATGCTCTTTCTCGAATTTCAAAAAATAGTTCCCAAGATCAAGGTGTGGCATTGGATGTGGAAGCGCAAAACTATCGAAATGCGCAATCAATTCTTAGCGATTTTCCAAACGATTTTCGATTGTTAGCTTTAGATGGGATTAATAATCCTGCTAATTTAGGGATGATTGTCCGTTCTTGTGCGGCGAGTAAGATCGATGGAATCATTTTGCCTAAACGAAACAGCACCAAACTTTCACCACTCGTGATGAAAGCAAGTGCAGGAACATTGTTTAAGATTCCAATCTATTACTGTGAAACGCTGAGTGATGTTTTACCGCTTAAAAATACGAGCGTTATTACTCTTTCTTCCCATGCGCAGGATGATATTTACTCACTGAAAATTCCTTCTCGTGCTGTTTTTGTGTTGGGAAATGAGAGTGAAGGGGTTAGTCGCGAAATAGAGGCGTTGTCAACAACCCGCGTTTCTATCCCGATGCATCGCGGCGTTGAATCTCTCAATGTTGCTATTACCGCAGGAATTGTCTCCTTTTTACCGTGAAATTTTTTCGTGCCTACATTGAAATTACCAATATTTGCGGTTTGGCGTGCAGTTTTTGTCCTCCAAAAGAACAACCATCTTCTACGATGAGCTTGGTATTTTTTGAATCTATTTTGATTCAACTGCGTGAATATACGGATGAGATAGCCTTGCACGTTATGGGTGACCCGATGGTGTTGTCAAATCTTGGTGATTATCTCGATTGTGCCCATACATTAGGTTTTAAGGTTATGATTACAACCAGCGGGTTTTATCTCGACGAGAGTCGTCGCTCTACCCTTTTCCACCCTTCCATTCGACAAGTTAATATTTCTCTCAATAGTTTTAATAAAAATAGTGTTGCTCGAAGTTTTGAAGCCTATTTAGAGCCAATATTAGCATTATGTGATGAAAAACTGCTCCAAAAAAGAGATTTTTTTATCAATTTACGGCTGTGGAATCTCGATGAAATTCAGAGTGAATTAGAGTTTAATGAGCAGCTTTTTACAGTATTAGAAAAACACTTTGGACTTGAATCTCTTGCTGAAAATATAAGTGGTGAGCGCCAATCAATACGTTTGGCTTCCAAAATATTACTCCATTTTGACCGATATTTTCAATGGCCAAATCTTCAAAATGAAGATGTTGGCGATGGCTATTGTCATGGTTTGAGTAAACAAATTGCTATTTTATCTGATGGGCGTGTTGTTCCGTGCTGTTTAGACTCAGAGGGTGAAATGGAACTTGGTAACCTCCACGCAACAAATTTGGGTAAAATTCTCTCATCCAAACGTTCTTGTGATATTGTGCAAGGATTTGCACATCATATTGCGCATGAAGAGTTGTGTCAGAAATGCAGTTATAAAGATAGATTTAACAAAGAGGTGGCGCCATGATTAAATGTTATGTAAAAAATGAGAATGCCATTGCCCTTATTGATACTATGTCTGAGTTGGATGGAGATAATATTGAAAGAGTGATCTGGATCGATATGTTGATGCCAACCTATGATGAGATTGTTTTTATTGAAAATACCTTTGACATTAAATTCCCGACGAAGCAAGAGACTGAAGAGATTGAAATCAGCTCCCGTTATTGGGAAGAGAACGATCGTATTGAAATAAATAGCTTTTTTTTGGTGAACACGGCGCAAAATTCGCACAATGAAACGGTATCTTTTATTCTCTATAAAAATTTACTCATTTCAATTCGATACACCGCACTTTATACTTTTGACGAGTTTAATCGTAAATTTTTTGCTGCACCTAAACAGTTTGAAAGCGGTTATGATATTTTTTGTCAAATTTTAGACATACGAATCGATGCAGATGCCGATATTATTGAAAAACTTTCGCGGGATATTACACGTCTTAGAAGACACGTTTTTACAGATTATACCAATGATGATGAAGAGATATTGGAGCGTATTTCGTCGTTAGAAGATTTGAACATGCAGTTGCGTGAAAATCTCAATGATAAACAGCGTATTATGAGTTCTTTCTTGAAATCAACGAAGTATAAAAGTGCATTAAAAGGTGATGTCGCAATCATGCTTAAAGATATTAAATCGTTGATTGACTATACCGATTTTAATTTTGAACGCCTTGAATATCTTCAAAATATTTTCGTCGGTCTTTTGAGTATTGAGCAAAATAAAGTCATTAAAATGTTTACAATTATGAATGTCATTTTCTTGCCTCCAACTCTGATTGCAAGTATTTACGGGATGAACTTTACGATCATGCCTGAGCTTCAATGGCATTATGGATACTTGGTGTCGATATTTTTAATGGTATGTTCGTCAATATTACCGCTTTATCTTTTCAAACGAAAGGGATGGATTTAAAAGTTCATCTGTATAATGATTTCATATTCTAAATTATAAGGACAATGTTTTGGACAGGCGAATTCGCTATTTTATTGAAGATTATTGGGATATTTTTATAGGAATATTCTCTCTCGGATTTGCATTTTTTGCTCACTATCAAGGTGAGGCAACTCTTGCAACACTCGCATCTGCTATTGCTATTGCCGCTCTTTCCCTCACCGTTGCTGAGGTTGCCGATATCCTCTCAGAACGTCTCCATGAGCCCTATGGCAGCTTTGTCCTGACTTTTAGTGCAGTTATTGTTGAAATCATTTTATTGTACATTATTTTGTTAGAAGTGCGCCATTCTCCTGAAGTACTTGAAACAGTCAAGGGGGGGATTATTTCTGCAGTTATTGTTGACTTGAATGTATTGCTTGGTCTTTCTGTCTTTTTAGGAGGACTTGCTTTTACTCAACAGCAACATAACAAAGAGACTTCCAGTGCCTACAGTACCGTTTTATTCGTTGCGTCATCGGCACTTTTGGTACCAGGGCTGTTAAGCCATACGGACCATGGAATAGAATCATTAACGCAGGTAAGCCATTTGATCGCCGGTGTATTGATGTTTTTTTATCTTATTATTTTTATTTTTCAAACGCGTACCCATACCCATTTTTTTAAAGCAACTGCACGAAGCCGTTTTTTTCGTCTTAAGCGAAAGATTCAAGAGAGTGAAGGTGAAATAGATGAAAATGATTCTAGTGACTATATTTTCGAGCATTTAAGCACAGTGACCAATTTTATTGTTATTGTAGTTTTAATTGGAATGATTGCATTTGGAGCAGAAATTTTTGCGGGACATGGGGTCAAAATTGCTCGTGATTATGGAATATCAGCGGGTTTAGCAGGTCTTGTTATTGCTATTATCAGCGTATCTCCTGAAATTTTTACTGCAGTACGTGCTGCTCGAAATGACCAAATTCAGCGTGTTGTCAATATTGCGATGGGTGCATCGACCGTTTCGATTATTTTAACGGTTCCAATTTTAATGATGTTGGCATATTTCTCAGGCATTAACCTTACATTAGATTTCAATCCACTTCAAATCGGGGCATTACTCTTAACAATCATATTGGTATGGAAAACGACAGAAGAGGGTGAAACTAACTATTTTGAAGGTGCATCGCATCTGATGTTCTTCATCAGCTACGCGATAATTGCGGCATACTACTAATCTATGATTATTTTATTTGCGCCCAGTGAAGGCAAACGTGAAGGAGGAGTGCTTCCTCCTCTTTGCGAATCATCATTAATTTTCCCGGAATATTATTCAAAACGCCTTGAGGTCATGGAACGTTATCAAAAAGTTGTTTGTCAGGGGTGCAATGAAGCGCTTGAAGCTCTTTTTGGCATTAAAGATACCCGTGAGTTCGAACGCTATAAAATTTCTTTTCATGAAGCCCCTACAATGAAAGCAGTGCTGCGTTACGATGGGGTCGCCTACGATTATCTAAATTATCCTACCCTATCATGTGAGGCTCAGCATTATATTGATAGCAATGTTATCCTCTTTTCTAATCTATTTGGTCCGATTCGAGCAGGAGATGCAATCCCTGATTATAAACTTAAACAAGGAGCTTCGATAGAAGGGCTTGCTTGTGAAAAGTTTTACAAAGAGTATTTTAGTGATGCATTGGACGGAATCATAGAGAATCAAGAAATTTTAGATTTACGTGCAGGATTTTATGATAAATTTTATATCCCTAAAAATCCGATAACTACCTTTAAATTTTTAAAAGAAGGAAAAGTAGTTAGTCATTGGGCAAAAGCGTATCGAGGGGTTGTATTACGAACAGCTGCTATGCATCAAGTGCAGAGTGTTGAGGCGCTTTTAGCATTGAATATTGAAGGGTTGGTTTTGAGTGAAATAATTCAAACGAAGAAGAAAAAAGAGATTATTTACACTATCGTTTAATTTCTTTTGAATACCCCTTGACTTATTGACAAAAAGGAACTATAATTTCAGCTCCATTTCGCCAATGCCGGCATAGCTCAGTTGGCTAGAGCAGCTGATTTGTAATCAGCAGGCCCGGGGTTCAAGTCCTCGTGCCGGCACCATTGAACGAAATCGGAATGCGTTACAATTTATCAGTGTTAGACCAGATTAGGCCGTGGTGAGATACTCAAGTGGCCAACGAGGGCAGACTGTAAATCTGCTGATTTTTATCTTCGAAGGTTCGAATCCTTCTCTCACCACCATGTATGCGGGAATAGCTCAGTTGGCTAGAGCGTCAGCCTTCCAAGCTGAATGTCGCGAGTTCGAGTCTCGTTTCCCGCTCCACTGGGAGCTGAAGTATACATTTCATAAT
>CAIMUF010000058.1 GCA_903844635.1 uncultured Sulfuricurvum sp. | reverse complement strand
TACAAATGTATCAAACGCTTTATCCATAGCCAAGGTATTTGAATTAAAAAAAGGCAGATGCCCGTGAAAAGCTGAAAGGTTTTCTTTTGCTTGTGAAGCTGACTCTTTGTTGATGATATATTCATATAAAGAAACGGCAAGACCAGTGCGGTCTGCTCCTCCATAACAATGGATAAGGAGAGGTTTAGGCGCCGTTTTTAGAATATTTACTAAGGTGTCTATATCTTTTGTCGTAGGCTGACGATAAGCAGAGAGGGTCAAATCATAATGAACGATTCCAAGTGCTTTTGAAGTCTGGATCTCCTCCTTATACCATTCGTTCGTGTCGTTTCCTCTGAGATTTAAGATGGAGCGGATAGCGTATTGTTTGGAGTAATGCTCTATATCTTCTTTGTCAGGCTGTGCACTTCGGTAGAGTACGCCTTTTTCCACGGTAGCAAAGTTTCCTCCAAGAACAACGTAATATCCCCATCCTGCGAGCAGTAAAAAAAACAGCGAAAGAGAAAATAAAAAAACTTTTTTGATTTTTTGCATAAATTACCTTTTAATAAACATAAGTATAAGTGACAGCATGGCAAAAATGGCACTTGAATAAAAAGTGAACGCCGAGCCGTAACTCTGCCACAACCATCCAGCGAGGACACTTGAAAATAACATAGCGACACCACTGAAGAGATTAAAAAAACCAAAGGCACTGCCGCGTTTGTCCGCAGGTGCCGTATCGGCTACCATAGCACCGAGCACACCTTGTGAAAAACCCATATGAAATCCCCATAGCAGTGCACCAAAAAGTATTGAAGTATATGAAGCAGCATTTGCCAAGCTAAAATCTGCGCATACAAGCAATATCAACCCTATATAAAGCAGATATCTGCGTTCAAATCGATCACTTAAAACTCCCGCTGGATAGGATGATACGACATAAGCAACTGACATTACAGCCATTACAAGTGGTACAAACTCTATTTTAAATCCGCCTTCTTGTGCTTTTAACACCAAAAATGCTTCACTGAAACGTGCAAGCATAAAAAGCGAACCGATAGCTACAACCAACCAAAAAGATGGAGAAAAAGATCGCATAAGTGTGAGAGAAAATATCTTTTTAGACTGAGCACTCTTTGTAAGATGCGTGCTCTCTTTGATCTTAAAGAAAATGATGTACATACTAAATAGTGCAGGAATCAATGCAAACCATAAAGCAAAACGGATATCTTCATATAAAAAAAGTAATCCAACGGCCGATAAGGGACCAAGCACTGCCCCAACTGTATCCATAGACTGTCGTAAGCCGTAAGCAGCTCCAAGTGTCTCTTTTGGAGTTATATCGGCTACGAGCGCATCTCTAGGTGCTCCACGTATTCCTTTGCCAATGCGGTCGATAAAGCGTGCGGCAAATACGGTCTCAACATGCTGTGCCAAAGGAAAAAACGGTTTAGTAATCGTAGCTAGACCATATCCGATTACGAGCAAAATTTTTCTCTTGCCAATGGCATCACTAAGCGTTCCAGAAAACACTTTTACTAACAGAGCAGTAGATTCTGCAATACCTTCAATAATACCTACTTCAAGCATCCCTACATGTAAAACATTTACAAGTAAAAGTGGCAACAGGGCATGGACAAGTTCAGAGGAAAAATCCATAAACAAAGAAACAAAACCAAGCATCCATACGGTTCTTGGGATATTTCGGATCATAGAGAATTACTTAACAGAGTAAAGCCATATTTCTCGCAATTAAGTATCATTTTTTTAAGCATTGATAAACCACCAAATTATTATTTTATGATTGTAAACGATGAAAATTATACCACACCAATATGTCAAGACAACTATTTTAAAAATTTAATTCCCTGAATACCTGTTACCCTATGCTACTGACAAACAACGGCTACACAGCTCCTAAAAAGACTTACTTCCTACTCAAGACACCATAAATTACACACGGCACTAAAAGAGTTCGGTAAAATTATAAAAACTAATTTTTTACTCAATTATATCGATGATGTCGGTTTACG
>CAIMUF010000057.1 GCA_903844635.1 uncultured Sulfuricurvum sp. | reverse complement strand
GATAGCTAAAGCAACTAACAATACTATGGCTTCACAAAGTAATATTTTAGAAAAAGGTTTTAGTGGAGTGGTAAGTGCTAATAGCGGAAACAACAACGCTTCAAGTCAAACGCCAGCTGCACCAGCACCTACGCCGACTGAAAATAAGTAAAAGAGATCAAATGATCACTATGGCTACAAATGCAGCCATAGAATATTTATCCTTTTGGAGGATATGGATCTCTTCCGTGTGAATCTCGACTGCCTATTTTATTATCTTTGTTATGGATTTGCAGTTCAGTATGTTGATTGGTTGATATTTTTCGAGCAATTTCTATTGCTTCTTTTTTGGTATCAACAACATGAGAGGCTTTTTGACCACCATCTCTTTTTACTTGCCAGCCATCGGAATGAGGCATAACTCTGTGTGAATCGAGCATTTTTGACCCTTTGGAAGATAATTTAGCTTCATTTCGTTTAACGTCTGAAACGGGATGCTATACCACAAAGCGACATTACAGTTGACAGAATAACACTTAATTATTAATTTGTCAACTATATAAGCTATAATTTAGTGAAAACGATTTATAATAAACTTAATAAAAGGAGTTTACTATGTTTGGTGATAGATTAAAAAGAGCAAGAATCAAAGCAGGATTTTCTATGCAAGATTTAGTTGATAATGCCCAAAATATCGTAACTAAACAAGCAATATCTCAATATGAAAAAGATCAGAAAAGCCCATCTTCGACTGTACTAATTGCACTTGCAAATGCTCTTGGTGTTGGAGTAGAATATTTTTTTAGAACTGTCGAAGTCAAAATCAATAAAGTCGATTTTCGAAAACACTCATCTTTAGGTGTTAAAAAGCAAGAAACCATAAAAGAAAAAGTGCAAGAGTATCTTGAACGATACCTACAAATCGAAAATATTTTAGAGATAAATGCAAAGTTTGACAATCCAATAGCAAATGATCCAGTTAATGATTTTGACGACTTAGAGCAATTGGCTTTAAATCTTAGAAGTAGTTGGAATTTAGGGATTGATTCGATTGACAATATTATTGAGATGCTTGAATTACAAAATATCAAAGTGATTTTGATTGAAGATGAAAAACATTTCAATGGACTTAGTGGTGAAGCGAATGAAGATAAGAATCACCCCTTTGTCGTTTTGAATAATTCGAATGAATTAACCGCTGATCGGAAAAGATTTACCGCCATTCATGAGCTTGCACATCTTGTATTGCCTCAACATGAGTTGAACGCTGAAAAAGCCAGTGATAGATTTTCGGGAGCATTTTTGTTTCCTAAAGATAGTGTATTCAGTGAATTTGGTGAAAAAAGAACTAAAATTTCTCTTGAAGAGCTTAATCATGTAAAGCAAAAATATGGTATTTCTATTGCAGGAATCGTATTTAGGCTTTATCACTTGGACATCATTGGTGAGGCTATGTTTAATCGATTTTGGATCAAAAATAGAACTGACAAATTCGACGAAAAGTTCCCTTATAAGAAGCCAATGAAAACTGCACGATTCGAAAATTT
>CAIMUF010000056.1 GCA_903844635.1 uncultured Sulfuricurvum sp. | reverse complement strand
ATATCGAGATCTTTTTCTATGTACAAAACAGCTAAATTTTGAGTTGCGAACATTATACATCCTATGGACTATCGGATATGACCGCCTATTTTTTTCTTATTATTATGTTAACGATAAATAATGAGAAAATAATGGTATTTTATAAACCAATTGTGATATTTATGTGATTGATAGCCCGTATGTGTAAAAATGAACAGGTATAGACAGTGTGCAGATAGCCTAAAGTATCCCTCGACTAGAGGTCTACTTTGTAGCCAATTGAATTATTGTTAATGATGATATCTTGATATGTCTTTTTACGAACAGCGCGAACCAACGTACGCAGAGCATCTATACTCATACTTGAGTTATGCCATATAATAGATTCGATGGTTTCATATGGAATGATTTTTCTTTTATTTTCTAATAGAAGTTCAAGTAGACGATATTCTTTTTTTGACAAATAAACAACATTGCCATCAGGACTATTAACCGATTTGTTAACCCTATCGTAGCTAAATCCATGATGCAGTGTTACAAAAGTTGCACCGTGCGCATTCGATAGCTTTTTGGCTGCTGCCGAAATCGCATCTATCATCTCTCTCTCTTCAAACGGCTGGATCAAATAGCGGCTGATATCAAGGTTTATAGCCTCAATAAGCATCTCTTTATCTGGACTGGCAGTGGTAATAATGATGGGAATATCAATACCCATTTGTCGAAGATGCCGAATAAAGTCTACCCCATTTTCATCGGGAAGCGGAAAATCGATAACAATCAAATCAATTTTATGCGTCTGATACAGCTCATAAGCTCGATTTGTATTATTTGCCGTAAAAACACGTAACCCATTATTACGTATAAGTACCGCATTATTTTCTCGCGCTTTGACATCTCCACTAACGTATAAAAGTGTTAAATTTTGAGATGTAAACATGATAACGTAACCTCTTTCTTTGTATAAATATTTTGTATTGAGCTCAACCACTTATCTTGCGATTAATCTTAACAATATAGAATGAGAAATAAATGAGAAATAAACGATATTAAAAGAATACTCTATTTAGAATGAATAGAGAACTTCATATGCAAGAAAAATACACATTTATACTCATCATCAAGAAGAATCTTGTCTAGAAGAGGATACATTCAAAAAGACTGCAAAATCTTTATAATCTTTGACTCAATCAAGAGCAGTTTTGCCCCACTCATGTTCGACAGAAAGTTTCACAGGAAAATAGAGCTTAGATAAACAATCTGTTCCTATAAATTTCAAGCATAATTGCTGCATTATAATCAACAAAAATGAGATATTTAGGGGGTTTTTGAAAGTTATAAATTTTTATAAATACACGGTATATTTTAAGTTTTCACAAGAATATTTTTTGCTAGAATAATGCAGAGGCATCGTAAAAGCCCTATAAATAGGGGGTTTACTTTTTCAACAATGCTTTATTTTAATTTAAAAGGATTTTCGATGAATTTCATCAAAATAGTGATTCCGTTGTTTACCGCGAGTATGGTTTGGGGAGCTCCGATCAGTTCTATATATGTACAAAACTGTAAAACGTGTCATGGTCCTGCAGGAGAAAATACCGCCGTTGGAAAATCAAAAATCATCAAAGATTTATCGGTAACTGAGATAGAAAAAGCGTTAAGTGATCTTTCTTCTGGTGAAAGAAAAGGTCTGCCGGTAGCAAAAATGATTAAAAAGAATTTTATGAACACGCACACAAAAGAGCAAGTTCATGAATTAGCCGTGTATATCAACAGCTTGTAAATAAATGCTCTTAAAAAGTGCTATAAAGCGCAAATTTTAGCGTCTTTATGCCACATTTTTGAAAAGAAAAAAAGGCTTTTAAAATCTTCTCGCCAATATCATTGACATCAAAGCTTATAACCGCTATAATTCCCATCCACAAATCGTGTAAGCGATAATGTGCGTTCTTGTCCCGTTAGCTCAGCTGGTAGAGCATTTCACTTTTAATGAAGGGGTCGATGGTTCGAATCCATCACGGGACACCATTTTTTTACTATTGTTCAGTGGCTCCATCATCTAATGGTTAGGATTTCAGATTTTCATTCTGGTCATAGGGGTTCAAATCCCCTTGGAGTCACCATAACGCTTTCCCTGCACAACGTACTTTCAACCACTTTAAGTTTTATTAGGTGACCAAATAGGT
>CAIMUF010000055.1 GCA_903844635.1 uncultured Sulfuricurvum sp. | reverse complement strand
ATATCGAGATCTTTTTCTATGTACAAAACAGCTAAATTTTGAGTTGCGAACATTATACATCCTATGGACTATCGGATATGACCGCCTATTTTTTTCTTATTATTATGTTAACGATAAATAATGAGAAAATAATGGTATTTTTGGTAATAATTTGATGTCTTTGTGATATGTTGCAAGTGTATGTGGGATTAAATTCGTTTTACGCCGCTATTCACAGGACGACAAGAGGTTAAAAAGTGCGTTAACTCATTTTTGTAAGTATTTTTCGATTTTTGCGATCCTATTTATTAAACTCATTTCTTCTTCTGGTGTGAGATCTCCCCATACATCAAGCAGGTGTTCTTTTGCATCGAGCAAAGACATTTGTAATTCCAAACTACTTTTTAATTCAAGATTTGTCTCTAGTAAGTCAAGCTTATAATTTAAATTGTTTATCATCATGATATTATAACAATAAAAAAGTAAACACCCATTTATTAGTCATATAGATAAAACTAAATATACCAGTTTGCCGAATTTCAGAAGCGCTTTCATCCTGGTTCAGGTCGTCTACAACCTTAGTTTTCTAAAACAACCGTCCGATTTTTCGAAAACCGATCCAATACATTACACCTCCGACCGATATGACCCCCATAAAATAAGGCCATAAATCAATCCACTCCGTCCCACGGTAAAAAATACTTTCGCTTCCTTCGATGTAATAACGCAGTGGCGATATATAGGACAGATATTGCAGCGCCGGGTGCATGGCATAAATAGGTGTCCACGCACCACTCAAAAAAATCAGCGGATTCAGTGACGTTCATACAACCGAAGCGGCCAAGGCAGTAAAACTCGCATCCGTAATCACTTTAGAAGATTATAAACATCGCATCGCTACTGAAATCAGCAATACCTATCTTGATATTAAAGCCACGCAGAGCAAAATAGAAAGTGCTCAAATGCAGATCAAAGCTTCCACCGAATACGCCAATCTCATACGAGGGCGTTTTGACAACCAACTTGCCAGTGCTGACGAGCTGAGCCGATCTATTGCAGATTGAGCTGCCGTAAAAGCCAAAGCCTCTATTCTGGCTAGCGAACGGTTTAACCAAACAGCAATTTTATGGTTAGAGGCTGGATTGGGCACTTACCAAGAAAAAATACATGGAACGTTATCAGACCAATAGAAAAAATAGGTCTATTTATGATTTAAAGCAGTCGATTGAAGTGAAAAAAGAAAAATTTCATCAAAAGACATCTTCATAAATTGCCGTTACTGTCATCGTTTGATTATGAAGTTTACAATCAAATAAGTTGTCCGGAAATGGAGCTAATTCCCCGTACGAATAAAGTCCGCAGACATGGGTATTTCCTCCAAGCTGCTCCTGCATAGCTTGGATCTCTTCACTGACAAATTCTTTTAAAACGTTTCTTCTCCCGCCACAGCTCACAGCAATCGCCAATGAGGGCTTCTCAGAATGAAGTGATATGTTTTTACCTACAACTTCCGCCCCTTCTATTAAATCAAGTACAGAGGTTTTCATGAGTCTCACCGTTGATCCTTGAGGAATATCGCCCGCGAAATAGATAGACTGATCTTCATTAATACCCATCATTACTCTAACTACCTCTTTATCTCCATCATAGGCATGAATATTGAGAGGAAAGGGAAGAGCACTTGCTGGGAGATCTTTGATATGCTCACCTAAGTAATCTTCGTAAAATTTCAGTGCAGGCTTATGGTCAATTTCATAGATTACATTTCCATCTGATCGGGTCACAACACGCTGGGCTCCAAACTCTTGCCAGCCTACTCCACATCCAACTTTTATAGAAAGAGAATCACCGTAAAACCCTATTGCTACAGCTCGATTTTGTTTTGCAGTGCCATTAGCAATAACGAGAGTATGATTAAAAATATATCCATCACCTGCCAATGCCCCAGTCATAGGAATTTTCATCTCTAAATCATTGATCCCTTTAACCAACAGGGATCCATTTAATGCCAATCCCTCCATTAAAATAAAAACGTGTTTTAAATGATCTTTCGATAATTGGTCGAAGAGTTCTTTTGAACGATCTTCTAGCGTTGCATTGTCAAGGTCATCAATACACGCTACTTCTACCCACGCATGGTCAAAAACGATAACAGTTGCAACTAACGAGTGTTCACTGAGAAATCCTGATTCAATCGTTCCTGTTGTAGAAGAACCGACTATTTTGGCATTAGGATATCTTAATTGAAAATGTTCAATATGAGAGATATTTGCTATTTCATCAATGTCACCAAACAAGAAAACAAGTTGTACTTTTGATGCATCCAGTTGAGAATCATTCTTTACAGTCCAATTATTTTTATTCCAAATTTGTTCTTCAATCTGCATTGCTTACCACTTTTATTTTAGAATGTTTTTATATTTATACATTAGTCTATCAGATATATAATGCTAAATTCCTGAGTAAAAACCATTCTTTTGACCGATAAATTTTACACTCTTGGAAATTTATAGTTTTTTTGCACGCAGACTACTCTTGTGAATATCAAACTCATCTTAGATAATGACTGAACTAATATTATCAGAAGACATAATTGCGAGAGCTTCCACAACAGTATCAACACTTTTTAAAATACCTTTTTTTAGAAAAAGTATAAAATACAATACCATTCTCTTGACATTATTACTAGTTAGTACTATTATATTGTTATCGATTTACTAAAGGAGAATCTATGAAACGTGCAAAAAGTTATGGCAGACATGAAGATATTGTCTTACGTGCACATATTGAGCTTTCTAGATCTCTTACAAAAATCCGTTCAAAAGAAACAGCGTGGCTAGGTGATCGTGATCTTACATTGCCCCAGTTTGGTATTTTAGAATCCTTATACCATCTGGGAAAATTAAGTGTTGGTCAAATAACCAAATTAACCCTTAGTACACCCGGTAATATCACGGTTGTCGTTAAAAATCTTGAATCTAAAGGATTGATTAAATCCATTCCTTCTGATGAAGATCGTCGTATCAAAATTCTTGAGATAACAGAAGAAGGCTCAGACACTATGAAATCAATATTCCATGAACACGTAGCAAATTTGACAGGCATGTATGATGCAGCCCTGAATGAAGAAGAGATTCAAATTCTCTCACGTTTACTACGAAAATTAGAAAAAGCACAATAAAAAAATTTACTTATATAGTACTAACTAGTAATTAAAGGCTTAATCATGAATCGCAGAACATTTATACAAATATGCTCTGTCATGCCTTTAGGTCTATATTCTGATACCAAGGAGAAAAATATGTCATTAAAAATTCATCGTTCGACTGAACGCGGTGTTGCGGAACATGGTTGGTTACACAGCCGTTTTAGTTTTTCATTTGCACACTATCACAATTCTAATCGTATGAACTTTGGAGTTTTACGCGTCATTAATGATGATCGTATTGACGCTGGAATGGGATTTGATATGCATCCGCATAAAAATATGGAGATTGTCTCTATCGTTACCAAAGGTTCTTTAGAACACCGTGATTCCCAAGGTAATCATGGCGTGATAAAAGCAGGTGAGATTCAATATATGAGTGCAGGATCGGGAGTATTTCATTCTGAATATGCTATGGAGACTTCAGATACTGAACTCTTTCAAATCTGGATTTATCCAAACCAAGAAGGCGGAGTTCCTCGGTATGATCAGCGTGACTTTAATCATCATGACAAGACCAATCAATGGGTCACGCTGATCAGTGGCGACGGACGTGAAGATTCCATCACCATTAAACAAGATGCCGCTATCTACTTAGCGGAAATCAATGAGAGTAAAAAAATATTGATCCCCGATGTACAAAAAGATCACGGTCGATTGATATTTATTATCGAAGGAAAAATAGAGATTAACGGTCATATTCTTGAAGCGAGAGATGAACTTCAAATCACCGATAAGGAGGAATACACGCTTTTAGCTCTTACAGAGTCTAAAGTTTTGTTATTTGATGTGCCTATGCACTAACACTATTTATTACATAAAAAAGGAAATACTATGAAAAAAATCTCTGCTACGGTAGCCCTTGCACTACTAGGATCTGCCTCCCTTTTCGCAGGACAATATAATATTGATACGAGTCATTCAACGGTTGGCTTTAAAGTGAAACATATGATGATTTCTGATGTTTCAGGAAAATTTGATACTTTTAACGGTTCATTTGAATACGATGAAAAAACAAAAACACTTAAATCACTAAGTGGAAATATTCAAACTGCTTCAATCAATACCGCTAATGAAAAACGTGATGGTCATTTAAAATCCCCAGAGTTATTTGATGCACAGAAGTATCCGCAAATCACATTTGCATTAGAAAAAGTCAAAGGGGACAATGCTTATGGAAAACTAACAATGCACGGTGTTACCAAAAACGTTGTTTTAGACCTTGAAAACAATGGAATGATTAAAGATCCATGGGGAAATCAACGCGTAGGTCTAGGACTGAGCGGAAAAATAAATCGTAAGGATTATGGCATTACATGGAATACCGTTTTAGAAGCTGGCGGTGTTGCTATTGGAGAAACAGTTAAACTGGATATCCAACTCGAAGGCATCTTAGCGAAGTAATTATGAATCGACGTTATTTTTTAGCACTTTTGGCGGCTTTGGCTGCCAATGCAACAGAACAAAGGAATACAATCATGCGTCAAAGCGCTTTGTTTATCAGCCATGGATCACCGATGAATATTATCGATGACAATCCGTATACCCAAAGCTTGAAACAGCTGGGAACTACCCTCGCCAAACCCAAAGCAATTTTAATCCTCTCTGCCCACTGGGCAACAAACGGTTCGGTAGTTTCAGTAGTTGACAAACCAGAAACTATCCATGATTTTTTTGGTTTTCCTGATGATTTATATGCCATCAAATACGATGTAAAAGGTGAAATAGCATCAAGTCTATTATTAGCGGAACTCACTCATGCTCGTATTGATCGACGTCATGGCTTTGATCATGGGGCATGGTCTGTATTGGTTCATCTTTTCCCAAAACATGACGTTCCAGTTTTTCAACTCTCGATTGATATGAGCAAACCTGCTTTGTGGCATTATGATCTTGGAAAAACTCTTTCTACTTTGCGTGATCAAGGAATCATGATAATAGGAAGCGGAAATGTTACGCATAACCTTGGGGATACCCAAAGTGATCGGGATGCGCCTGTAGAAAAATGGGCCAAAGAATTCGACGATGCTTTTTCGAATGCCCTCATACATGATCATGAAAAACTGATCAGTTTTGATCTACCACATTTTGCCCATGCGCACCCAACACTGGAACATTATCTGCCGATTCTACCCATATTAGGATCACAAAGAGAAGGAGAAATTATTCATACAGTTTATGAAGGATTTCAACATGGAACACTTTCAATGCGATGTTTTAAAGTTGGGTAAAAAGAGGTATTACTACTAAATGAAGAGTTCTATGGTAAGATTTTCTAAGTCAGCTAAAAAGCCTAGTCGTTGCACTTATTACTTGAATTCGCGGTTTTAAAGCAAGATCATCCAACAATTGTAGTTTATTAGAAACAATCTTACTTTAATGGCTCATCAAAAACACCCAAGGAACACGCTTAATGAATAAAACAACGCCCGATTCGAAAAAACTGTTAGTACTCAATAAGCCCAAGGGTTACGTGGTCACACGATCTGACGAACTTGGACGAAAAACAGTTTATGATCTTTTGCCTGATTGGGTTTTTCATGACGAATGGATGCCAATTGGACGCCTTGATCTCGAATCGAAAGGGCTTCTATTATTCACAACCAACGGTAAAATCGGCGACGCGTTGACCAAGCCTGGGAATTGTATTAAGGTATATGAGATCTGGGTCAGAGGCCACGTAACAGATGAACATATTGCGCAATCTTTGAAAGGAGTCCAAAGCCCGCACGGTCTGCTGAGGGCTCTTGAAGTCGAAAAGATAAGCATTGGTGGCGCAAAAACAAAACTCAAAGTTGTAATTGACGAGGGAAAGAATCGGCATATCCGCCGGCTTTTTGGGGCGCTGAAAGACCCAAAATTTGGGACACCATTAAAGGTCTTAGAGTTGACCCGAATCAGCATTGGCAGTTTTAAACTCAATATCGAAATCGGTCAGTGGCGTTACCTTACATTGGAAGAAGAGAGAATGCTTATCAAACTCCCCTTTGAGTAAGTCATAATTTTCTTGATACCAAACTTCACTTTTATTTAAATTCATTTATTTGCCGCTTTCATAATACAAATCTTCCATATCCACCAGATAGTTCAACAGTATGAGTTTGTTTTTTACTTCAGGACTATCGAATATCTCGTTATCTTGAGGTTTATAGTTTGCTAAAACATGATTTATAAGTTCTTTGAATTCATAGATTTTATCATAGCTCAGTACGTCATAAAACCGTGGTAACTCTTCGAAAAAGGCTAAAAAGTCATTGGCATTTTCGACATTTACTTTTTTGACCGCAATACTTTTCATCATCTCCACCATCGCATATTCACATGCCTCACGGTTTACCGGATACCACTCAAACAAAGTTTGGACGACACAGATGAGTGATGATAGATAGTTGTCATCACTCTCATCACAAATCCCTGCAAATGTTGTCGAGAGGAAGTTGATGAGTTTTTTATCGGTTGATAGGAGTTTACTTTGGCTAATAGAGATTTCAACATCAGGAACAAGTTCATATTCCAGCATTTTTCCTGTAAACCAATTGAGGGATGAATTTCTATTTTCTGTCTTAACGACCAAGCGATTCAGAGTTGCGATTAAAAGTCCAAACCGATTTGATAAATGGGCAAAAAGCTTTTGATGCTCAGCATCCTCTTCATCATAAAACCCTTGAAAATGATCTAGCACCTGCTCAAAATGATCTGGAATATACTTCATTTCTTTCCATATGATTTCTGAAAGATTATTCTCATACATTGCAAATGTATCTGCTGTCGCGTAGTTGCAATAATCTTGTGAAGTATATTCGATAAAATCCGTAATAGCATGGTATATATGTTTGGCAAAGTTTATCATTAGCGGTGTTTCGAGTGTTGCCCTCGCTTTTTTCTCATCAGAAATTTTATTTGCTTTAACTTTACTCATCGTATTTTCAAATTGATTTCTTGCCGTATCGTACTGAGATTTTGTGTTAACTTCATTTTCAAGATAGGTATAAAACCTTTGTATCTCATTATCACTCATGGTACTTAGATAGACAAAAAGCATATCGTGGTTTACACTACTTACAAACTCATTGAACTCTGGACTGCTCAAAGTGATGAGACTGTCCACCGTATTATGTGATACATCGATATCGTCAAATTGTCCATTTTTAATCTTTAACCAATATGGCAATTCTCTCTTATCATCGGGTAAATTTCCTCGTTTGAAGAAATTAAAAAAACTTTTCATACTACCTCTTTCTTTAGAAAAATTGGTTCTTTCTATCTTATGTAATGATCATAGCCTGAGTTATGCGTTTTGAGTTCATCATAGTATTCTCCAAATTGTAAATATAATTTTAGTCATTAAAGCTTATTTTGAAAATTTTTTTTGATTGATCCAACATAACGTTCTATTCCACGGAAGGTGATAAGTATTAAAATTTTAATACTTAGTATGAATCAACTTGATATGTGCTGGAAGGATTAGATTCGGATTGATGAGTAAGGCAGTACTCCATACACCTGCATCTACCGTTGTGGGTGCGAGCATACTAACTTGATTATAATTTTTGAGTGCCATATCAGATGGTTGGATATGAGAGATTTTAATTGTCTCAATCTCATTAAAACGTTTAGAATGCCCTGATGTACATAACGACTGGTTGTGTAGCTCAACTTCAACAAGATTTAAATTTAGTGAATCTGGATCTTGGATTCCAACTTTCCATGGTTTATTATGACAAGCTCCATACGCTGCGATGTCTCCTCCAAGGTTAACTAAAGCAGACTTTATCCCGAGGTTTTGAAGCTGTAAAACTGCTTGGTCAACAGCATACTCTTTTACTAAACCGCCAAAATCAATTTTTGTAAAGTCATTATAGAATGTAAGTTGATTCCCTTCCAAGAGTATATGTTCAGACGAAGCAAACGGAAGTAATGTTTCTTTCATCGAGTGATATTCTTCTAATGTAGAGGCTTTAAATGATGCTTTAAGTGTACCGGATAAAGTAATATCGAAAACCCCTTGAGTCATTTTCGTATAAAAAAGAGCCATTTCTATGAGTCCTGCAAATTCATCACTTATCATGTGAGTATTGTTTGTGCGATTATTAATGGCATACAACTCAGAGGTTTCCCGAAAAAATCCATAGCAATATTCTAATCTCTTGGCTTGAGAAATGATGAGTTGCGCTGCATTATCGGCTTCTGTCTGAACAGGAGCCTCAATATGAAGCTCGCAAGGAGTTGTGAATGCTTCGAAGTTATACAGATACAACGCTAATCGTTAAGCTGAAAGATTTGTAGTTGCTCCTGCTGTAGTAGTTGAACTACCGTAAGCGGCCATAATTTTATTAAACAAGTTTTTTTGCATTTCATTTGCAGGGGAAGATGATTGTGTTGATGAGTTTGCTTGAGCTACTTGTGAAGTGCCGTCCGTTGCATTTGCATTAGCTTGATGATGGTGATGTTTTTTTTGAGTTTGAGTTTGCGCAGTAGCTTGCTTGATAGCATTTAACATTTCATCTGAACTAATTGAACCATCACCATTTGAGTCCATCTTTCCAAAAGCTGCATCAACACCGCTAGTATCAGTTTTACCACTACTTTTAGCCAATGTTTGAGCTGCTTGAGAAAACTCAGCTTTATCAAGGGTACCACTTTTATTGGTATCTATCGCTGACATAAGCTGCTGAGCGATAGCACTAAAATCCATAGTAGTACTTTGAGAAGCACCAGTCCATGTACCACTAGCACCGCTTTGGGTCTGTACATCTTTATTGGCATACATTTGTGATGCAATCATTAAATTATTAGAGACTGTCATATTAACCTCCATAGAAATTTGTGTTTTTAACACAATATTAGCAAGCAAAAAATGTACCATAGGTAATTTCCTCTTGAGTTGCTAAATCTATAAAGAAACTTTTTAATGATAAAATCATTTTTTATTTTATTAATGGAGTTCATATGCAAAAATCTATTTTTAGTTTTTTTCTAGTTATGCTGATATCAGTCAATATATTTGGAGATGAATCTATGGCAACATGTCCAAATGAACGCAAGCATCATGAATTTAACACTATCACTAAAAGCTTAGTGTGGACTTGCTTAAGTGAAGAAACTTATACAGAAGAAGCTAAAAAAATCAAATCAGATGAGGAAGCGTTAGAAATAGCAAGAGATGAAAATGCACGAAAGAATGCAGAAAATGACGCCATATTGTTACAAGATTATAAGCAACATCAACGTAGTAAACCACAAAATGGACAGCAACCAAAGATGCGCCAAAAATAAAATGTGGAAAACTAATCGAACTTATTTTACTGCATTTGGGTTGCAACCTTTTCGATGCAGTCAACAATATTGATCCTGAACCTAAAATCATTCAGTTAACGTATACATATTGAATATTACGGGGTAGAATTTAAATTTTTTAAAATAAGCCCACATATTAGCCTATTAATTCTGGTGAGATTGACTACCATCCCTGCACTATCTTAGAGACTTATCTTTAATATCTAAATCTGTATTCCTGTGCAGTTCATTTTGTTCAAAACTTCCAGTGTCTTCGTAACATCATAAACGGCGCTGTGATACTGATCTTCATCAAATTCGATGCAGTAATGCCGGCAGGTTTCCAGCAGTTTTGGGTTTTTAAGACTTCCCCTGACATTGAGGGCCCCGACAATCTTTTTATTGGATTTCATCGTGCAGAAGTGTTTTTCGAAACTAGTCAACTCACCGATATGACGTAATTCAAACGCTATATTATGTGCGATGAGTGTTTTAGCCCCCTGACAAAACTCTACAAACTCCTGATCTTCTACAAAATACTCTGCGTAATCAACATTCGCTCGTAATCGTTCTATTCGTTGAGGAGAGAGTTTGTGCACAGCAAGAGCGTAAGGATTGACTTCATATTCAGAGAAATAGTAGCGATGGAAGGAATCAGCGATAACATAAGTACCCTCTTCTCTTTTAATCCGAAACGCCGCAACTTCGATCACATCATGGAGATTTGCGGAGTTGGTTTCAAAGTCCAGTATGATCAATAGTTCTCCATTGGTATATGAATTAATTTTATTTGATATTTTACCCAGAAGGTAATGTCGATTGGTTTATAATGTCAAAACATACGTTTTAAAGGCCATCAATGATTCAGACTCCCTTCTTAGCCGTGGACGGTATAGTTGAAATTTACAATGATGTTGGTGTATTTGAAGGGATTGTGCTCATTGAGAGATTGAACAATCCTAAAGGACTTGCATTGCCGGGTGGATTCGTCGATATCGGTGAAACAGTAGAAACTGCTGTTGTACGTGAAATGAAAGAAGAGATCTATCTTGATGTCACCCTAGACTCCCTACTTGGTGTCTATTCGGATCCTGCACGGGATTCGAGATTTCACTGTGTCTCAATAGTATACGTTTGTGAAGCTTTTGGAATACCTGTAGGTGCCGATGATGCGAAAGAGGCATTCGTGTATCCACTTGATGATATCCCCTACGACAAGCTTGTATTTGATCATGCCAAGATCATACAAGATTATTGCAGTTCCAGACAGGATTGACCCGTATGCTCAACAAAAATACTCTCAAATTTCTCTATCAGGACTTGGATGAGCTAATTGCCCAATACCGAACAAATAAAATAGACAGATTTTCTTTTGTATCAGAGGTTGAGAGAATAAAACAAGCGAACGAAGTTATCCTAAATGGCAATGAAGATTTTGCAGAACTTGTAGAAAATGCTCTTCTTGAAAAACAATATGAAAGCTTGAAACAAAGGACCAAAACAGCGCTCGAAAACATCAAAGCACCCTCCTCTGCACTCAAAGTACTGATACTAAGCGGTGCAGGCATCAGTGCTGAAAGCGGTGTTCGTACCTTTAGAGACAGTGACGGCTTATGGGAAGAGTACGATGTTATGGAAGTATGCTCCGTTAAAGGGTTTGAGCGTAACCCGCAACTGGTGGCTGATTTTTATGATGCCAGACGGCGTGATCTAGAAAGCAAACAGCCTAATCTTGCCCATAACATGGTCGCTCGTCTCAAACGTAACTATCCAAAACAGATCGATGTTCCCACCCAAAACGTTGATGATCTATTTGAGCGTGCCGGATGTCCTAATGTCGTCCATCTGCACGGCACTCTAACTGATTTACGTTGCGAAGAATGCAAAAGTGTATTTGAAATCGGATACAAGAGCCAAATCGATGTGATCTGCCCGAGATGCCAAAGCAGCAACATTCGCCACAACGTCGTCATGTTTGGCGAAGAGGCGCCGATGTATCAGAAGCTACAGCAGTCAATCAATGAGTGTGATCTATTTGTCGTTATCGGAACCAGTGGAAATGTCATCAATGTAGCAGGGTATGCACAATGGTTTGAGTATTCGCTTTTAAATAATCTTGATCCGGATGATAAATTGGATCCTTATTTCAAAGTCGTGTATCATGAAAAAGCAACCCAAGCGGCCGAAAAGATTGAAGTGTATATTGAAACGTTTTTATCCAATTGATATTCGAACTTCCTATGTTTACAGAAAGTACATTAAAAGTACGGATGCAGGTGGATTAGTCTGAAACATTATGGACAAGGAAATGGCCAAATATGCCTAAATAAGGTTTTTTTGAATTGATTTGGACTGTCTTGGATTAGATTGTGGTACCAGTGGGCGGACTCGAACCGCCACATATTGCTATACCGGATTTTGAATCCGGCGTGTCTACCATTTCACCACACTGGCATGTGTTTGAAGAGATGGAATTATAGGTTGCCTTTGCTTAAAGAATCGTAAAGTGCCTTCAAACTAATTTTTTTTCATCTTTTGCCGATTTTGATGGTATGGAACTTTTATTGCTTAATAAAGTTTAATTCGAGCACAAGGATTTTAGATGAGAGTTACATCTACATCGTATTATAATAATATTTACGGCGAAAATAATAAAATTAATCAACAGCTATTTGATGTCAACAAACAAATTTCATCAGGCCAAAAAATTCAATATGCTCATGAAGATCCAGGTGTTTTTATCGATACACTTCGCCTAGACAACGAAATCACTACACTTTCACAAATCAAAGACAGTGCTCAAAATGCTTATAAAGTTAGTACTCAAACCGATACCACAATTGGTTCAATCGTTAAAACTATTGAGTCAATGAAAGTCAAATTAATCAATGCTGCCAACAGTTCTAATTCAGATACAAGTACTCAAGCCATCGCAAAAGAGTTACGCGGTTTAAAAAATAACTTACTGACTCTTGCCAATACTTCTATCGGAGGAGAATATCTTTTTTCTGGTACGGCAACATCACAAATGCCCATAGGAGCAGATGGAACATATCAAGGTAATAATAAAGATCTAACTGCCTTTTTAGGTTCAGGCGTCAAACAAAAATACAATATTTCTGGAACGCAGTTATTTTTAGGTGATGAAAGTAAAATCAATCGTACGATCACAACCAATGTACCACAACTTAGTTTATCAGAACAATTTCCTGACATCATGAAAGATTCAAGTCTGACACGTAATTCAGGTACACCAACATATATTAGTGCATCAAGTACAATACGTGACCTGATGGGAGATACTGATACGGATAAGACTAATGATGCGACACGCCTTTCTCATTTTTATATTCAAGGGACAAAAACAGACGGTACAACATTTAAACAACAAATTTCCCTTAATACTACAGATACGGTTGATAATTTACTTCAAAATATAGCTTCACAGTACGGTACTAATCAAGTTAATGTCAGTATCAATGCTCATGGTCAAATTGAGATTCAAGACAAACAAACCGGTTCTAGTAAGCTTGATTTTCACATGATTGGAGCTATTGATTTTAACTCTGCAGGAACCGATGCGGCAGATGTGCCTGCTAATATTGACTTACTTCAAGCAGGGACCAGTAATTTTGAAGATGTTATTGCTTCCCCTATTGTTAACTCGCTTTACGTAAAAGAATTTACAAAAAGTGGATTAGCCCCTTCTACTGTTACAAATACGATTGAAGGAATTGAATATGATCGTACCAAGTTTGAAAATGTTGGGGCAAAATTACTTTCTAACGTTTCACAAATTGATAAAAGTACCAATGCATATGCTACACCATCAAGTAAACTCTTTGATATAGGTTCTTTTAATGCAACAACAAAATTAAGTCTTGCAGGGACACAAATTGATGGTACTACCGCCTATAATGTAAATCTTGATTTTACTACCAATCCTGTTGAAGTCAATGGAGTTGTTCTCCAAGATGGGTTCGGAAATAATACATCCCCTGCGAATATGACCTACCAACAACTAATGGATGTAATTAATCTATCTATTACAGGAACAGATCCATTAACGACCATTCCTGTTCCCCCTCTTAATGCATACAATACAGCGATACAAAATGCAAATCTACTCGGTTCTGTTAGCCTTGATTACTCTGGTAAGATAGTTTTCGAAGAAAAAAATGCACCAGTAACACAAGCTACAATGTCATTATATGACGCCTCATCGTCAAATTACAGTGGTACAGCAGGAAGTGCCTTAACCTTTAATGCCAATAGTGCTCTAACAATCCGCGATCCAAAAACAGATTTCTTTGCTCAAATCGAAGAAATGATTAAATCTGTTGAAGAAGGTAAAATACGCTCCGATGGGTCAGATAGTAAAGACCCAAGAAACGTTGGTATTCAAAACGCAATACAAATGATGGATGATTTGAGTGATCACGTTAGTCGTCTGCAAACTGAATCGGGTTCTTATTCTCAAGTATTGCAAGCTTCATCAGATCGCAGTGATTTACTCATTGTCAATACAAAAATGCTCCAATCCAGCATTATTGATACTGATATAGCCGAAGCAACCTTACAAATGCAACAATTAAGCCTCAGTTACCAAGCTATGTTATCCAGCATATCCAAGGTTTCAAAGCTCTCTCTCGTCAATTATTTATAGCAAAATGACATAAAAAGAATTCAGCTTCTCTTTTTTTGCTATAATCCAGCCACTTTACAATATATCAAGGATTTACCATTTTACGCGATACACTTTTCATCGGAAGCTTTGGCATACTTTTTTATCTAGGACTTGCTACTATCATTGGCGATTCTTCTATCATTGGGGCATGGGGGGCAATTTTTTCAGCCAATAATATTGCATTGTTTGGTTACGTCGCTTACATGTATCTCTTGCTGTTTATGATACCACTAATGTATTTTTATAAATCAAAATCTGATACGAAACGTCATCTTGAGATGGGAAGCATATTTTTACTTTTGTTTTTTATACTCATAATTTTCCAAGCGCTAGTCGTAAGCGGAACTTATAGAGGAGCCTTTGGTGGTGTGATTGTTGACTTTTTAAGCCTTTACGTTGGAAGCTTCGGTCTTTGGATAATATGGCTTATGATTGTAGCGGTCTCAATGATAATTATATTAGAACAATCACTCGGTGATTTGGCACGTCCTTTTAAAAATTATATGGAAAAACCACTTAATACACTCAAAAAATCACCTTTGAATACAACGCTTAATACTGCATATACAGCTACCGATTCAAGTACCTCTGAAGAAAATACTTTTATCCCTTCTTATGAGTATAATGAACCTCAGTTTGAGCCTGAAACAATAATACCGATCCATACCCCAACACCCATGAATACTACCGAAAAAAGTGACGATTTATTCCACGTACAACAAGAACCTATACGAGATAATACTCCACTTCCAGTAATATCCGAACAACCAAAAGAATCTACTATTCTCAGTATGGCAAAAAAAGTCAAAGAGAGTAAACAGCACGCTGTCGTCGTCGAAGAATTGGAAGAAAATAAGATTCTATTAGAACAAATCGACCGAGGCGTTAGTGAGAAACCTAAAAATTTCAAGCTTCCGCCCACTAGCTTTTTACAATATCCACCCAAGAAACAAACGGTTGTTGATGAGAGTGAATTGGATGATAAAATTCGTGATTTGATCGAAAAACTTGCTCATTTTAATATTGATGGGGATGTCGTTCGTACCTATGCAGGTCCTGTCGTATCAACCTTTGAATTTAAACCCGCAGCAAACATTAAAGTCTCTAAAATCTTAGGCTTGCAAGATGACCTTGCTATGGCATTGAAAGCACAAACCATACGTATTCAAGCCCCTATTCCCGGTAAAGATGTTGTAGGGATTGAAATACCAAACAAAACTGTAGATACTATTTATTTACGTGATATTTTTGAAAGTAAGCTCTTCCAAGAAGCCTCATCTCCACTCACACTTGTTTTAGGTAAAGATATCGTGGGCAAACCTTTTATAACCGATCTTAAAAAACTTCCTCACCTCCTCATCGCAGGAACAACGGGAAGCGGCAAGAGCGTCGGGATCAATGCTATGATTTTAAGCTTATTGTACAAAAACTCACCCGATCAGCTCAGACTTCTGATGATTGACCCGAAAATGCTTGAATTTTCAATTTATAATGATATTCCGCATCTCCTAACACCTGTTATTACGAAACCAAAAGAAGCCATTGCCGCTTTGAATAATATGGTCTATGAAATGGAACGACGTTATCAAATGATGAGCGAGACACGAACCAAAAATATCGAAAACTTCAATGAAAAGATGAAAGCAGAGGGAGGCACACCGCTTCCTTACATCGTTGTTATTATTGACGAACTTGCTGATTTGATGATGACCAGCGGTAAAGATGTTGAGTATTCCATCGCCAGACTTGCCCAAATGGCCAGAGCAAGCGGAATCCATCTCATTGTAGCCACCCAACGACCAAGCGTAGATGTTGTAACAGGACTTATCAAAGCCAATCTTCCCTCACGGATCAGTTATAAAGTTGGACAAAAAATCGATAGTAAAATCATCCTTGACGGGATGGGTGCAGAATCTCTTTTGGGTCGAGGAGACATGCTCTTCACACCTCCCGGAATGAGCGGATTAGTACGACTCCATGCACCTTGGAGTACTGAAGCTGAAATTGAAAAAGTAGTCGATTTCCTCAAAGCCCAACGCGAGCCTGAATACGATCGACGTTTTTTACGGGATAAAGAAGAGATTATACGTGATGGCGGAAGTGAGCGAGGAGAAGGAAAACCATTGGATGAGTTGTATGAAGAGGCTAAGCATATTGTTTTGTCTGAACAAAAAACCTCTATTAGCTATTTACAGCGACGTCTTCAAATCGGTTACAATCGATCTGCCAGCCTTATCGAACAGCTTGAGCAAAACGGCATCCTATCAGCACCTAATGCAAAAGGAAATCGTGAACTCATGAATGAATAAGGAATCCCATAGTGTTTCGATACTACACACTACTATTTAAATAAGTGTTTACTTTTGTAACACTATGAAAAAATAGTTCTTCTCTTCTGCTATACTTTCTATATTAAATTTAGCAGGAGTTCCCATGGCATTTATGGACGAATACACAGCACACGTAGAAGAGCGTTCAGCGCAAGGAATCCCTCCTCTCCCCCTTACGAAAGAACAAGTAACTGATTTAGTAGAGCTTATCAAAGCAGAAAAATCTAAAAATTCTGACCTCACAGAGATGTTAGCATCACGTGTCAACCCAGGTGTCGATGATGGCGCTCACGTCAAAGCAGCATTTTTACACCAAATCGTTCAAGGTGAAGTAAAAGCATTTTTAGCTGACAACAGTGATATCAATAGCGACGATCATAAAAAAGCGGCCATTAAAATTCTTGGTAAAATGGTAGGCGGTTACAATGTTAAACCACTTATCGATGCTCTCAGCATCGACGCATTGGCTCAAGACGCTGCCAATGAGCTTAAACATACTTTACTTGTTTATGATGCATTCAACGATATCGTAGAGCTTGCAAAAACAAACAGCTATGCAAAAGAAGTATTGGTAAGCTGGGCTAACGCAGAATGGTTTACAAGCAAAAAACCTCTTGATGAAAAATTCAGTGTGGTTGTTTTCAAATTCCCAGGTGAAACCAATACCGATGATCTCTCACCTGCAAGCGCGGCATTTACTCGTTCAGATATCCCTCTTCATGCAACAACGATGCTTGCGGCAAAAATGCCAGAAGGTCTTGCAAAAATTACTGAACTCAAAAAACTCGGGATGCAAATCGCTTACGTCGGTGATGTTGTAGGGACGGGTTCAAGCCGTAAATCTGCTGCAAACTCTGTCCAATGGCACATGGGTGATGATATTCCCGGCATCCCGAACAAACATACCGGCGGTGTTGTTATCGGCAGTATCATCGCACCTATTTTCTTTGCAACTTGTGAAGATTCAGGCGCACTTCCAATCGAAGCCAATGTAGAGCAAATGGAAACAGGCGATGTTCTTGACATCGACACCAAAGCTGGAACCATTACCAAGAGCGGTTCTGTGATTGCAACTTTCAGCCTTCGCCCAAATACCATCGAAGACGAAGTACGTGCAGGCGGACGTATCCCTCTCATCATCGGTCGTGGATTGACGGCTAAAGCACGCACTGCTCTTGGACTAGAGCCTGCTACCTTCTTCGCTTTACCAATTCAACCTGCCGATACAGGCAAAGGGTATACACTTGCACAAAAAATGGTCGGTAAGGCATGTGGTCTGGAAGGTGTACGCCCAGGTATGTACTGCGAGCCACACACTTCTACTGTAGGAAGCCAAGATACAACCGGACCAATGACGCGTGATGAGATCAAAGAGCTATCAGCACTTGGTTTCTCAGCGGATTTCGTTCTTCAGTCTTTTTGTCATACGGCAGCGTATCCAAAACCATCTGACGTGATTTTGCATGCAACTCTTCCTGCCTTTATCTCTACACGCAGCGGTGTAGCACTTCGTCCTGCTGATGGTGTAATTCACTCATGGCTTAACCGTATGGTTTTACCAGATACTGTAGGAACAGGTGGAGATAGTCATACACGTTTCCCAATCGGTATTAGTTTCCCAGCTGGTTCTGGTCTTGTTGCATTCGCAGGTGTTACAGGGGCAATGCCTCTTGAGATGCCAGAGTCTGTTTTGGTACGTTTCAAAGGCGAAATGCAACCAGGTATCACGTTGCGTGATCTTGTTAATGCGATCCCTTATTATGCAATCAAACAGGGTCTTTTGACTGTTGAGAAAAAAGGTAAGAAAAACATCTTTAACGGACGTGTTTTAGAGATTGAAGGTCTTCCAAACATGAAAGTTGAACAAGCATTCGAACTTTCCGATGCATCGGCTGAACGTTCAGCAGCTGCGTGTTCGGTTCACCTTAACAAAGAACCGGTCATCGAATACCTAAAATCAAACGTTGCCCTTATCGAAGCGATGATTGCGGATGGATATGAAGATGCACGTACGCTACAACGCCGTGCTGATAAAATGAAAGAGTGGTTAGCTGCTCCTTCATTGATGTTTGCGGATGCGGATGCAGAGTATGCTGCGGTTATTGAAATTGATTTGAACGAAATCAAAGAGCCGATTTTGGCATGTCCAAATGATCCTGATAATGTTAAATTACTCAGTGAGGTTGCAGGGACTGAAATTAATGAAGTATTCTTGGGCAGCTGTATGACGAATATCGGTCACTACCGTGCAGCGGGCGAAGTGATGCGCGGTGAAGGTAAAATCGCCGTTGAAAAATTCTGGATTGTTCCACCGACACGTATGGATGAGCAACAACTTATCAATGAGGGCTACTATGACGTTTATAACGCGATAGAAGCACAAACTGAAGTTCCTGGATGTTCACTGTGCATGGGTAACCAAGCAAGCTCACGTGAAGGATCAACGGTATTCTCAACCTCTACTCGTAATTTCGACAACCGTTTAGGTAAAGGGACACAAGTTTATCTTGGTTCTGCTGAGCTAGCTTCAGTATGTGCGAAACTCGGACGTATCCCAACGGTAGTAGAATACATGAGTATCGTTCCGGAAAAATTAGCTGGAAAGGAGAGTGTTGTTTACAAATATCTCAACTTTAATGAGATTTCTAACTACAAACTCGAAGCTCGTGATATTGCACAAGATAAATACGGTGTGACAATCAAAGCGGTTTAATCCGTTCCTTCTATTGGAAGGGGGACTTTAGTCCCGCCTTTACTTTCCGACACTAAAGTGTCAGTTCCAATTTTTACCCTTGCAACTTCAAGATAGTAGCAACTACGCTATAATTGCGTATCTACATACTAAAGCAACACTATGTCCTCTTTTGAAACATTACCACTTCACACACCATTGCAAACGGCACTTAAACGTTTAAACTTTAACACTATGACCCCAATTCAAGCTCAATCACTCCCGGTGATTTTAAAAGGCTCTGACGTTGTAGCTCAAGCCTCTACGGGAAGCGGTAAAACATTAGCTTTTGCATTGGGAATTTTACAAAATGTTAATCCACGATATTTTGCGGCCCAAGCGTTGGTTCTTTGCCCTACTCGTGAGCTTGCTGAACAAGTAGCAAAAGTTATTCGATCGTGTGCCTCTGAAATCGGCAATATAAAACTACTCACACTGTGCGGCGGTGTCCCTATGAAAGCCCAACGACATTCATTGACCCATGGAGCACATATTATCGTTGGAACTCCAGGACGTGTTCTCAAACTATTAAGTCTGGACAACCTTGATCTCAAATCATGTTCCATGAGCGTTTTGGATGAAGCGGATCAAATGGTAGATATGGGATTTATCGAGGATATTGAAGCTATTTTTGCCTACTTACCATCACCTAAGCAAACGCTATTATTTTCAGCAACCTATCCAGAATCCATCAAAGAACTTTCATCAAAACTTACCAATAATCCCGTCTTTATCAAAACACAAATCAGCGAAAAAGCTCCAGCAATTACTGAAATAGCCTACATTGTAAATGATAAAACTGCTGCACTCAATACAGTTCTTCGTCATCACTCTATTACCAATGCGATTATTTTTTGCAATACCAAAGTGGTAGCAGCTGAATTATGTGAAACGCTTAACTATGCAGGTATACACGCCTTGACACTACATGGTGATATGGAACAATTTGATCGCAATGAGGCCATTATCCAGTTTCGAAATGGAAGTGCCCCATTCCTTGTGGCTACCGATGTTGCCGGTCGCGGTATTGATATTGCAGAACTGGATGCCATTATCAATTACGACGTCCCTCAGCAGCTTGATCGCTACATCCACCGTATTGGTCGAACTGGTCGTGCAGGTATGGATGGGACAGCTATAACCTTGGTGAGCTCCCACCAAATCGAATCATTTAAAGCACTTGATCGTAATATAGAATTGCAAGACTTACCATCAAGCCGCAACAATCATGATGTATCCACATTGATGCAAACTATTTGTATTGATGCAGGGAAAAAAGACAAACTTCGTGCTGGAGATATCGTCGGTGCTTTGATACACGAAGGCGGCCTTACAAAAGAGCAAATAGGTAAGATTGATCAACAAGATCATTTAAGCTATGTGGCAATTGAACGTTCCCTCGCTGCTACAGTTCATCAAAAAATTCAAAAACGTCCCATAAAAGGGAAAGTATTCAGGATATGGCTGTTAGACTAATAGATATACTTAAATATAGGAAAATTTTATTATGGCAAATAGTGAATTAACGTTCGGTGATAAAGAGTTTATTGTCTCAAAAACGGATTTAAATGGAAAAATAACCTATGGAAATGCTCTTTTTATCCAGATATCTGGATACACTGAACTTGAGCTTATCGGTCAACCACATAATATTCTAAGACATCCCGATATGCCAGCTGTCGTATTCAAGCTGCTTTGGAGCCAAGTACGTGCCGGCAAAGAAATTTTTGCGTATGTTAAAAATAAAACTAAAGTTGGAGACTATTATTGGGTTTTTGCCCATGTAACTCCCACACTTGACAGTAATTATAAAATTACTAATTTTCACTCTGTCAGACGCAAGCCTTCACAAAAAGCACTGAATATCATCAAACCACTCTATGCTTCGCTTCTGCAAAAAGAAAAAAATTCCGGTGTAGCCGCAACTGAAGAGATGCTCAACCAATTATTAAAAGACAAAGGTGTCTCGTATGATGAATTTATCCTCTCTCTCTAAGGTTCAATACGCGAACTTAGCTTCGATTATTCTTTTTGTCATAGCATTAATCATTGAAACACTAATGGATGGATGGAGCTGGATACGGCTACTAAATATAGCCAATTTTGCCCTTGCATGGTTTGTCTTTATCAATATTCGTAAAACACAAGAGACCATTAGCGAAGTAGCTGCCGTTATCAAAGGGGCAGAAAAAGGGTGTCTTGAAAACCGAATAACGCATATTAAAGACCATGGTGAACTCAATGATTTGTGCTGGAATACTAATAATATGCTCGATCAAACAGAAGTATTCATTCGAGAAATTAGAGCAAGTATTGATTCCGCAAGTCAGGATAAATATTATCGTAATATTTTCACACAAGGTCTACATGGAGAATTTCAAGAAGCAAGTATTTACGTAAATAAAGCAATTAGCTCTATGTATTCAACCTATGTGCACATTCAAAAATCTGTACTTAGCGGTGAACTTGGAAAAATTGGAACAGGTGTTGGAGGTGGACTTGAAGTAATTCAAGGAGATTTGCAAAAAACAATTTTACGCCTTGGAAACATCACAAAAATGTCTAAAGTAACCTCAGAAAGTTCTTCTGAAACGGTAAATGAGCTTGAAGTTATTATTAACAAACTCAATCGCCTTATTCAACTTGTACAAGTTTCTGCAGATTCCATTCAATCCTTAAATGAAAAAACAAGAGAGATCAGTTCTGTAGTCAATTTGATCAAAGATATTGCCGAACAAACAAACTTATTAGCACTCAATGCCGCTATTGAAGCAGCAAGAGCAGGTGAACACGGTCGCGGGTTTGCCGTTGTCGCTGATGAAGTTCGTAAACTCGCTGAACGTACTCAAAAAGCAACAGGAGAGATTGCGATTGCAGTACAAACTCTGCAGCAAGACACCACTGAAATTTATTCAAATTCTGATTCCATGAATGACATTGCTTCTCAATCGAGCCAATCCATAGAAGTATTTCGGAATACTCTTCGCGCTTTTAATGATGATGCTCTCTTAACTTCACAACAAGCAACTATCATTGAAAATACAACTTTTATTACGTTAGCAAAAATTGATCATATTATGTATAAATCTAGCACATATATAGGAATTATAAATGGAAGAAAAGGAGAGTGGAATCCTGGTGATCAACACGCCTGTCGTCTTGGTAAATGGTATGATAGCGGTATGGGAAAAGAACGATTTTCTCACTTACCAAGCTTTAAAGCTATTTCAACCCCTCACACTATTGTACATAATTCTGCTCGTGAAAATTTCAAATTTATTGAAGATGATGATAATACAGTAAGTAATAAAAAAGCCATTATTGAAAACTTTACTGCTATGGAAGCAGCAAGTCATCAACTCTTCAGTCATTTAGATAATCTTATTCATGAATCAGAATTAGAATTAGAAATGACTCATTCATAAAAATTTTGTAGACCTCTTTAAGTAGAAAATAAATATCTCTACTTAAAAAAGGTGAGGATATATATTTTAGTGATTTCCAACTAACACCGTCATATCTACTAGACGACTGCTGTAACCCCACTCATTGTCATACCAGGCTAAAACTTTAACAGTATTACCATCAACAACACTTGTCATGTCAGGGACGTACGTCGCACTGTAGGTAGATCCGATAAAATCACAAGAAACACGCATATCATTGTCTACTTCAATCAACCCTTTGAATGCACCCTTACTCGCAGCATTAAATGCCTCATATATCTCTTCTTTGGTAACATTTTTTGAAAGGTTAGCAGTCAAATCGACCACAGAAACATCAGGAGTTGGAACACGCATCGCATAGCCATTAAGCTTCCCTTGCAAATGAGGCATAACTTTACCGATTGCTTTTGCAGCACCTGTTGAAGTTGGAATCATATTCAAAGCAGCTGCACGAGCGCGACGAGGATCTTTTGCGTGCTTAACATCCAAAATATTTTGGTCATTCGTATAGGAATGAATCGTTGTCATCAGAGCATTTTTTATCCCAAATGCATCATCAAGTACTTTGCAAATCGGGCCCAAACAGTTGGTTGTACAGCTCGCATTGGAAATGATTGCTTCACCTTTATACTCACTCGAATTTACGCCAATTACATACATTGGAGTATCATCTTTTGCCGGAGCTGATATAACAACTTTACGTACACCATTTTTAAGATGTTTTTGACAACTTTCTTGATCTAAAAATACGCCCGTACATTCGATTACAACTTCTGCACCAACGCTTCCGAAGTCAACATTATCGGCATCACGTTCACGAAACATACGTACATTCTTTCCGCCGATAGAAATTGTAGTATCATCAATGATTTTTGCGTCAATCCCACGATGAACACTGTCAAATTTCAATAAATATTCAAGCATTTCGGGCTTTGAAGTAGTATTAAGCGCTACCAATTCTATATCATCTCGCTCAGCAATGATTTTGGCAACGATAATTCCGATTCGACCCGTTCCGTTGATTGCTACTTTAAGTGCCATAAAGTCTCCTGAAAAATTTCAATATATATGATTATTGTAACAAAAAATGGCTAAAAGTGGGATAAGGAAAGAAGAAGCCCCACGAGCGTGGGGGCGTTAATTAGAATTAATAACTGTAGGTAACGGTAACAGGAATTTGCTTAAGTGGCTCATCACTTTGAATACGAATTTCTTTGCCTTTAAATTTGGCAATATTTAAATATCCATCAACAACCTGATGTGACTTAGTTGTATAAACCGTTTCGCATCTACGAACCGTTTGATACGAAGTAGTTTGAGGTGTATTGTATTTACTTCCTACGTTTTGACCCGCCAATACACCTAAGACAGCACCACCAATGGTAGCTGCTGTCTTGCCTTTTCCGCCACCTATTTGATGACCTAAGACACCACCAAGCGCACCACCTGCAACGGCACCAACAACATCAGCATTTCCTGTACCGCCACTTGAAACGGCTTCTTGAACATCTCTGCACTGCTGTGTTGGAATTTCTTCACTAATGGTTGCGTAAATAGGATTTGAGCTACTTACTTTAATGTATTCAGTCGTTGTAAAACCCTCAGCTGATAAAACCGTCGTTCCCAATATCAATGCTAAAATCAAAGTATTTTTTTTCTTCATAATCATTCTTTATTCCTATTATTTGATGTATATTTAAAATTATAAGGGTCAATCGTTAATCGATTGTGAATACTTTAGACTTTAGGATAAAGGAGACTATTTATTCTTTCATAAATATCTAATATTTCACTCTTTTTTTCAAAAAAACTATTTTTATTTGCAATGAGATGTGTCGTTGATTCCATAATCGTTTCAACAACTTCAAGACCATTTTGTTTCATCGTACTGCCGGTTTCAACCACATCGACAATCATATCAGCAAGCCCAACAAGAGGTGCGAGTTCGATCGAACCGTATAATTTAATAATATCAGCTGCCACTGCTCGCTCAGCAAAATAACGCTTTGTGATATTGACCATCTTCGTTGCAACTTTGATTTCACTTTTCGTAAAATCAGGTTTCTCACCTGCACGCATACCAATAGCAACTCGGCATTTCCCTTTTTGTAAATCAAGCAGACGAATAACATCCAAGCCCTGCTCTTCAAGAGTATCAAGACCTACAACTCCTATATCGGCAGCTTGGTGATACACATACGTCGCAACGTCTTGATTACGTACGAGCAAAAATTTAAAATGTTCTGTTTCTAAAATCAGTTTTCGATCATCAAATTTAAAACTGCTTCCGAAAATAGTCTCGAAAATTTCGAGCGTATCCTCTGCAATTCGTCCTTTTGGCAGTGCAACACTTAACATTGTAAACCTTTATTAATCAACTTTTGCATACCCTTGAAAACCAATCTCTCATCGACGATTGCATCGGAAAAATAGCGTGCCATGATCTGCGCATCGCCTCCGGTCATATAGATAGGTTTTCCAAGACTTTCGATTTTATGGACAAGTGGAGCCAAAAAACCGACCGTAAGTGCATCAGGGGTATTTTTCGCCATTATAGTCAAATCAACCTCAAAGTTAAATGACGTTGTAAGTGCCGGCGACAATCTAGCGTATGCTTCTTGCGCTGCTCGAAGGCCAAGCGAGATAAATCCACCCTGATGCACGCCATCACGCATCACATCAACTGTAATTGCACTTCCCGCATCCATAATCACACCATCATCAATCGCTTCACACACCATGACACGATCTATTCCCATCGTCGGATAGTATTTATTCCAATCAATCACAGACACAATATTGTGCCAATTGGGTAAAACTTCAAGCATGCCAGACATATTGTGATTAACACAGCAATACCATGCCTCACCACTCAGTAATTCAGGCTTAAATTCGGTAAGTGGAATTTTTCGGTACACACCGTTTTCCAAAATATCGGTCGTCGTATTGCCTATATCACACAAAATCATCAATTTGTCTCCATTACTTTCGCCATCGGATGGCATTCTAAAACCGTTGCTTGCAAATTATGCTTCTGCACATGGGTATAAATTTGTGTCGTGAGTAAGGAAGCGTGTCCTAACAGCTCTTGTACAACACGTAAATCAGCACCTCCCAGAATAAGCCCAGTTGCATACGAATGACGAAGAGCATGGGGTGAGACTCCCAAATATTTTTGGGTAATTTTAAAGGCAGAAATACGACTTAACGGTTCATAGCGATAGTTGAGCCATAACGTACGCTGTTTTATGGCTGGACAATTTCTTTGATACGTACGCACGGCAGCCAATGCTGATTGCGCAATGGGGATGTAGCGCTCTTTTTCCCCTTTACCGTGTCGGACTCGCAGCCACTCTCCCTCAATATCATCTTCTTGAACCTCTAAACACTCACTAACCCTAGTCCCCGTCGCGTATAAAAAAAGAATTAATGCATAATCACGCTGCCCTAGCCAATCACTGCGATCAATACTCTCAATCCCACTCATTATGGATTCAAAAGGTAAATATTTAGGGAGTGTTTTCGGGAGTTTTGAGAGTGAAAATTTAGAAGTCTTGGAATCGAAGTGTTGATTATGGCAAAAATCTAAAAAAGAATTGATGGCGGATAATTTTCGGTTGAGTGTTCGTTTATTTTTAATATTTGAAAGAGCTTTAAAAATAGAAGCACTGTCTAATCCTACAAGTGCCCCTGAAGCTAACGTCTCAAGCTCAGTTAAATCATGACGATAGGCTTCGATGGTTTTAGGGCTAAGAGCTTTTATTATTGTGATGTATTCTAAAAAAGCCTCAACTCCTGATGACATTATTTAATTTCAATATACCGATCGTCAAAATAAATTTTACCATCTCCGATAAAAACTGCATCATGATCCATATCAATATCATAAACATCGTAAGAAAGCAAATTTTTACTCAAAGCAATCATGTACCCGCCCTGCTCCAGAACATAAACTCTATCATTTTGGACACTGATCCCAACAAAATGTGCAAATGGAAATTTTTTCTTCGCTTTATACTGTAATGCAGGAGTTAGAGCGACAACTTCCCCTTGCTTAGTCGTCAACCAAACACCATCCTCCGTATAAGCAATGTCACGCACTTCGTATTTCTCACGGTTCTCTTTTTGTGAAAGAGACAATACCGTATTACCCGTGGATGCGACCATGTTATTTTCAATCACATTCAAATAGGTAATATTGTTAAAATACTCTTCCGAACCAACAATGATCGAACGCAATAGCTTTTTATCTGTTGCATTGACAATAACGATTTTTCCATCTAAACTCAAAAACACAACCAAGTCTTTCAAAAAATACGGATTGGCTATTCGAGCATCAACCGCGATAGGTGCATTAGAACTTTCTTTAAATGTCATTTTCTTTGTTTGTAACGAATACAATGCCATCTCATTATTTCCAAATAAAATAGCAAGCACATCACCTTGTATACTAGCAGAAGCAACCGTTCGTTTTAAATCAACAAGGACATGCTCACTTACACCATCGTCAGGAATCAATTCTAAATCATTTTTATTATTTTGAGTAATGATCCATCCGTCACTAATATTAAGTAAACGAAAATCAGCAGGTATTTTTTGCTTTTTCTCTCCTGCTTTGGTAAGAATATTTCCATTTGAAAGTACAGCGCCTGATTGTGTCACTTGTGAGATAGGAGCACTTAAACGACCAGCACTGCGCCAATCACCTTTAATATTTTCCGGTTTATAGACTTCCTTTTGTGAGCAACCACTCAATAGCAGTACACTAACAACACTCAAACTCGCCCATAAATATTTCATTATTTCACTCCGTAATGGCTTAGCATTTGTGCTAGTGGATAAACTGCCGAATCTTCTTTTATCAATGTTAAAGAAGTATGTGCAGCTTTACTGTCACCTTTTTGAATTGCTAATACCGATAATTCAATAACAGCTAACTCTTGATAAATCGAGCCTTGTTTTTTACTGTACGCATCCAAAGCCTTCTCGTCTTTTGATAAAACAGCACTCTCATAGGATGCGATATCAGCTACTTCAAAATTTTTGGCACCCTTAAGTGCTTGAAGCGTTTTTAAATCATTATCGCGCAATGCTTTAGACAAACTGTACAATTCATACAGTGATCCATCTTGCGAGGAAAGCTCTTTCAATGCATTTTGATCCATAGGATTCATCAACAATGTATTAAGCGCAGTATTCGCACGCTCTACTTTAGCATCATTGATTATTTGATAAGTGACACTTCCACCCAGTCCCAAAAGCAATACAATAACAGATGCAATCATCGGTTTTTTATATTTCTTGACAAAACGCTCCGTTTTAACGGCACTTTCGAAAAATTTTTCTTCCGAACTTAGCTCTTCTTTGAGGGCTTGCATATTTTCTTTTAGGTTCAAAAGGACTCCTATAGATATTTGACTATTTTGCTACAATAATAACTCAAGTGTTGTTAAAATTCCGTAAAGCCTATTTTTTCGCTACAATAAGGGAATAAAATTATCTGTAGGTTATTAACCATGAAAATCGATGAAAAACTTTTACAACGCTTAGAAAAACTGTCCTATCTCCAAATACCGGATGAAAATCGAGCCCAAATGATTGAGCAAATGTCTGAAATAGTCTCTTTTGTTGATAATCTTTCTGAGTTAAATACGGATGGAATCAACCCCACTTTTTCAATGGATATGTCGGCAACACTACTACGTGAAGACGTTGGATGTGTTAATCGAGAGATTAATGATGATATTTTAACGCGCTCACCCCATGCACAAGAGCACTTTTTTATCGTTCCAAAAATTATTGAGTAATCTAAATGATTACAATATACGGCATTAAAAACTGTGACTCTGTTAAAAAAGCATTTCAATTTTTTAATGAACACGCAATAAACTATACTTTTATTGATTTTAAAACCTCGCCTGTCAATCATGACAAAATCACCCAATGGTCGCAAAAAGCTTCTTTAACCCTTCTTTTAAATACCAAAGGCACCACCTACCGAACTTTAGATTTGAAGTCGCTCTCTCTCAACGATAGTGATAAAATTGAGTGGATGGCCAAAGAAAATCGTCTTATTAAACGCCCCGTGATAGAATACAGCGAAAACCTAATCGTCGGTTTTAATCCAACTCAATACGAAGGAATTTTTTTATCATGAGCCAAGCACTGGATATTCACAAACTTTTAAAAAGCGTTGTCGCTTACAAATCATCTGATTTGCATCTCGTTAGCCGCTCAGAACCTCAAATTCGTATTGACGGACGGCTTGTTGCCCTTAATTTACCTGTTATGGACGGAAAACAAATTGAAGAGATGGCCTACTCTCTTTTAACCGAAAAACAAAAAAAGGTGTTTGAAGAAAATAATGAATTGGACTTTTCCATCGTTATTCCGGATGTAGGTCGTTTTCGTGCCAACTACTACAAAACCATGGATGACGTAGCCTGTGCATTTCGTATTATTCCAACCATTATCCCATCACTCGATGATTTGAATGCTAAAAAAATCTTCAAAGAGCTGATTAAGCGTGAAAAAGGTCTGATACTGGTTACCGGTCCAACAGGTAGCGGTAAATCCACAACACTTGCAGCAATGCTCAATGAAGTTAATCTCAATGAAGCGCGTCATATCATTACTGTTGAAGATCCGGTCGAGTTTGTTCACACCAATAAAAAATGTCTTTTTTCACAACGTAATATCGGAAGTGATACCAAAAGTTTTTCTGCTGCACTCAAATATGCCCTTCGCCAAGACCCCGATGTTATTTTGATTGGGGAGATGCGTGACCGTGAAACGATTGCCGCTGCACTAACAGCTGCAGAAACTGGTCACTTAGTTTTTGGAACCCTTCATACCAACTCGGCTCCCAGTACGATCAACCGTATAATTGACGTCTTTGGCGGTGATGAACAACCTCAAGTACGTGCTCAACTCTCCACTTCTCTTATTGCCGTTATTTCCCAAGCACTTCTTCCAAAAATAGGAGGGGGACGTGTTGCAGCGCAAGAAGTTATGATTACCAATCCAGCCATTGCCAACTTGATACGTGAAGACAAGGTACATCAGCTTTACTCCCAAATGCAACTCAATCAACAAGGTACGGGAATGACCACTCAAACCCAAGAAATTGTAGAATTTTTACGCAAAAAAATGATCAGCAAAGATATTGCGATGCAATATTCCAATAAACCTGATGAGCTCCAAAGAGTTATCGACGCACTGTAGTAAATAAGGGAAGCATTAAATAAATATTAATTTATACAATGCTTCCCCTCGCCTTTAGGTAACTTCTTGGATTTTTTTCTTATACTTCGCTATTATGAAAAATAAATTCTTATTGCAACATCACCAGCTTAAAGCAACACCTCAGAGAATTGCCATTATTGAATTAATGGAATATTCCGGTCACATTAGTATCGATGACCTCTTTAAAGAGATTCGAGAAAAATTTTCTTCCATTTCACTTGCTACTTTGTATAAAAATATACATTCCATGATGAATGTTAATCTAATCCGAGAAGTTAAAATACCTGGGCAAAAAGCAAAATATGAAATAGAAAAAATAGCACATGCGCATGTCGTATGTAAAACATGCGGTGAACTCAAAGATATTCCCTTTGATGCAACACCTCTATTGGAAGATACAATAAAAAACAGTGATTATCGTGCAGATGATGTGTCGATCATGATTTCGGGCATTTGCCCTGAATGTCAGAAAAAGTAATAATCCCGTCATACCCTATAGGGTACAAGAACCTCTTCGCGGTCCTCGGACTTGATCCGGGGATCCATCTTAAAATAAAAGCTGGATTCCCGTCTTCGCGGGAATGACATTAAGGATGCGCTTCTCTAAGCGTATCTGCTATCAAGAAAGCAAGTTCTAACGATTGGTCAGCATTCAATCTTGGATCGCAGTGTGTATGATAGCGGCTCTTAAGATTTTCAGAGGTAATCTCAAATGATCCTCCCAAACACTCGGTAACATTTTTACCGGTCATTTCCAAATGAACTCCACCTGCATAGGTTCCTTCGGATTTGTGTACTTGGAAGAACTGCTTCATTTCTTTGAGCACTGCATCTACAGGACGGGTTTTATATCCATTACTTGTAATGGTATTTCCGTGCATCGGATCACAACTCCACAATACTTTTTTTCCTTCTCGTTCAATTGCACGAATCAAAGCAGGCATTCCATCCGCAACCTTGTCAGCACCCATTCGAACGATCACATTGAGCCGTCCAGCTTCATTGCTAGGATTTAAAACATCACACAAACGAATCAAATCTTCAGGATCCATCGAAGGACCAGCTTTAACGCCGATCGGATTTTGGATACCGCGCATAAATTCGACGTGCGCACCGTCAAGTTGACGTGTTCGATCACCTATCCAAAGCATATGAGAAGAAACATCATACCATTCTCCCGTAAGAGAATCTTGGCGTGTAAATGCCTCTTCATAATTAAGTAATAATGCTTCATGAGAAGTATAAAAATCGGTTTCACGAAGGGTTCTGGAGACATCCGATGTAATTCCGCATGCCGCCATAAAACGCAATGAATTATCAATTTGACGCGAAATTTCATCGTATTTTTTGGTCAATTCATTTTGCCCTACAAAACCGAGATTCCATGCATGGACTTGATTCAAATCTGCCAATCCACCAGAGGCAAATGCACGAAGAAGGTTCAGCGTGGCCGCAGACTGATTGTACGCCTGAACCATACGATAGGGGTCAGGGATACGGGCAGAGGCATTAAACTCTACACCATTGATAATATCACCACGATAACTTGGAAGAGTCACCCCGTCAATCGTTTCCATATCGGCCGATCTTGGCTTAGCAAACTGTCCGCCTAATCGCCCTATTTTAACAACAGGAACTCCGCCTGCAAAAGTCATAACAACCGCCATTTGCATCATTACTTTGAAGGTATCTCGAATGTTATGCGCATGAAACTCTGAAAAACTTTCAGCACAATCACCACCTTGAAGTAAAAAGGCTTTCCCCTCACATACATCTGCAAGATTTTTCTTCAAATTTCGGGCTTCTCCCGCAAAAACAAGAGGTGGATAATTTTTAAGTTGTGCTTCGATCTCTTTTAACACTACCTGATCTGGATAGGTAGGCTGCTGCGTGATTGGTTTATCTCTCCAGCTCGCTCGGCTCCATGTATTCATTTAATATATCTCCAATCTTACTAGATTGCCAAAAGGCTTATTTGTTATTTTTAAAGTAAGCAATTTTATCGTTTTATCCTAAAAAGCGACTGATTATGATAACTGAAAGCTACATTTAGGTTTTAAAAAGTATAATTGCGTCATTTCAAAGAGAGATTATTTATCCTAAGAGAGTCAATGAAATCAACACAAATGAATATTTTTTTATCTCTTTTTTGCAAAGAGCTCTCCTTCCATTTAGAATCCGCAAGCGCGCGGCAAGATAAAATTGCCCCTGATGAATTTGCAGAGATTATTTCTATAGCAACCAAAGAAGTACTTGAACTCTATTTAAGTGGCGAACTTGATACGCATGAATACGCTGCTGACACGGAAAATGGATATAAAGATATCGCATTGTTAAGCATTAATTCTTATACCCAATCAAACCAAACGTTTGAAAAAATAACCGATGATCATGCAACTATTTTAAAAGAGCATGAAAATTCAAATCTTATTAATTTCAACAATATAAGTGAAAAATTTATAGATATTCAATCTCATTTGAGCCAAGAGGTTGATCGTGCTAATAAAATCATTCAAGACTTGCATGAACAAGTTAAAGTACTTGAAGTGACAACAACACTTGATCCTCTGACAAAAACATTTAATCGATATGCACTTCAAAATAATCTTACTGGACTTCTAACAAAGAAACGTCAGATACAAGAACTTTTTATTCTGATGATCGATATCGACAACTTTAAAACTATTAATGATAAGCATGGACATATTGCAGGGGATAAAGTTCTCATTTTTCTTGCTAAATTGCTCAAAAAAACCCTTAGAGACGGTGATAAAGTGTATCGGTTTGGCGGAGAAGAATTTGTTGTCATCCTAAACCGAACCGATCTGGAGGGTGCGAAATTGGTGGCTAACCGTTTTTTAAATCTTTGCCGCCAAAATAAACCTCTCTTTCACAATGAACAAATCACCGTTACGTTGAGTGTAGGTCTGACTCAAACACGAGATAAAGACACCATGGATGATGTAATTCATCGAGCAGATACAGCGCTCTATCGTGCAAAAAATAATGGAAAAGATAGAATGGAGATAGAATTATAATGGACTTGAATTATTTTGATATGGCAGTTGGCTCAATCGTATTATTATTGGGACTGAAAGGTCTTTTAAATGGTTTTTCAAAAGAACTTTTTGGACTTATCGGAATTGTAGGCGGACTCTTTGTTGCTTCACATATTGGTGGAGCCATTGGGAAATTTTTAAATGACTTGTTCTTTGATTTCGAAACAACCACTGCTGTTAATCTTATAGGTTTTGTTTTTAGTGTTGGTATTTTTTGGCTTCTTATGGTGGCATTGGGTGCTGGATTCAAACGGCTTAGTTCTCTTAGCGGATTAGGGAGTTTAGACCGAGTATTAGGTTTTGTAGTGGGAGCAAGTAAATTCTTTTTTATCCTTTCTGTCATTATTTATGCTTTATTTAGTGTCACGGCTATCCGTGAGAATTTTGGAGAAAAAATGAAGACCAGTATCTTTTTTGAACCTATGTTTGCAACCGGTAATTTTATTTTGCATATTGAGACGAAGGACGTCACAAGTTTGCTTGATTCCAATGAAAGTGATAAAAATATTTCCAATTCTTCATCTGATAAAAAGGAGAAATGATTCTATGGGTTCTTTAACTAATTTTACAGAACGTACGGTTGAATATGCGAAATTCTTGAACGATTTCAAACAACTTCTCAAAGATAACAGTTTAAAATTCACCATACAGCGTGAAGTAATTTTAGAGATGTTATACAACTCTGACGAGCATCTCACACCTGAAGGATTACATCATCTTATCCAAGAAAAACACCCTGATTTAAACACAGGAATTGCAACCGTTTACCGTACTCTTTCACTTCTGGAAGATTCCGAGATGGTGACGTCTCTCTCCTTTGGAGCTCAAGGAAAAAAATATGAGCTGGGTGCGAAGGATCATCACGATCATATAATCTGTACAAAGTGTGGCAGTATTAGTGAATTCGTCGATGAAGAAATTGAGTCTAGACAGAAAAAAATTGCGGAAGAACTTGGTTTTATAATGCAAGAACACTCGATGCAAATTTATGGCATTTGTAAAGCATGCCAAACGAAAAAATAAAGGGAATTTATTGTGACATTCGATAATCAATATGTAGTTCAACGAATTGAAAAAGCCAACCAATTGCGAGAAGCAGGAATAGATCCTTACGCAAACAACTCTGCACGCAATACGACCATTGAGAAATTCAACAACGTCAATTCTGATCTTTTCCAAAAAGAAGAAAAACGTGATGAACACCGTCACTATACCGTTGCTGGACGTATTAAACTCTATCGCTTGATGGGTAAAGCCAGCTTTGTTAAAATTGAAGATGAAAGCGGAATGCTCCAAATTTATGTTGCACGTGACAATCTTCCTGAGAATTTCTACAATGATATTTTTAAAAAGCTCATTGAAGTCGGTGATATTATCGAGGTAAGCGGTTATCCGTTTGTTACCCAGCAAGGTGAACTTTCCCTTCATGTCGATAACTTAAAAATACTGACGAAAGCTATCTCGCCTCTCCCTGAAAAATTTCACGGAATTACGGATAAAGAGATGCGCTATCGCCAACGTTATCTTGATCTTATTATGAATTCTGAAGTGCGTAAAACCTTTCATATTCGTTCACGTGTTATCAGCTTAACGCGTCGTTTCTTTGAAGACAAAGGTTTCTTGGAAGTTGAAACACCAATGATGCACCCCATCGCTGGCGGAGCGAATGCCAAACCGTTTGTGACGCATCATAACGCATTAGGTGTTGACCGCTTTTTACGAATTGCGCCGGAACTTTATCTCAAGCGTCTCATCGTCGGCGGATTTGAAGCGGTATTTGAAATTAATCGTAACTTTCGTAATGAAGGGATGGATGCAACACACAATCCTGAATTCACTTCCATTGAATTTTATTGGGCATATAAAACCTATAAAGATCTCATTGAAATCACAAAAGAGTATTTTGAATATTTATTCGATCACTTGAATCTTCCAAAACGTCTTCCTTATGGTGATTTTGAGATTGATTTCGACCAATTTACTGAGATCGAACTTATCAAAAGTTTGAGCGTTATCGGTGGCGTTCCTGAAAATATCGTTAATGATAAAGAAGCTATTTTAGAGTTTTTACGTTCTCAGAAACTAGAAGCAAAAGCAACGCTCAATCTAGGACAGCTTCAGGGCGAATTGTTTGATGAGTTTGTTGAAGAAAAACTGATTAACCCTACGTTTATTACCCATTATCCGGTCGAGATTTCACCTCTTGCCCGTCGTAATGATGAGCGTCCAGAACTGACCGACCGTTTTGAACTCTTTATCGCAGGTCGTGAAATTGCCAATGCCTTTAGTGAGCTTAATGATCCGATCGATCAGCTAGAACGTTTTAACGGCCAAATGGCAGCTAAAGAGTGTGGTGATGATGAAGCCCACGAGATGGATGAAGATTTCGTCACTGCCCTATCCTATGGAATGGCACCAACAGCAGGTCAGGGAATCGGAATTGATCGCCTTGTCATGATGCTGACCAATCAACACTCAATCCGGGATGTGTTACTCTTCCCGGCTATGAAACCCCAAAATAACAATCTTAACAACGGAGAACCCAATGAGCTTTCTTAAAGAATACGACAACGAAATTTTCACCCTATGTGAGCAAGAGCTTGAACGTCAAACTGACCATTTAGAGATGATTGCCTCTGAGAACTTTACCCTTCCAGCAGTTATGGAAGCTATGGGAAGTGTATTTACAAACAAATATGCAGAAGGTTATCCTGCTAAACGTTATTATGGCGGATGCGAATATGCGGATGGTGTTGAGCAACTGGCAATTGACCGTGCTTGTGAGCTTTTTGGATGTAATTTTGCAAATGTTCAACCTCACTCTGGTTCGTCTGCCAATGGTGCGGTGTATGCTGCATTATTGCAAGCAGGAGATAAATTACTGGGTATGGATCTCAGCCACGGCGGGCATTTGACCCATGGATCAAAGGTTAGTTTTTCCGGTAAAAACTATCACAGTTTTTCATACGGTGTAGAACTCGATGGTAGAATTAATTATGAGCGTGTTTTAGACATTGCTAAAATTGTTCAGCCAAAAATTATCGTTTGTGGTGCTTCAGCGTATGCACGTGAAATCGATTTTGCTAAGTTTCGTGAGATCGCTGATGCAGTTGGCGCAATTTTATTTGCCGACATCGCTCACATTGCAGGTCTCGTGTGTGCAGGTGAACACCCAAGCCCATTCCCTCATGCGCACATTGTGACCACGACTACTCATAAAACTCTTGCAGGTCCTCGCGGCGGTATGATTATGACCAATGATGAAGAAATTGCTAAAAAAATAAATTCGGCAATTTTTCCTGCTCTGCAAGGTGGACCATTGGTTCATGTTATCGCAGCGAAAGCAGTCGGCTTTAAATACAATCTCTCGCCTGAATGGAAAGTTTATGCCAAACAAGTCAAAGTTAATGCAGCAGTTCTAGCCGATGTTTTAATCAAACGCGGATATGACATTGTCAGCGGTGGAACAGATAATCATCTCGTTTTAGTCTCTTTCTTAAACAAATCATTTAGCGGTAAAGAAGCCGATGCAGCTCTTGGACGTGCAGGAATTACCGTCAATAAAAATACTGTGCCGGGAGAAACCCGTTCACCATTTGTCACATCAGGTATCCGTATCGGAAGCCCTGCCCTTACATCACGTGGAATGAAAGAAAAAGAATTTGAAATCATCGCGAATAAAATTGCCGATGTTTTGGATGATATTGAAAATGTAACTGCGCAAGCAGCAATAAAAGAAGAGTTAAAAGCACTTGCACGCGGATTTATTATCTATACACAATCTACGTATTAAAAACCCTTGCTCCTATATGGAGTAAAAATAGAGATGCGATACAAGGAGTTTGAATTATGACATCAATGGATATGAAACTTATCAAAATGGTCTCAGATCATTATTGGCTTAAACACGATGCCATGGTCGATAAAGTTGAGTTTAAAGGGCGTACTTTTTATAATAAATATGAAAAAGTAGCTAAACCAATAACTCAAGCACTCATTGACCAACATCATAAAAAACAAATTACTATTGCTCATTCTCTTATCAATCAGTTTGGCAAAGTAGAAAATATTGTTATTGATTATAACGGTACGGATACTCAGCGCTTCTATCATAAGGCACAATTATTGCTTCGAGAAGAAGGATTTATTAATTTTACCGCTTTTGAAACAAAAACACCTGGACATTTGCATGTGTATATTCATAAAGGGCATACAACATTGCAAGAAGCGATTCAATTGGGTAAGATGCTTTCATTAAAACTTGCTGCCAAACAGCCAAAACAGTGGCGAATGTTCCCTGCGGATGATTTACCACCTGAGTACAACATTCTCAACCTGCCTTACGAAGTCTACTCAAAAGAGCGTGGCGCTTCGTGGTCGAAACACCTATAGGAGACTAAAATGGAAGAAAAAAACGAACTTAACGACATTATTCTAAATAAAGGCGGATCAAGCTCAGGAAGTAAAAAACTGTTACTGGCTATTGCTACCTTGACACTTATACTTATCATTGTATTGGTCATTATGAACTCACTCAAAAATGATGTAGTTCAAAAAGCTCCTCAAGCAATTCTGCCACCAGAGCCAAGTGCACCAACAGAAATCATCAATGATCCCTTATTTGAACCTGTCGAAGTAATTCAAGAAGGTAATGAAAGTGCAAAAACTCAGACATTGGATGAAGTAGCACAAAAAATCAAAGAAGAGTCACTCCAAAACGTACCATCCAATCAACCTGCTGTTGTTCAAGCTGCACCTGCTGTCATTGCACCGGTAAAAACAACGGTTCAGTCTGCCCCAATTGCGAAAACTGTATCCGTACCAACGCCTCAAAAAACTACTCCTGAACCGAAACCTGTTGTTTCGAAAACAGTTGCACAGCCAACTATTGCAAAAGTTCAAAAAGTTGAAGCTAAAACGTTACAAACAGCATCCATAAAACAAGAACCTAAAAAAGTAGTTCAACCAAAAATAGTCCCAAAAACGACTCCAGTGGTAAAAGCTTCTGAAGCAATCACTCCAGCACCTAAAGCATCTGAGCCAAAAGCTGAAGTAAAAACGGCACCTGCAGTTGCAAATACAGGTACTGTCTATTTTGTGCAAGTTGGTTCATTTGCTAAAGAGCCAAGTAAGGTTCTAATAGATCGTTTGAATGCCAGTGGAATGAAATATACTACTCAAAAAACAGGGGAAACGACCAAAATTTTAGTGGGACCATTCCAAGGGGAAAAAGCTGTACAGGATGCGATGGGTAATATTCGTCAAAATATCGAAGCCAAAGCGTTCAAGATAAAGGGATAATGTGATTCACTCTCACCGTTTTTCTCTGGACCAATTTGCCCCTATCGCGGTCTATGAAAAGTTAAAGGGGCTTTTTTTAGGAGAAATTTCTTTTCTCCTCGAAAGTGCAGGCAATAGTAATGGCAACTATACGATTATCGCACTGGGTGCACGGGAACGTCTGCGCTATAGTGACGGACAAACTCACTACACTAACTCCAAAAACGAAATCATAACCTCTACTGAATCTCCTTTTGAATTTTTAAAACGTTATTACAGTGCCATTGACTGTGGATTTTATCGTTCAAAAGCCAAAGAACTTGACATTGGCTACATTGATGGATTTATCGGTTATATCGGCTACGATATGGTTCAAGTTTTTGAACCTACTCTCAAAGAATCCATGTCTACTCTTGAAGATCAGACTCATATTCCTGATATGGATTTAATTTTACCAAAGTTGGTGGCGGTTGTCTCTCATAAATACTCTACTATTACCCTTATCAGTGCCTTATCAGAGTATCAAGATCAATTTTTAACTCTTGAGCGTACCCTAAAATCACTCTATCACTATACACCGCTCGTACCTATAAAAAATGATCTTGGCGGGGATTTTATCCACACGAAATCACACTTTTTTGAAATGATTGATGCCTCAAAAGAGATGATTCAAAGCGGTGATGTTTTCCAAATTTTAATGACCAATCGTTATATCCGTAATGCCACCGTTGATCCCTACAGCTTTTACCGTGTTTTACGGATTAAAAACCCTTCTCCCTATATGTATTTGATGGAGTACGGTGATTTTAGCATTGTTGGAAGTTCTCCTGAGGTTATGGTACGTTTGAATGAGGGAGACATATTGTTGCGTCCTATTGCAGGGACACGTAAACGCGGCGGAAGCAAGCAGCGTGATACTCAACTCGAAGAAGAACTGCTATCGGATCCTAAAGAGTTGGCAGAACATTTGATGCTCATTGATTTGGGGCGAAATGATGTCGGACGCGTTGCCGCGACAGGAACGGTACGAGTTGAAGAGATGATGCACGTGGAGCGTTATTCTCATGTAATGCACATCGTATCCGATGTGCATGCGACACTTCGTGACGATAAAGACATGTTCGATCTCTTAGCTGCTACCTTTACAGCAGGAACCATGACAGGTGCTCCTAAAATTCGTTCCATGGAGCTCATTGCACAGCTCGAAGGGGTTAAAAGAGGTTTTTACAGTGGGACTATCGGCTATTTTGGATTTGATGGCAATATGGATAGCGCTATTACGATTCGTACCGCCCTTATCAAAGATGGCCAGATCATCCTCCAAGCAGGAGCGGGTATCGTTGCGGACTCTGTCCATGAACTCGAATATCTCGAAGTAACAAATAAACTAGGTGCCCTGACAAGTACCCTCGAAGATTTGATCGATCCTGCGTGATGAATATTTTTACTATCTTTGGTGATCCGGTAGCTCATTCCCGTTCACCGCTTATGCACAACACGGTTTTTAAAGCACTAGAAATAGATGCTTGCTATACCCGCACCCAGCTGAGTGATGGCGCAAAACTGCGTGATGTTTTTTTTGCTAAGGCTCTCAGTGGAGCGAATGTTACCGTCCCCCACAAAGAAACTGCATACACCCAATGCGATGAAGTTCGTGGTATTGCCCAAGAAATCGGTACGGTTAATACTCTTATCCTAGAAAATGATCGACTGATTGGTTACAACACCGATGCCGATGGTTTTATTGCAGCGATCCAATCCTTTGGACAACTCTCTACCGCATTGATTATCGGAGCGGGAGGGACAGCAAAAGCACTTGCCATTGCACTACAGCACCACGCAATCTCCCCTACCATCCTTAATCGCTCCTCAGGACGGCTGGAGTATTTTAAAGAAAAAGGTTTTGAAGCCTACGATTGGGAGACATTCACACCCCGTTCATTTGATCTTATTATCAATACAACCTCTGCAGGACTTACCGACAACGAATTACCCATACCAACAGACCTTCTAACTGCATTACTAGCAATGTCTAAAGCCTCTATTGACGTAATTTACGGTAAAGAAACTCCCTTTTTAGCCGAAGTTAAAAAAGCAAAGCTCCCCTATAAAGATGGCTCTGATATGTTGTTGGAACAAGGGGTGATTGCGAATTCTCTTTTTTTAAAGAGTACTGTTTCAGCCCAGCAGATTCGACCTATCATGAAACGAAGCTTTTTGTATTAACGCGTTATAATAACGCATCTTAATCAAAAGGCTCACAATGTGCCGTTTCAATCAAATCAACAATGATGAAAAAATCCTTCTTCACGATCAACTATTAGCTTATGCTGCAGCGGTCGGCGGAAAAAACTCTTTTTTAAAACTTATAGAAACCATCAAAAAAACAACTCCTAATCCGCTACTTTCAAAAACATCTCTCCTGCGATTTCCAAAAGGTATTATCAAATGGAATAAAAGCATCCACCGCGACAATCTTACACTTCTCAGTATCCAAATGAAGAACCGAAGTGAAGAGAATCAAAATCTTATGGCTCCAAAAGAGCACAGAACTTACAAAGATGTCACCAATATGCTTCGGGCACTGGGAACATTGAGCTTTACGGTGATTATGAATACTGAAGCAGATGGAAAAGGGTTCGAAATTAAAGCGTTTGATATGCCGGATTCAGAAACGACACTTATGAATCCTTTCTTTGAAATTATTTTTTTCTGTCCTGTTAATACAACTAAAAAATTACTCAATTTTGAAGAAAAAGAAAGTACTGATAACACTGACAGCATCGAAGAAGACTAAACAACAATGAAGATTGACGGACGTTTTTGGCTCACAAAAGAGGGTCAAAGCTTTTTAGGTGCAGGGCGGATAGAACTGTTGGAGCGAATCGATCAAACCGGTTCCATCAACGCTGCTGCCAAAGAAATGAAAATGAGCTACAAAGCGGCATGGGAGCGAATCAACGGGATGAATCTCTTAGCCGACCAACCGTTGATCGATCGCCTCACAGGTGGCAAGGGAGGTGGAGGAACAAAGCTCACTCCCTATGCCCGTGAACTAATCGCTACATTTCATCGATTTAACGAACTTCACCGTCAGTTCATCGACCGTTTCTCTGAAGCTGGAAATGATCCTGAACGCCTTGCCCGAATCCTCAGCCGTACATTTCTTACCACCAGTGCACGCAATCAGATCCCCTCAACGTTACAAACCATCGAAACAAACGGTCTGCATTCCACCCTCACCCTTGCCCTTAGCGGTTCAGACATCCTCCGCTCTATCATCACCGCCAAATCGGTTGAGAATATGGGATTAACAACTGGATGTGACACCTATGCGATTATCAAATCGAGCGATATTAATATCGTCTCAACACCACCTTCTTCCGACACCACTGATAATATCCTCTCAGGCACTGTGGAAACATTAGAAAGCTCAGGGGATAATATCGAAATTGGCCTGCGCCTAGATGGAAGCACACTCCTCATCGCCCTCGAAAAACAAGATGCACTACAAAAGTTAAAAGTAGGTATGACCGCTTACGCGATTATTTCACCGTTACATATAATTATCGGGCTGTAAAAAATTCCATCATAGCCGTGATAATGGAAATTCAATTTGATGCCAAATTTCAAGAGTATGACAAATAACAAAAATTAAGACATTTTTTTCTATAATACGTTGTATCTTACAAAACATAACGTAATTGTCGCATTTTAAATGAATGCTTTTTGCATTGTTGTGTTTGTAATTATCGTTATATCAAAATATATATAAAGGAAATCTCATGTTAACCTCTGCTCGCAATACTCTTTATGGAACAGTTGATTCAGTTATTACCGGTGCAGTAAATTCTGAACTTATCTTGTCACTTGGCGATGAAAAAATCGTTGCTACCATTACCAATGAGTCGGTTAAAAACCTAGAAATCACGATCGGGTGCAGTGCCTATGCGCTTATCAAATCGAGCTCTATTATTTTGGCGAAAAACAAACCATTGCGTATCAGCGCTCGCAATGTTTTGTGTGCAACAGTCTCAGAAGTGATTAAAGGTGCGGTCAATGCTGAGATTAAAATGACTATCGGCAACACAACCCTAACCTCGATTATTACCAATGAATCGTGTGAAGAACTGATGATGAAAAAAGGCGATGAAGTCTATGCAATCTTCAAAGCCTCCAGTGTCATTATCGGTATGTTATAAAATTAAGGAACCTATCATGAAACCATTTAACCTCTTACTTACCTCTCTCGCGTTTGCCTCAGCACTTGCAGCGCAAACCATTACAGTTGCCGCTGCGGCCAATATGAAATATGCGGTCACTGACATCGCACAAGCATTTACCAAAGAATCAGGAATCGATGTAAAAATCATTACGGGAGCTTCTGGAAAACTAACACAGCAAATCATGAGTGGTGCGCCGTATGATGCGTTTTTATCAGCAGATGTTGAGTTTCCAGCGAAACTTGCCAATGGTGGATTTACAACTACACCTTCTCAAGTGTATGCGTTTGGAACACTTATCCTTTGGAGTGATACGGGAGTTGATTTATCCAAAGGGGTAGCTATTGTAGCGGATCCATCGGTTAAAAAAATCGCCGTTGCTAATCCTAAAACAGCACCATATGGTATCGAAGCAATGAACGCGATGAAGTTTTACAAAGTGGGCAATGCCATTGAAGGCAAACTGATTATTGCAGAATCAATCTCCCAAGTAGGCGCCTATGTCACCACAAAAGCGGTCGATGTCGGCTTTATGGCGAAATCAATCGTCCTTAGCCCTGAGATGAAAAACGTCGGTAAATGGATCGAAGTCGATCCAAAATCGTACAACACAATCGATCAGGCGATGGTAGGGCTCAAAAACGGTTCACCTGAGAATCAAATTGGTGCCAAAAAATTTATCCGTTTTATGTCATCGGCTAAAGCACTCCAAATCTTAAAAGCAAGCGGTTATGGCTTGCCTGTTAAAAAATAAGGATATCTTATGACAAAACTTAGCATTGCAACAGCACTACTTTTAGGGACGGCAGTTTTCGCTACTGCTGCAGATGATTTAGCGTCAGCTTTTAAAGAGGGGAAACTTGATGGTCGTATCCGCATGCAGTATTTTAATACTGACTGGGTAGATAATGATGGATGGGCGATACCCAATAAACCTAATCTTGACAGTGAAGGGATGGCAATCGGTGGAAGTTTAATCTATAAAACTGCCCCGTTATACGGAATCAGTGCAGGAGCAGGATTTTATGTCACTCACGGTACAGGGATTGCGACCGATGATACAAATGGTATAACAAAAGGGTATGCTAAAAATACCACTGCGTCCGATCTATTTGCTCGCGGACCGGGAGCGGCTACCAATTTTGGAAGTGGCTATGCGGTACTCGCTGAATCGTATCTGCAATACGATATTGAGAATACAAAAATCAAAGGTGGTCGATTTTTAATGGCCAATCCATGGATCACTCCAAATGATACCAAGATGATCCCTATCGCAGTTGAAGGAGCTCAAGCTATTTCCAATGATCTCCCAAACACCACCATCCAAGTTGATTATGCGGATAAGATCAAAGAACGGGGGATGACCTATTTCGGTTCTATGGCAGATACAGGAGACACTCCCGATGCGATCAAAAACTACTACCGTACTCACTACACGACTTCAGGAATTACTACTCCAGCAGGTTCTGTTGCAGATCAAGCTAAATTTGGTCAAGACGATGCCCCAGCAGTTGTTATATTAGGAGCTAAAAACAAATCAATTGACTCTCTTGAAATCCAAGCATGGGGAATGCATTGGGCTGACATTATCGATCAGGGGATGTTAGAGGCTAACTACGCCATCGAAGCTGGAGATGCCATCATCACCTTCGGTGCTCGCTATATGCAGCAATTCGATAAAGGAGCAGGTGCCATTATCACACCACATGATGGATTATCTCCATACGCAACAGGTGCGGTGACAGCAACATCACCTGCTGGTGCAGTATCAAAAGTACAGCTTAAAGGGGATAATGACAACAGTGTCAATACCTATATGTATGCATTCCGTGCTGTTACGAACTATGGACCTGCAAAACTACTCCTCGCTTATTCACACACCGATGATGGTGGAGACTTGATCGCCCCATGGCGTGCATTTCCAACCTACGACTACACTCGTTCTATGACAATTACCGATTGGAATGCTAATACAAAAGCTTACAAAGCACAGTTTGATTACGACTTCAACGCGCTTGCATCAGGGCTTAGTGCTTTTATCAGCTATAGCTACTACAACCGTGATCCATCCAAAGTGGGTTATCAAGGGGCAACCGATCGTTATTACAACAATGGTGATACCCGTCAGTGGAATATCGATGCTATGTACAAAGTTCCAAGCATCAAAAGTTTAGATTTTAAAGCACGTTACATGATCCAAAATAATGAAATACTATCAAAAGCTTCAAGCGTTGCGATGGGAAATACCGGCACTGAATCCGAAGGATACGGAAACGACACCTCGAATCGTGAATTACGTCTCGAAGCAAACTACCGTTTCTAATAAAAATAAGTATAAAGCTGGATTCCCGCCTTCGCGGGAATGACGAAAACAACATATAGAACATGAGACGAGGTGACAGAAGCGTTTGTCTGCGGTTATTCAAATACCTGTCGTCTCCCCTGATGCCCTACCTATTTCATAAGATAAAGGATAAAACATGACATTCATGACCTCTAATGGGAAACCCGTATCACAGTTCAGCGCCTGCGGAACGAAGCCGTTCGAGCCCGCTAGCGAGCATTCTCATACAGCAGAAGCGAAAATCGATTTTGTTTATCCAGAAGTCCCTTTTCCGACCAATGCCCTTTACAAAACGTGGGGTGCAGAGAACATTCGAGCGATGGTGCGTTATCATCATGGACTGCTGCGTAAAAGTACAATCGGAGATTTGTTTCCTGCCGATGATGCACTGTTTGCCTTTGCGACAGAAAAGACTGCTGATTTTTTCGTAGAGGCATTGGGCGGTGAACAAGCGTATACTCTCGTTCACGGTCACCCAGCACTGCGAATGCGTCATTTTCATATTAATATCGATGAAAAAGGGCGTGAGATTTGGCTGATGATGTACAAAAAAACGATCAATGATTTAGCAATACCCTCAGAGTGTGTCGAAGAGTTTTGGAACTGGATTGAACCTCTCTCGATTCGGATGATAAACCGTCGAACGACTGTTGCACCGATTGAGCGTCACTCGTATTCGTCTATATGGGTAAAACAATGATTTTTTTAAACCCTAACGTTATATCAAATAAGATACATTATAACGATTCTTTATTAAAAGTCAAATCATTTACTGCCTCAGTAACTCTGCATGGGACTCTTATGGCGGCAGCTCTTTATTTTGCTTCACAGCATCCTATCTTGCTTCCTAAAGAGGAGCCTGTTATGATCTCTTTGGCTGATTATGCACCGATATCAGCGATTTCTCCCGATCAACCTCAAAAAGCATCCTCCAAAAGTGTTCCTGTGGTACACAATGTACTTTCTAAAAGATCACCTGCTTTAACTTCTCAAAAGAGTCCGTCTTTCACTCCTCCTGTGGCGGATTCTTTTGAGGTGTTGACACCTAAATCATCTCCAGTGCTTCCCAGCGTTGCTCCATCGGATCTCACACAAAAGTATGCTGATTTACTTCATTCGAATCAGCATACTATCGACATTGATTCTCCTAAAATCACTCCTGCTACATTGGCGAACGAATTACCAAAATTGAACGTTTCACAAGAAGAGATCAATGGAGCAACACTGGGACGCATTCGAGCCATGATTGAAAATTCACTAACGTATCCTGCAATTGCCCGAAAACTTCGATTAGAAGGTGTGGTAACCGTTTCCTTTTTACTCAGACCTAATGGTTTAGTCGAAAAGGCTGAAATTCTCAGTTCCAGCGGCAGTGTACTTTTGGACGCTAAAGCAATTCAAACTGTCCTAGCGTTGAGCGGCGACTATCCAGCACTTCCCAAAGCCGCATATTTGAACATACCCATCGCGTTTTCACTCAAAAAATCTTAAGGATATTCCCATGACAACACTTATACGTTTGCTGCTCTTACTGTTGATCAGCTTCACACTGCATGCTAAAACAATGAAGGATATGGAGGGGAAAATAGTTACCCTTCCGGATCAAACCGATCGTGTATTTGGTTCATCACCGCCGATGAACTATCTCCTCTATACCCTCAACCCCGATAAAATGATTGGGCTCAATTTCAAAGCAAAAAATCCAAACAACAGTGCGAATGAGCAGTTTTTGAGTAAAAAGTTCCTCTCACTCCCGGTGATAGGGTCATTCCACGGTGGGGGACAAAATATCAACCTTGAAACCCTGATGGCATATAAACCCCAACTGGTTCTCGTATGGCAAGATGACATGCTGGTTCAGACGGTCGCCCATGAGATCGAAAAAACCAATATCCCCACTTTTATGATCCCCTTTCGCGAAGTTAAGGATATGCCTAAAGCTTTTTGTCTCGCCGGTGACGCTATAGGTGAAAGTAAACGCGGTAAAGAGTTAGCCGTGTATTCTCAAAAAATCATCAACGAAGTACACAAAAGCATCTCGAAATCTAAACCTGTTCGTTATTACTATGCCGAAGGGTTAGACGGTCTGTCTACCGAGTGCGATAAATCGTTTCATGTCGAAGCCATGAATTTTGCGGGCGGTAACAATGTCCATAAATGTCAGCAAAGCGGAATATTAGGATTGGAAAAAATCAGTTTTGAAACCCTTCTCACCTATAACCCTGATGTCATCATCGTCCAAAACCGCTCTGTTTATAACGATTTGGTCGAAGATCCGATGTGGCAAAACCTCCGTGCCGTAAAAACAGGGCGCATTCACCTCGTTCCCGTACAGCCATTTAACTGGATCGACCGACCGCCATCGTTTATGCGTGTTATCGGTATTCAGTGGCTCGCACAGCTCTTCCATCCCAAAGAATATAAAGTAGATTTAACTAAACGAACAAAAGAGTTTTATGACCTTTTCTTACATGTTAAATTAGATGACCAACAAACCAAAAATCTATTAGGAGCTCAAAAATGAAACCATCCATTCTTATCCTCTCACTTGCCGCTTGTGCTATTCTTGTGGCCAATCCTGTCAATATCGAGCGCATTGTCGTGACCGATACGTCCAGTGATAATGATCAGCTTATCGCCGATAACAATCAAACGTCAGGTAAACAAACGTTTACAACCAAGAGTATCGCAGCCCTTAGCACTCAGGCAAATATGAACCCTTATACGGTCATCGCATTTTCTCCCTCAGTCAATTTTACCCCTGTTGATCAGGCAGGCTCTAATGAGCCCTCATATCATGATCCTATCCGTATTCGCGGAAAATCACAAAGCGGTCCGGGAGGGGTATTTATGATCGATGGAATGCCTATTTCCAGTAATCCCGGTGGCGGAAAAGAGATGCTTGATATGGAGAATGTCTCTTCCATCGACTTGCACAAAGGGTATCTTCCTGTGGATAAGAATCTAGGCTTCTCCAGCCTCATCGGTAAAGTAGATATGAATCTCCTCTCCGCCCGTGCAAAAGCAGGTGCTGAAGTCTCTCAAAGCTTCGGAAGTGATGATTTTATGCGGACGTTTGTCCGTTTTGACAGTGGTAAAATCGGAGATGTAGCGGTATTCGGATCATTTTCTCAACTCACCAATGATAAAACCAAAGGCGAAGGGGATCTAAAACGTCTTAACGGAACCGTCGGATTAACCTATCAGCCAAACAATAGTTTCAAAGCCAAAGTAACCGCTATCACCAACTCCGACGATCATCATAATTATTACAATCTCTCCTATGCTGAGTCACAAAACCTTGGTGTAAATTTCAACAAAGATTACGCAACAACCAAACCAACTGCTAGCAATGATGTCAATTATTACGATTGGAACAAACAACATTTCAATACCATGGCACTTTTGGGTGAGATTGAGTATCGTCCAAGCAGTAGTGATGTTATCAGTATCAAGCCCTATTATAAAAAAGACAAAGGGGATTATTGGTATTCAAGTGTCAGCCCTGATGGAAATGCAAGTAAAAACCGTGTCATAAACTGGGAAATCGATCACGATCTTTTTGGCAGTATTGCTGCTGAAAAGCATACCTTTTCGGAGGCACTGAAAACGAAAATCGGATATTGGTATCACAAACAGCTCCCTCCAGGACCTCCGAGCGATCAGGAAAAATATAAAGTAGTCAATGGAAGTTTAGTATTTGATGGCTACGCAGTTCTTGCAGATAATGATTACCACGTTTTACAGGCACCTTTCGTAGAAGCAAGCGGTTCACTGGATAATTTTACCTATGTTGCCGGATTGCAGTACCAAACATTCAAAATGGGTTCTCTCCAAAGCCATACACTCAATAACCAAACCGGAGCTGCCAATCCTGATTACGATACCGCCATCGCTACGACCAATGCCGATGCACTCGCCAGTGTTGACGCAAAAACATTTAAAACGTGGATTCCATCACTCTATCTTGGGTATGCATTTAGCCCCTCGACCTCTGCTTACATTGACTATTCCCGTACATACGGAATTGATGTCAATCTCTTTCCGACGTATGTCTCAAATCGCGCTAATTTTGCCACTAAAGCATCATTGCAACAGCTTTGGGACAAACTCGATTTGGAACTTTCGGATAACATCGATGTAGGAATGAAAACAACTATGGGAGGGATCACCCTCAATCCTCTCCTCTTTGTCTCATTTGTCCAAAATAAACAAGCCAATGTTTTTGATCCGCAATACAGTATCGCTTATCCTGCCAATGTTGGCGATGCACTTGGATATGGAGCCGAATTCTCAGCATACGGACCGATCAATGAAAATCTTGAATTACTCGTAGCTCTTTCGTACAATCAATATAAATTTACCCAAAATTTTGCAAGCAATGCAACGACTACAGTCAATACCGATGGGAAACAGCTTCCTGATGCACCGGAGTATATGGCAAAAGCGGCTCTCTCCTATCATTTAGGCGATTGGACATTTACTCCAAGTGCTCGTTATTCCTCCAGTCGTTGGGGCGATGTACAAAATACCCAAAAAGTAGATGCTTACACCGTCGTAGATTTCGACATGGCATATCATATCGCTGAGTTTATGGGTTCTCATAACGCCCTATTACGTCTCACTGCGACCAATCTGACCAATGAAAAATACATTGCTACGATCAATGCTGTAGACAACTATTTGGTAGCAACGGGTTCACCTACTACCTATCAAACCGGAGCTCCTTTGGGTCTTTACGGCAGTATCAATCTGAAATTCTAAGGGACACGATGTTGCGATTCAAAACGTTCTCGATACTCTCTTCTGCCATGATGGTGCTATTACTCATCATGGTTGTCTCTCTTTTATGGGGACAGTATCCGATCGACTTTCATACTTTTATGGGCTATTTAGAGTTTAAACTCTTGGGCGGTTCGGGTAATGATACCTACACTTTACTGGATAACATCATTCTCCAAATCCGTCTTCCTCGTGTATTGCTCGCAATCCTCATCGGTTCATCGCTGGCGGTATCGGGTGCTGCATTTCAAGCGATGTTCGTCAATCCTCTCGTTTCTCCGGGGATTTTAGGGGTACTCGCGGGAGCCTCATTCGGTGCGGCATTGGGAATGCTCATCTCTGAGCAATGGTATGTGGTTCAGCTGTTGGCATTTATTTTTGGATTTGTTGCTGTGGGTGTCGCAGTTTTGATCGGAGGTATGGTGAGTAATTCTCGCTCGACGATTATGCTCGTCCTTGGCGGTGTCATCAGCGGCTCACTCTTTACCGCACTGCTCTCGGTCATCAAATACATGGCCGATCCCTACAGTACCCTCCCAGCCATCGTCTACTGGCTGATGGGAAGCCTAACCATGGCAGATTTGCACGGCGTCCTTATCGTAAGCATTCCTATGATTCTAAGTATCTTGGGGATGGTCGCTCTCTCCAAATACTTCGACCTTCTCAGTCTGGGTGATGAAGAGGCAAAAGCGTTGGGAGTAAACGTCCCCCTCATACGTTTTCTCGCAATCGTCCTCGCGACATTAGCCAGTTCCCTCTCGGTCGTGATGGCGGGGATGATCGGGTGGGTAGGACTCATCATCCCCCACATCATCCGTATGGCTGTTGGTCCGTCTCATCGATTGTTGATTCCGCTTTCGGCGATTGTCGGAGCCATCTTTTTACTGTTAGCGGACACGGTATCACGTTTGGCGCTAAGTGTCGAGATACCCATCGGGATTCTCACGTCGCTTATCGGTATCCCCGTCTTTATCATCGTACTTAAAAACGCGAGGGCAGCATGGAACTAAATCCGATTATTACGGTCAATGACCTCCATTTTTCCTACCCGAAACAATCCGTATTAGAAGGAGTAGATTTTACCCTCAATCACGGTGAGATAGTGAGCCTTCTAGGTCCAAACGGATGCGGAAAAAGCACCCTCATTCGGCTAATTTTAAAGCTCATCCATCCAAATCAAGGTGAAATATGGTTAGATAACAAAACCATTAATCGCTATTCTCACCGTGAGATTGCAAAACATATTGCCTACATCCCTCAGTACAACAATGTCCCGTTCAACTATAGTGTACTGGAGATGGTGATGATGGGGCGGGTTGCAAAACACGGATTTTTCGCCGCACCCTCAGCAAAAGATAAAGAAGTTGCCCATGAATCACTCCATCGTATCGGAATAGATGATCTTGCTCAACGCCCTTTCGGTCAACTCAGCGGTGGGCAAAAGCAAATGGTTCTACTCGCCCGCGCCCTCACCCAACAGGTCAACACATTTATCATGGATGAACCGGTGTCGGGTCTGGATTACGGGAACCAAATCCGTTTGCTGAAACTAATTTCTCAACTAAGCACGCAGGGCTACACCTTCTTAAAAACGACTCATTACCCCGATCACGCCCTCATGGTTTCCAGTCGAGTCGTCGTTATGAATGGCGGAAAGATCATAGCCAACGGCAAACCTGAAGAGGTCATTACCTCCTCTATGATTCGTGATGTTTACGGAATCGACGCCGACCTCATCAGTCACAACCGCCACACATGGTGCATCCCCACATTTAACAAAGGAATCGTATGAAATCCCTCCTCTTACTCATCTCTCTGATACTCTTCAGTGCACACGCCCGAACCCTCACCGATGATTACGGCAGAGTCGTCACCATCCCCGATAAAATAACGAAAATCTATGCTGCCCATCCGCCGCTTACCATGAGCGTGATCGCATTTGATCCCAATCTCGTCGCAGCAGTTAATTCTGAATTCAAGTCCGAGCAAAAGCCTTATGTCGGTGCTGCTGCAACCCGTCCGATCGTCGGCGGTTTTTTTGGACAGGGGAACACTCCAAATTTTGAGATTTTAGCGAGCGTAAAACCCGATGTCATTTTGATGTGGGGCGGAGCTACAGGGGCAGAAAACCATCTGAAAAAATTTACTGCATTGGGTATTCCTGTTTTGATGGTGCGCAACGATTCGATAAATGACCTTGTAAGCCAATTCAACCTTTACGGCAAGCTCACCGGAAATACCAAGCGCTCTCGTGAGCTTGTTGCCTACACACAAGAGACATTAGGACTTATCCAATCGCTTCAAACCAAAGTAAATGCACGCAAAGATGTCCGCTACTACTTCGCCGAAGGGCTGGATGGAATGTCAAGTGAATGTGACGGGTCCTTTCATCTCGAACCTTTTACCTACAGTGGGGGAAAAAATGCCCTCAACTGCAAAATGTCTTCCAATTTCGGAATGGAAAAAGTCTCGATGGAAACGATCCTGCTCTGTGATCCTGATGTCATTGTAGCCATGGAAAAAAGTTTTGCTGATTCGATTTCAGATAATCCAAAATTCAAGACTCTTCGGGCTGTGAAATCAGGACACGTCCTCACTGTCCCCACCATACCGTTCAACATCATCAGCCGTCCGCCATCCTTTATGCGCCTGATGGGAATCCGATGGCTTATACATGCATTTTATCCCGATTTGATCAAACCGATCGATCAGGAAAATAAACGTTTCGAAAAACTCTTCTTTCCCGCTTATCGGGGATAAGAGTTTTTTTACAAATATCGTTATATCAAAAAGGATATAAAATGAAAATCGGACTTTTTTGCCTTACTGAACATTTTGGGGGAAGCGTTCAAGATAGTATTATGGAACAACTCCGTCTCGTCGAGCTGGCGGATCAGCTGGGCTTTGATGAAGCATGGTTTGCAGAACACCATTTTAACGGTTTTAGTGTCATCCCTGATCCTGTATCTATGATTGCGTATTCGGCAGCTAAAACCCGAAACATCCGCTTGGGAGCTGCTGGTTTTCTCACTCCGTTTTATCATCCTGTCCGTTTGGCTGAAAGTATTGCTACATTAGATAACCTAAGCACAGGACGACTCAATGGCGGATTTGCCAAAGGTGGATTTGCACCTGATACCAAACACTTTAGCCGTGATCCTAATGAACTACGAGCCTTAATGTTTGAGACCGTCGAAGCAATTGATGCACTTTTGCACGATAGCGCTCCCACTTCCTACCAAGGCAAGTATATGGAGTTTAACGATGTCAAAATTCAACCCAAACCATTACAAAAAAAAGTTCCTTTTTACATTGCTACTTTTGCCAATCCTGAGACAATCCGTTTTGCCGCACATCACGATTATGGATTATTGATGTCACAAGGTGCGAGTTTACTAGAGTGCCTTGAGGCACAAAAGCTTTATTTTTCTATCGCAGGTTTTAATCCTGAAATAGTATTGATGCGGGTGTTTTGCATCGCTGATACACCCGAAGAAGCCTATCGTATCTCTCGACCATCGATCGATCATTTCGTTAAATGCATGCGTGCTGCATCCTCTGATATTCCACCGCCCAAATTTAATCGTGAACACTATGATGCAGTCCTTAAAGAACGTGAAGCCTTTTTTGACGGGCAAAAGTTTTTCGACAATGGCATCATAGGTACTGCACAACAATGCATCAGCACCATCAAAACCATCCAAAAGGAGTTACCAAACATCCACCTTGTTCTCAAGCCATCATCGTCCGACCATGGTCAAAACCGGACAATGCTATGCGATTTTAACACCCAAATCCGTCCACATATTTAAAACTTAAGGAAGAAAAATGAAAAAACACGCACTTATACTCTCGCTGGCTGCTTCTGCAGTACTTGCAGATACTTTTACGTTGGGACAAATCAACGTTCTTAATACCCCTATTGAATTCAGTCCGTTTGAACAAACGATGACGTCAGATACGATTGCTCAGCAAAACAGTGAAAACATCACTGATGCCCTTGATAATATGAGCGGTCTTAGTATGCAATTTACAGGTGGTGGACGTAACGAAACCTCCATTAGTATCCGCGGTCAGGATTCCAAGCGTGTTGGACTCTTTATCGATGGTATACCAGTTTATGTACCATATGACGGTTTTGTCGATTATGACCGTTTTTTAACCTCTGACATTGCAGAGATCGATGTTGCCAAAGGATTCTCTTCGGTTGCGTATGGATCTAATACCCTCGGAGGTGTCATCAATATCATCACCAAACGTCCAACCAAAGCATTAGAGGGAGACGTCAAAGTCGGTATGGTTCTCGACAGTGATACATCTTTATCACGCAAAGTAGCTTCTATCAATATTGGAACACGCCAAGATCACGTCTATGCACAACTCGGTGCTTCCTACAGTGATCAAAACCATTTTCGTCTAAGTGATGATTTTACACCAGTAACCAATGGTGTTCAGCAAAATGGTGATCGACTTCGCTCTGCCTCATCAGATCATAAAGTCAGCTTAAAAACTGGTTATATCGCTGATGACGGGAGTGAAATTGCTATCGGTTATTCAAATCAAAAAGGGGAAAAAGAAGTTTCACCTTCGACTACTTCATATACCGGTCAGACTGCAAGCCAAACCCGTAAAGATCGTTGGACATGGCCATATTGGGATAAAGAGACTTTCTTCATAACGGGACAAAAAAATCTAGCTTCAGCTTATCTCAAATCATCTGTATATTATGACAAATCAAAAAATTCACTTGATTACGTTTATACAACAGTTTCTAATGGCCCGTTCCCTAACGGTGCAAGCCGATATAATGAGGAAAGCTATGGTGGACGTCTCGAATACGGTATTGAGCTAAGTGATCATTTCGTAACGGCTTCTGCAAACTACAAAAAAGATTCTCATGAAGGATACCAAATAAATGAAATAGCCAGTACCGAAGTATTAACTGATCAGTTTAAAGACAACACAATATCTTTAGGATTGGAAGATATTTATACCCTTTCCAAAGAGTGGCAAATCATTGCAGGTCTTGGCTACGATAGAAAAGAAGGGGATTTTGCCTATGATACCTCTTCAGGAACCACTCCGATTCCCTTAGGAAACCAAAGTGCCATTTCTCCAGAAATCGCTGCTGTTTATACTATGGATCCAACAAGTAAACTTCGAGCGAGTATCGCCCAAAAAACGTATCTCCCATCCATGAAAGATCGTTACAGTAGAAAACTAGGAACAGCCCTACCAAATCCAGATTTGGGTGCCGAAACAGCAACCCATTACGAACTAAGCTACCAAAAACAACTCAGTGTACTTTCATCCAAAGTGGCAGGATTTTATACTCGTGTCAATAATGCTATCCAAAGTATGACCGTTGATACTAAGGGGACATCAGTAACCACTGATGATATAACGCAAAATCAAAATATCGGAAGCTTTGACCATAAAGGGTTTGAATTTGATCTTGACTATAAAAGTGACGGTTTTGATGTAGGTGGAAACTACACATACATCAACGTGAAAAATAAAACCAATGAAAGTGTTAAACGTACCGATGTACCAAAGCATGAGATTTTTGCCTATATACAAACTGACCTTAGTCACGGGTTTTTAGTGTATGGTGATATGAAATTCCGTAAAGGCGCTTACGAATTTATTAACAACGCTTATTCTACCTTACCGACATTCACTACCTATGACATCAAAACGGTCTATAAAGCAACAGCAAATATTACCGCAGAAGCTGGAATCAAAAATGTAACTGATAAGCTTGTAGTCCTTAACTACGGCTATCCAAATGCCGGACGTGAATTTTTCGCCAATCTCGGCTATAAATTTTAATCTGATTTCTCTCTAATGGGGAGAAAATTTATACGTTAGATCAAACATGATACAATTAACCTAGTTTATAAAGGACACACCATGTTTTTAGAACCTATCGACTTTGCCGCAATGTACCGCGAGCACAAAGCCACCACCGATTTTAAAGGTAAAACCAGCAGTGATTGGGATGAAAAATCAGCTGATATGGCACAATCGACAATAAACAGCCCTTACGTAAACGATTTTATTTCCCGTATGAACATCACCGGAGATGAAGTCGTTTTAGACATCGGATGCGGACCTGGAACATTGGCGATCCCGCTTGCAAAAAAAGTCAAAGAAGTGATTGCCATCGACTTTTCAGCCCAAATGCTCGAAGAGTTAAAGGCCTACGCGGCACGCGAAGGAGTCACGAATATTAAGACGTATCATCTCAGCTGGGAGGATGACTGGAGCGCTTTACCGCGAGCTGACATCGTCGTAGCATCTCGATCGATGGAAGTTTCCGATGTGGAAACCGCCCTCTCTAAAATGTCATCGCATGCGAGCCAAGCGTGTTACCTAACCTACAAAGTGGGAGGAAGTTTCGTAGATATGAATATCCTCGACTACATCGGGAAAAAGGTCAAAACTAAACCTGACTATTGGTATATCCCTGTCATCCTGTACACTCAAGGGTTCCTCCCCCGCGTTGACTACATTGAAACAGGACGCGGAAGTGTTCGAAGCGGGACTGAAGAGGAGTTCGTCGAGTCATTAATTTGGAGCGTACACGATCTTAATGAAGAACAACAACTTAATGCGCGAGAATATTACCGTGAAGTGATTGTAGAACAAAATCGCCCTCCACGCGCTGTCAACTGGGCATTTATCGGATGGGAAACAGCCAAATGATTTTACTTAGTGACCATGAACTTGAACTCATCCTCGCCGAAGATGTCCCTTACGGCGATTTGACCACAAAAAGCCTCGGAATCGATACGCAACGTGCCCGTATCACTTTTTCTACCCGCGATCGTCCTCTTGTGGCTTCGTGTACCGAAGAAGCGGTTAGACTGTGCGGACTCTATGGATTAGAAATCGACGGTTTCATCAAATCAGGAACCCTTGTTCCACCCAAAAGTATCTTTTTAGAAGCACACGGTGAAGCAGGACAATGTCACCGAATTTGGAAAAGCGTCCAAAATCTCCTCGACTACGCAGGGGGCATTGCCACCTACACCAGTGAAGCGGTACTGTTAGCACGTACTATCAACCCCGATATCGTCGTCGCTACCACCCGAAAAACCACTCCTTTTACGAAAAAAATTGCGATCAAAGCAGTCGAATCAGGCGGAGGTGTCGCTCATCGTCTGGGGCTCTCCGAATCGATCCTCGTGTTTGAATATCACCGAATCTTCTTTCCAACCGATGAGGCATTTTCAGAAGCACTAAATAAAGTCAAAAAGGCAAACCCAGAGAAAAAGATTGTGATGGAAGCTGAGACACTGGAAGAGGGGTTGAAGTTCGCCACTATGGGAGCCGATATTCTCCAACTCGAAAAAATGCCTCTAACCAAACTCTCCGATGCGGTACGTACTCTTCGAGCCGAATATCCCCACATTATTCTCATCGCAACAGGAGGGATCAGTGTCAAAAACATCGCCGAATATGCAAGCACGGGAGTCGATATGATCGTAACCTCATCGCCTTACAGCGCACAGCCTGCCGATATAAAAGTGAGAATAGAGCCTTTATGAATATTTTATCTGCCACCATCACAGCTGTAACTGCCTCAGAGCACCTTAGTATCCTGACCGTAGAAGTGGGAGACGATTCGTTTCACCTTCTCCTCGCTGAAGCCTCCGATCCAGAGAATTTAGTAAGGACAAATGTCACCTTGGCATTCAAAGAAACTGAAGTAATCCTCTCACAAACTTATACACAAACCACGGCCAATATTCAACGCGCCTCCGTTCAAAAAATAGAGCGTGGAATTGTCCTATCCCAAATCACCCTCACCTATGGCGATTCAACCGTTATTGCGCTGGTTCCTAGCCTAACATTCGATACCCTCGATATACGTGAAGGCGATAACCTATTCTGGATGGTACAACCCTCCGAAATTTCACTGCTGCGAGGCCCAAATGGAATCTGAATTCTTAACCACGATGGCGCTGACTTTTAAACTTGCCACCGTTACGACACTGATACTACTCATTATTGCGGTTCCACTCGCCTCGTTTTTGGTTTTTAGTAAAATACGGTTTAAAAGCATCATCGAAACCATTGTCTCTATGCCCCTCGTCCTTCCTCCATCGGTATTGGGATTTTATCTCCTCCTGGCATTCAGTCCTGCATCGGCAATCGGAAGTTTTCTCACAGAACATGGAATCCGCTTGGCATTTAGTTTTGAGGGGTTAGTGGTGGGCTCAGTGCTCTTTAGCTTACCATTCATGGTGCACCCGATCCAATCGGCACTTTCCCAAGTCCCTCTTTCCATCATCGAAGCGTCCTATACTCTCGGTAAATCTAAAATTGAAACCATGATAAAAGTTGTCCTCCCCACCATCCGTCACGGCCTTATCTCAGGAATCGTTCTCGCGTTTGCTCACACGGTTGGAGAGTTTGGTGTTATCTTGATGATTGGAGGAAATATTCCGGGAGAAACCCGTGTCGCCTCCATTGCGATTTATGATGAAGTCGAATCACTCAACTACGCTATGGCGCACCAATATGCCCTCACCCTCTTTATTGTGACCTTCTCCATCCTTCTTCTCGTTTATACCCTGAACAAAAAATCGCTTGGAGAGATCAAATGATTTTAGTAAATGTTACTAAACGTCTCGACACTGCCGAAGGACCAATCAACGCCCATTTTGAACTCTCGATCAATGATAGTGAATTCCTCACCCTCTTCGGTCCATCAGGAGCAGGAAAGACGACCCTTATGAGGATGATCGCAGGTCTGGAAAAACCTGATAGCGGTGTGATAGTAGTAGATGGCGACATTTGGTTTGATAGCAGCAAAAAAATCAATCTACCTCCTCAAAATCGAAGTATCGGGTTTGTATTCCAAGACTACGCCCTCTTCCCTACCATGACCGTTCGGGAGAATCTCCTTTTTGCCGCAGAAACAGCCGATCAGCGCCACAATGTCGGTGAAATGATTGAGCTTGTCGAACTCACCGCTCTTTCAAATCGTCTTCCCTCAACCCTCTCAGGAGGGCAAAAACAGCGCGTTGCCCTCGCACGTGCACTGATTCGACATCCAAAAATTCTCCTACTGGATGAACCTCTCTCCGCTCTCGACCCTTCCATGCGTCAGAAGCTCCAAGACGAACTATCCCTCATTCACAGTCGTTTAGGCGTTACAACGCTACTCGTAAGCCACGACATCGCCGAAACGGTTAAACTCTCTGATCGTCTCGCGGTAATCGAATTGGGACGCATTAAACGCATTTGCCCACCGATGGAATTTTTCTCCCCGCAAACCCTCAGCGGTAAACTCCAACTAATCGGTGAAGTCCTCAAAATCGAAGAAGATTTCCCTGCCTTCATCATCACCCTACTCGTGGGTTCTTCAGTCGTCCGTACCGTCGTAAGCTCTACAGAGGCTTCAGCCCTATGTATAGGCGGACGCGCTATAATTTCTTCTAAAGCATTTAATCCCATTCTCATACCACTACCCTAAGGAAACACCATGAACATCACAAAAGACTGCCTCGTCACTGTCGATTATCACATCAACGATACAGAAGGAAAACTCCTTCACGAAGAAGAAGAGCCTATTATTTATCTGCACGGTAACTACGGTCATATTTTTAAAACGGTAGAAGACGTATTAGAGGGAAAAAGTATCGGTGATACCTTCAAAATAGTTCTAAATGCAGAACAAGCATTTGGTCAATATGATCCTGAATTGGTTTTAACTGAAAACGTGAGCGAACTCCCAGAGGGATTAAATGTCGGGATGGAAATCGACGGCTACATGGATGATGACTCTGAAGACATTACGATTTATATGGTTTCCGAAATAGACGGAGACAAAGCGACTCTTGATGGAAATCATCCCCTAGCAGGAATGGATCTCGTGTTTGAGGGAACCGTTCTAGATATACATGAAGCATCAAAAGAAGAGATTCATGAGATATTAAATCATGAGCATGGATGTGGATGTGAGCATTAATTCACACATCATAAAAAAAGTTTTCTGATAAACTATACTCTATCCATCATCTCAAGACCTTTTTCTGAAAGAAAAGGCTTAAGATGGATTTTAAACATCGCTTCTTTCGTCTCTCGAATCGATTCTCGGGTCACTTCTTCATTCATCGAAGCAAATACTTGCCAATATGCCGTTACAAACCAATAAACTTTTGCACGAAGTAAAATTTCTTCTTTTGGCATATTTTCTAAAATCTCTTCACTAATAAAAAACTTGATTACCCCTGCAATCTGCGTGATTCGCTTCTCCTGATTAACGACAAATACACGTTTGAGTTCGTTATCAAGTGCCATGAGCACAGGTGCATCTCTCATCAAAAATCGGTATTCCCAAAACATCTCACCATTACGTTCAAACGACTCATCAAGTGCTTTAAGAGGGTTTTCAGAGGTCAAAATCGCTTCAAAACTTTGAAACGATTCAAACTTCTGTGACATCTCATCATAAATTTCTCGAATAATCTCCTCTTTGTTGCAGTAATGGTAATAGAGATTTCCGGCTGAGATTCCTGCCGCTCTAGCAATATGGTTAGTCGTGACCGAAAGAGAATCTTGATCATTAAACAGTTGGACTGCTGCTGTTTTGATTCGCTCTTTTGTTGTTATTTTTTTAATTTTTGTCATACAAAATCTTACCATATTTAGAGTCATATTACGAACATTAAATATATTATTAGAGTAATTGCACTAATAATAAGTTACTTTTTAGAATACTAGTATTATTATGCAGCAATTAGATTGATTAAGGAGATGGAATGGTAAAGGGAAAACCAGGAGGAGGATTGCCTAGAGGAGAGTTTCTAGTGATTCGGATGTTACTCATACCGGCAGTACGAATATTTTTTACGTGGCACATCTCCTTTTGGCTATTCACACGTGAGACACGACGTATAATCGAACTATTAGAGACATTGAGTGAAGAGGAACGTCTGCGTCACGTTATTATTGATAAAACATTTGCAATTGAAGATCACTCTCGCCAGTTCTCTCTCAATATGGTCATCGAGCATCTTTGCATTACCGGACGTAAAGTAAGTGATATTATTGCATCCCTCTCAGATGAAAAATATTACGAGGAAGCTGTCAGCATCGAAGGAGTCAAACCGTTTGCCAATCGTTCGGGCACGCTTAATGATTTTAAAACTTTCTTCGGTGAATATGAGAGATTTTTTGCTCAACTTCCCAAAAAACAATCCAACATGACAAAACCCCATCCATGGTTCAGATCCTTTAACAACTTCGACTGGAATGCTTTTATGTACATGCATACCTTTATTCACAGACGGCAGATTCAAGCGATTATAAAAGCTCTGCAGGAAAATCGATGAACACCGTTGGAACGATTATTCGAATCATAGTTCTCTTTATGATATTAGTCACTGGATGGTTTTGTATTGTTTCGGGAGGGTACACTTTATTTACAATAGCTTTAGGTGTCTCTTTTAGCTGGACATATCTATGGATAATTTGTGGATTACTGGTTAGTCTGAAAATATTTTATCCACGCAATGTGTTTGCGTGATAAAGTCTTATCTCCCTCGTCCGCCTGATTTACTCGGGGAGGGTTTTTTGTTTCCAAAAGCACTTCCTCTGGCTGGACTATTGCCCTTGTCTACAGGTTCTTCACGTGCTACACGCGGTCCGCGTTTACCGATAAACTTTGGTTGAACGGGCGCTTTTTTGCGTTTATTTCCAAATGCACCATCCGTTTTAGCTTTTTTCTCGCCATCCTTGCTCATGCTTTTTCCGCGTGTTTTTAATAATCCTTGATCCGCTGGTGGCTCAAAACCTTCTATGAGAATGGTTTCAACGTTTTTTCCCAGCATCGTGATGATTTTCGACCATGAGTGATGTTCTCCTGAGGAGAGAAGCGTGATTGCCAACCCCTCATTGCCTGCACGACCTGTTCGTCCAATGCGGTGTAGATAGTCAGTGCTGACATGCGGGATGTCATAGTTGATAACGACGGGAAGTCCCTCGATGTCCAATCCACGTGCGGCAATATCGGTTGCGACGAGGATACGAGCCGTCCCATCTCGAAACTCACTTAATGCCCGATCTCTGGCACCGTGTTTTTTGTTGCCGTGGATAACAACATTTTTCAGACCGCTTAGGGTCAATTCGCTACTCACTTCGTCGGCTTCGACTTTGGTTCGAGTGAAAATTAGAACCTGGGAATAGTTATTGGAGCCGATTAGAAATGACAACAACTCTTTTTTACGCTCTTTTTCGACCGGATGAACAACTTGGCGAAGGGTCATATCGGCGGCTTTAAGATTATCAATCTCGATGAGAAGCGGTTTTTTGAGGATTTTTTCGCTCAACTGTTTGACCGAAGGGGTCATCGTCGCTGAAAAAAGCATATTTTGACGATTAACGGGGAGGAGATCAATGATCTGTTCGATTTCTCGGATAAAGCCCATATCAAAAATAGTATCGGCTTCGTCAAAAACCAAATATTGGATTCGAGACAATGGAATATGACCTTGTTTGTTGAGTTCAATCAATCGTCCAGGGGTAGCGACGATGATATCAACACCCTCCCCCAGTTCTTTCGCCTGACGGGCCATATTCGCTCCACCAAAAAGGGCGATGCAGGTGATATTAAGCCCCTCAGCATACGATGCTATCGCCAATGCAACCTGAGATGCGAGTTCACGCGTCGGGACAATCACGAGGGCACGGGCACTCGATTGTGTGGCTTCAACGTCTTTGACTAATTTTTGAATAATCGGAAGGGCAAATGCAGCGGTTTTCCCGGTCCCTGTTTGTGCAGCTCCGAGAATATCGCGTCCTCGTAAAACGAGAGGAATAACCTGCGTCTGAATTGGAGTAGGTTGCGTATAGCCTTTAGCTTCGAGGGTATCAAGTAGATGGGCATTAAGCCCTAAAGTCGTAAATGACATGGTTTCATTACCTTTATGTGGTATTTTTGTTAACATATTTTAACCTATTAAGGCTTCATACCTTATTTATAGGCTTTTTTTTGCTACTATTGCGCGATAAGATTATTCCCGAGGAAACCCATTGAAAGCATTCGTATTTTTAGCACTCACTATTACATTAGGTTGGAGTGCTATGGTCACAGGAACCATCTATGACAAGGGCACTTCAAAACCGATTGAAAATGCCATTATTATCTCAGGTACGAAAGAGTACCGAAGTGACAGCAACGGTTCATTCACCGTTCCCACAGCTACAACTATCGGCGTCCGTGCAGTAGGGTATGAGCGAAAGTTCTACACAACCGGCGGGAAAATGTATCTAAACCGATTCATTCCAAAAGCTCTTTATCTCTCCAGTTTTGGAGCTACGAGCGGAAAAATCATGGGAAATGCGAAACATCTCATCCATACAACACAGATCAATGCACTTGTAATTGATGTCAAAATGGATCGTGGACAAATCGCCTTTAAAACGGCTAATCCAATTGCCAATAAAATCGGTGCTCAAGATATTATTTTATTTAAAGACATCAAAAAATTTGTAGCAGATCTTCACAAAGAGAAAATTTACGTCATTGCCCGTATTGTTTCGTTTAAAGACACCCCCTTTATTACAGCTTACCCGCAATATGGAGTTAAAAAAGATGATGGAACGTTGTTCAAAGACAAAGAAGGATTATATTGGATAGACGCTTCGCACAAAGAACCTCAAAACTACATCATCTCCATTGCCAAAGAAGCTGCAGCAGCTGGCTTTGATGAAGTTCAATTTGACTATGTCCGCTTTCCTGATCGCAAAGGAATCAAGTTTGCCGTAGAGAATACCCAAGCCAACCGAGTCAAAGCGATTTCAGGGTTTTTAGAAAATGCACGAACACAATTAACCCCTTATAATGTGTTCGTTTCTGCTGATATTTTCGGTTATGTAAGCTGGCATGATGCTGACATCGAAATCGGTCAGCGCGTCGATGCTCTCGCCCCATACGTCGATTATCTTTCACCGATGCTCTACCCAAGCGGATTTAATGCAGGAATTCCTGGCTTTCCAAATCCTGTAAAAGCCAACTATGAGATTGTAAAGCATTCTCTGGACAAAGCACTTTTAAAATCTGCCAATTCTCCATTGTGCTACCGTCCATGGCTGCAAGCATTTAAAGACTATGCCTTCGACCGTCGTGTATACGGAGACAAAGAGATTCGGGATCAAATCAAAGCCAGTGACGACTTCGGAAGTTGCGGCTGGATACTTTGGAACCCTCGTAACGTTTACACCGGTGCTGGCTTGGTTCGTCTCAATCAATCAGCCGAATTAGTTGCTAAACCTACCACCTAAAACTTCTAAACCACAAAAGGAAATTTACTATACAATTTCCTTATCTATTTAATTTAGGAGATATTCAATGAATTCAGAAAAAGTAATCTCAGGTTTTTTTATTATCCTAGCATTAACCCTCAACTTTGGATTTGTTGTCGGAGATATTGATGTTATCGAATATCACAGTGTCTATGAACTTGTCGCCACTATTGTCGTCAATCTCATTGCCACCATTATGAAACTTGGAGATAAAACACAAACTGGATCTGTATTGCTCGCGACAAGTTTTGTTGCCGACTTACAACTCATTGCCGCCGCATCAGTTTGGGGTATTGTGAATATGACAAGCGTCATGACTCCTGAACTTTTTACCATTGTTGTCTCTCTCGCAACAGGAGCATTGGTTGCTAATATTATCTCTGTTTCTTTATTTGTCGGTGAAACACTATTATTGAAACGCTGATCCCATAATGAACAACGAATCGTCTATCTGGCTTTTTTTGAGAAAGATGAGGACTCCCCTTATCGTTCTTAATCTAGCCCACGCAATCCCCGTCATTCTTCTTACTCTCGTACCCGGTATAGAAGTTGAGGGTAAAACCGTTTATATGAGTTTTTTTGATGCCATGTATTTTGTTGCATACACAGCAACAACTATCGGCTTTGGAGAAATTCCCTACGCGTTTAGCTATCCGCAACGTATCGTTGTCTTTATAACGATCTATACGACCGTTCCAGCATGGTTTTATGCTTTAGGCTCGCTCATTGCACTCTTGCAAGAGAAAACCTTTATAAATGCCATTAAAATGAATAACTTTAGACGTAAAGTACGCCGTCTTCGTCAAGATTTTATTATCATTTGTGGATATAACCATGCCAGTAAACTCCTCATCGAGAAACTCAATCAAGATAATCTTTACCGTATTGTCGTTATTGATATAAATTCTGAAAAAATAGAACAACTTGATACCGAAATTTATATGCCCTCAATTCCATCCCTGATTGCCGATGCATCCACGACAAATACGCTCAAAGCATCCGGAATTCAATCACCCCGTTGCAAATACATCGTCACACTCTTTGATGATGATCAGCTTAACCTAAAAGTATCTATACGTGCACGTATCTTGAACGAAAATATACAAATTCTCTCTCGTTCCAATGTCCATCATGGCAGTGAAAATCTGACTAATATCGGTGTTGATCACGTGATTGATATTTTCGACATCATTGCACGACGTATTGATGCAGCGCTTCGATCCCCGTATTTGTTTAATTTACTGAGTTGGATACAAGGAGGCAATCTCAATGTCAGTAAAAGTGATATGCTCCCTATGGGAAAATACATCGTGTGTTCTGGAGGACGATTTGGAAAAACATTGCAGAGAATTTTTGAAAAAAACAATATCGAATGTACCTATTTGGACATTAACAAAGGGATTAGCGAAAAGAATTTTTCAGACAAAGAGTTCTTTATAGAGGCAGGAATCCAAAACGCTTCATGCATCATCGCAGGAACCAATGATGATGCCATCAATCTCTCTATCATTGCCACAGCACGAGGAATCAATCCAGCCCTTTTCGTCATAGTCCGTGAAAATGAACCTGAAGAACGAAGTCTTTTCTCTCATTTACGCACTGATAAGATCTTTGTTCTCGATCAAATTGCGGCGATTGATGGCTACAATTACATTGATCGACCTATGACGTTTAATTTTATCGAAGGAATTGAGCATTTCGAGAATGAAAAGCTTATGAATACACTCCTGAACATAACAGATAAAGTCAATAAACGGCCTGCATTGATCGAAATGGCAATTGATAAAAATACCATGTACGCGCTTAATCAATTTGTACAGCATACCCCGGTTACGCTTGGACAATTGCTCAATAACCCTTATCGTAATGGTCAAAATCTTGAAATTGTTATACTGGGGTTAAAACGCAAGCAAGGTGAGTTTATTCTTCTTCCGGACGAGCACACTTCACTTCATCAGGGTGATCATCTTCTTTTTGCCACCACAAAACCAAGCCTCGATCGTTTCAAAACCATCGTCAATCATTATTACGAGCTCTATTATGTTATTCATGGCAAAGAAGAAAAACGCTTCACGCTACCTTGGAAAAAAGCTTAAATACTGACACGATCTTCGAGTGCCTTTGAGAGCGATAGAATGTCCACATTCTCCAAACTCACACCCGTCGGAACTCCCTGCGCAATACGGCTGAATCGTACATCGCATTCCATTAGTTTATCTTCGATATAGAGCATAACCCCTTGATTAGCAATTGAGGGAGTAAGAGCAAAAATCACCTCTTTTATTCCGCTGTTGATGATGGCACGAAGGTGAGCTATATCAAGCTCTTCAAGAGAATCGAGTACAAAATAACGCCCATCAAACAAAGCATTTTCTTCAAACATCAAAATCTCTTTGGCGTTTTCAACAATGCACAGTACTTCATGATTACGATGCTCGTCACTGCAAATAGCACACAATTCATCTTCAGAAAGACCGCCGCAGGAACGGCATTTTTTTAAACTCGTAACGGCATTTTCAATAGCATGTGCGAGTTTTAGCGCACCAAAGGTATCGTGCATGACCAAATGGTAGGCAAGTCTTGTTGCTGATTTTTGTCCGATGGTTGGAAGCTGTTGAAGGGCATCGACAAGGCGATTAAATTTTTCTAAGGAACGTTTCATACCGCTATTGTAGCAAAATATCTTTAGTCTTTGTGACTCAAGTAAGCTGTGGTATAATTCGCAAAAAATTTTGGAGATTATACGTGGAAAATTTGAGTTATTATGAAATTTTAGAAATTACTAAAAGTGCTAATGGAGACGAAATCAAAAAAGCCTACCGTAAAATGGCAAAACTCCACCATCCTGACCGTAACCCCAACGATGCTACTGCAGAACACAAGTTCAAACTCTGTAACGAAGCGTATCAAGTCCTCAGCGACGAGCAACAGCGCTCCGTTTATGACCGTTATGGAAAAGAAGGTTTACAAGGCGGTGGAGGACGTCGCTCTTCGGGCGGATTTGATGACCTTGGAAGCGTCTTTGAAGAGATGTTTAACGGTTTTGCTGGCGGTGGCCGCAGTCGTCAATCTCGTGCACCAAGTGATAAGTTTCCTCTCGACATGGGTGTGGAGATGCGTATCAGCTTCAAAGAAGCCGTTTTCGGATGCGAGAAAGAGGTAACATTCAACGCTAAAACTTCGTGTAAAACCTGTAAAGGAACCGGAGCTAAAGACGCGAAAGTCACCAGCTGCAGCCAATGCGGCGGCAAAGGACAAGTCTATGTCCGTCAAGGGTTCATGACCTTCTCTCAAACCTGTCCTGCGTGTCATGGTGAGGGGACAATGGCAAGTGAAAAATGTACCGACTGTAAAGGTAAAAGCTACACTGAAGCAAAAGAAAAAGTCACCGTAAAAGTTCCGGCAGGTATCGATAACGGTAACCGTTTGCGCGTTTCAGGACGTGGGAATATGGGTAAAAGCGGTGTACGAGGCGATTTGTATGTCACATTCGAGGTCGAAGAAGACAGTCACTTTATCCGTAATGGAAATGATGTCTATCTCGAAGTTCCCATCTTTTTCACCCAAGCAGTTCTTGGCGAAGACGTCACGATCCCATCACTCAACGGCGAAGTAACCTTGGAACTCGAGACAGGAACCAAAGACAAACAACACTACCGCTTTAAAGGTGAAGGAATTGCTGATGTCCACGGACATGGTAAGGGGGATATGATTGCACAAATCACCCTCACCTACCCAAATCGCCTCACGACTGAACAAGAAGAACTATTGCAAAAACTGCAAGCAAGTTTTGGAATCGAATCCAAACCGCATGAAAGCCTTTTTGAATCGACATTTGAAAAAGTAAAAGGGTGGTTTAAATAAGAGTTCGTCATTCCCTCGAAAGCGGGAATGACGAGAAAAGTTACTTCGTAGAGCGTTTAGGATATGCCATTGCAATAACAATTGCAACAACTGCATATGCCCATGGAACGAAATCAGGAACTGGAACCGGATCACCTTTCGCATACGAATGCATTCCTGCAAGATAGTAGTTTACTCCGAAATAGGTCATCAATACCGACGTAAACGCCAACAATGAAATAACACTGAATGAAAAGTCGTTATACGCACCCTTAATCATACGAAGATGAATAACTACCGCATAGACCAAGATGGTGACCAATGCCCACGTCTCTTTTGGATCCCAGCCCCAGTAACGTCCCCAGCTCTCATTTGCCCAAACACCGCCGAGAAAATTTCCAACGGTAAGCAACACAAGACCAAAAATAAGACTCATCTCATTAATCGCATTAAGCTCTTTGATTGCGAGATTGAGACGTGCTTCATTCTTTGGATTTTTAAGAATAAAGAGGATCAATGTAATCATTCCCAATAGTGCTCCAAGACCCAAGAAACCATAACTCGCAGTAATCATGGATACGTGAATACTAAGCCAATAGGACTGCAATACCGGTACCAAATTCGTCACCTGAGGATCAAGCCAGTTGAGGTGAGCAACAAACAAAATAAGACCCGTCAGAATACCCGTAGCTGCCAATGTCATCGGTGATTTACCGGAAAAGATAAATCCGGCCAGCACGGTAGCCCATCCGATATAAATCATCGACTCATACCCGTTTGACCATGGTGCATGTCCTGAAATATACCAGCGCATAGCAAGCCCTGCTGTGTGTGCAACAAAAAACAAGACCAATAAGCCCAACGTTGCTTTGCTAAAAAATTCCAATTTGAAATCGGGTTTCAAGATTTTAACAAACGATAAGATCAGCAAAATAAAGCCTACCAAAAAATACAAAGGCCACAGTTGCTCAAAAATATTGGTTTTATTATAAAAAATCTCAACCGCAAGCTTAGTCTCATTAGGATAGACACTCGCTCCTGCAAAATGTTGATATTTGTCAATCAACGCCAATGCTTTATCCGCTTCTTTCCAATCTCCGCTTTTAAGAGCCGCATCAACGGCACTAAAATATCCTACTGCCATCAACCGTACCATTTGAGCATCTTTAGGATCAAGAGTCTGAAGCGCTTCTATGGTGGCATTCCATTTATTGGCTTTATCATTTGCTTTTGGCCACATCTGAATCAATGAACCCGTATAGACCATATAGGCAACGTTCACCCGTTCATCTATTTGCAATAATGTTTTATCAAATTTATCCCGTTTTCCCGGAGCTTTTCGCGTTGCTTCATCCACTAACTGCGCTAACTTATAGCCTGTTATATCATCTGGGAATTCAAAAAACTGTGAAAAAGCTGCTGTTTTCGCCTCAGCTGGAAGACCGATGAGTTTGTTAACATCTTTGTCACCCACTTTTATCATCGCAATCTCGCGCCATGCATCCGGACGAAGCATCATCCCTAAAATTACTTGATTAGGAGAAAGCCCCATAACATTATTACTACGACTGAGTTTTGATAAAATTTCATTCGAAAGGGTATCCAATGGTTTCATTCGTCCGCTGGAATCTTGTACTACCAAATGACCGAATTTATCGGCATGAGCAGCATCAAAACTTTTTGCCGTTTGAATAACGGGATTTTCAGCCTCCACCGCATGAGAATTTGTCCCCATAAACATGATCGCCATCAAGGCAAACGATGCCGCGATTTTTTGAGCATCCAATTTTTTGAGTTTTTCACTCAATCCATTGAAACGACCATTTTTAACAATCAACACACCAAACATTCCTATTGCCAATAACAAATATCCGATATAGGTAATCAATGTCCCTGGGTCTTTATTAACAGAGAGAACGGTTCCCATTTCATCTTGATCAAATGAAGACTGGAAAAAACGAAAATTTTCATAGTCAAGAATATGGTTCATGTAGATACGAAACGGCATTTTAACCCCTGCACGCTCATCAATAAGCGTTACTTCACTCGCATACGAAGCGGGTGACATTGAGCCCGGATAACGCTCGAGCTGGAAGTCATTAAGGGCGAGAGCAAAAGGCAATTTTCGCTCAATCGATCCATAAGCAACATTGACACTAACATCACCCAACATTGCATTTGAATTTTCACCCACAACACCCGGTGAACCCAAAGCAACAATCTTTTCACTTTTATCCCCACGAGCTACTTGGACAGTAAGAGCATCTTGGCCTTGTACCATTGGTCCTTTGGAAGGCTTGGAAACAAGTGCCATCGAAGCTTTTGGCAAGAATGCACGTAAGACAAAACCACTTTGAGAGGTTTGAAAAAGAGTACGATTCGTTAAAATATTTTTCCCGGCTGTTATCGCATGTGGCTGCTGGGTATCCATGTTTAATGCATTAAGATTAACAGGAGTGTTCATAACTACCTTGTCTCCCTCTACGCTCAAAGCAATAACCGGTTTTTGAAATGTTTTATTCGAAGCAAAATCAATCACGACATCATTCGCCTCATAAAAATCACCCTGCTTCAAACTCACTTGCTCTCCGCCAGCACCCGCAGTAATCATCATGTTTAATATCGGTGAACCCTCAGGATCAGCAACCGCTTCGTAGTGAGCATTTCCCATATAGCTTTCAAGTTTGACATCGATCATTTCTCCGCCAATATCTAGCTTCTTCTCAAAATGGTTTTCTGAACGTTTAGAAAGATACAATTGTTCCTGGAAGTTGTACTCTTTCTCCCCTTTTTTGACGGTAAAGCTGATATAGGGTTCAGCACTTACGATTGCATTTACAGATTCACCTTCGCGAATGTGCATTGTCCCCTCATAACCCATATAACGAGTCACGGCAGCACCGATAAGAATAATCAAAAAAGCGACGTGAAACGTAAAGACTAACCATTTGCCATTACGTGCCATTTTAAATTTTAGTATATTCAACGTAAGATTGAGGGCTAATAATCCCAGCACAATCTCAAACCATCGTGCATTATAAATATCTGCTTTTGCGCTCATCGTTCCGTAATCATTTTCAACAAAGGTAGCGTAACCGATGGTAACTGCAAAGAGCAACATTAAAGCGGCCATAGTTTTCATGGAGCTCAATAGAGAGTAAATTTTATTCATTAAAAGACCTGTCTTGATAAGATTGATGCAATTGTAGTCGCACTTCGGTAAATATATGTTAATTGTATGTTAATCATTAGACGCCTTCAAGGATCATCGCTTCGGAAAGCCGTTTAAACGCAGCAATATTTGCCCCATCCACAAAATTTCGTTCACGTCCGTACTCTTTTGCCGTTAAAGAGACCCGTTTATAAATCTGACACATGATCTCGTTAAGTTTACGGTCTACTTTGTCAAAATCCCATTTCTCCATCGAAGCATTTTGAGACATCTCAAACTCACTCACCGCAACTCCACCGGCATTGGAAGCTTTGCCCGGTACAAACAAAACTCCGTTTTTCTGAAATACTTCAATAGCCTCAGGTACGGTTGGCATATTTGCCCCTTCCACAACCGTACGAACACCATTGTTTAACAATGTGACCGCATCGTTAAAGGTTAATTCATTTTGAGTAGCGCATGGAAACGCCGCATAACACGGAGTACTCCATACAGCATGCGCTTCATGAGGATAATCTTCTTTTTTGGTATAAACAGACCCAAGACGTTGCAACATATAGTTTTCCAGCGACAAGCGTTTACCATCACCTTTTAAACTTCTTAGTAAAAGAAGATCAATCCCGTTTGGATCATAAATAGATCCTTCGCTGTCACTGCACGTGACCACTTTTGCACCAAAATATTGAAGCTTTTCAATCGTATGCAATGCCACATTTCCAGCACCGCTCACGCAGCATACTTTACCCCACAGTGAATCGCCGAACTCTTCTTTTAACATCTCCACCGTGAAATAAACAACGCCGTATCCCGTTGCTTCAGGACGCATCAACGACCCTCCAAACGCATACGGCTTTCCGCTGAGAACACCATCATAATTACGTGTAATTTTCTTATACTCTCCGAACAAGAATCCTATTTCACGAGTTCCTACGCCAATATCTCCAGCAGGGACATCCACACGAGCACCGATGTATTGATGAAGCTCTCGCATAAAGGCATGGCAAAATTTCATAATTTCGAAATCACTCTTCCCTTTTGGATCGAAATCCGATCCCCCTTTGGCACCGCCTATAGGTAATCCAGTCAAAGAATTTTTAAAAATCTGTTCAAAAGCCAAAAATTTCAAGACTCCCGAATTCACACTGCTGTGAAAACGCAGTCCCCCTTTATAGGGTCCGAGGGCATTATTAAACTGCACTCGATAACCATTGTTGATGTGAACATTATTATTATCATCCAACCATTGGACTTTAAAACGAATTTCGCGATCAGGGACAATAAGACGCTCTAAAATAGCATACGTTTGGTATTTTGTATCACTCTGAAGAATCGGGTCTAATGAGTGCAGTACTTCACTTACTGCTTGAATAAATGTGCCATCCATGGCGCAGTTGGTACGTTCTAAATTGGCTAATATATTTTCAATCATTTTTTCTCCATTATATCATCTAATGTTACGCACCAAATCTCCGTTCGTGGTGAGCTTGTCGAACCATAAAAATTACCCTTCGACAGGCTCAGGGCGAACGGAATAAAAACTTCTTAATATAACATTTTAAAATTATAAAAGAACTCTAATGGCTTTTTTTTCGTGACAAAAATTTATTAAGTCCATCCGCAAACTCGCGAACTGTTTTAGCACCTATTGCTGCTGGACCGCCTGTAATTTCACCGGAATTTCGTAACTCTTCCATCAGATTGCGCATTGCAAGAAGGTGCTTGATGTTGTTCTCGTCGTAAATTGTCCCGCGCGGATCGAGCGCTATCGCTCCGATTGTGACGATACGATCTGCCAGTGGAATATCCGCCGTAATCACCAAGTCCTGCGGCTCACAAAGCTCTGCAATACGGTGATCAGCTTCATCAGGCCCTTGTGGGACAACGTGCATAGAGACATACGGGACATTAGGGATGAAAATGTTTTTATTGGCGATAAAAAGGGTGGGGATTTGACGTTTTAGTACCGCGCGAAGCAGTACCTCTTTGAGTGCATTGGGAAACGCATCAGCATCGACGAGTATTTTCATAAAAGATTATCTACCGCGTCCTCGGCTGTCTTCACGTCGTTGGCTGTTGCTTCGGCCTTCACCGCGATTGGGCTCACTGCGTCTAGCGCTATCACGCTTTTGTCCTTGAGGCTTACCGCTTGGAGAGTGTCCGCCGCCGCTGTTTCCACGACCGCCTCCGCCGCCACGTCCTTGGACGATAGGCATTGCCATGATGGAAGGATCAGGCTCAAAACCAGCGATAATATCACGATCGAGTTTACGGTTAATCAGACGTTCGATCCCCTTCAGGTAATCATACTCATCCACACAAACGAGAGAAATTGCTTCACCCTCGTTACCTGCACGTCCGGTACGTCCGATACGGTGAACGTAATCTTCCGCAATGTTTGGCAATTCAAGATTAACAACATGAGGAAGCTGATCGATGTCCAAACCACGTGCCGCGATGTCCGTTGCTACGAGGATTTTAACCACACCCGCTTTAAAATCACTCAACGCTTTGGTACGTGCTGCTTGACTTTTATTACCATGAATCGCCGCTGAACTGACACCGATTTTCTGAAGGTAATCAGAGAGTTTGTTGGCTTGGTGTTTGGTACGGGTAAATACGAGAACTTGTTCCCAGTTATTTTCTTTGACCAAATGACCGAATAAAGCACTTTTTTTAGCACAATCCACTAAGATAACGCGTTGCGTTACCAGTTCGCTTGACGTGTTACGACGCGCTACTTCCACGATAGCAGGATTACGTAAAATCGACTCACACAATGTCTTGATTTCATCCGAATAGGTTGCAGAGAAAAGAAGATTTTGACGTTTTTGAGGCAACACCGAAATAACACGGCGGATGTCTTTGACAAATCCCATATCCAGCATACGATCCGCTTCATCGAGAATCAGCATCTCTACATTGCGCAAATCAATCGTCCCTTGAGACATGTGATCCAGTAATCGTCCTGGAGTAGCGATGACAATATCAACACCTTGACGCAAAGCAGCAACTTGAGGCTGCATACCAACACCACCGAAAATGATCGCGCTTTTAAATTTAAGGTGTTTACCGTAAGTTTTAACACTCTCACCCACTTGAGCTGCAAGCTCACGTGTCGGAGTCAAAATAAGAACACGCACATGGCGTGGTGCTTTTGGGTTGTGTACTTTGCGAGAAAGAATTTCCAACATTGGAAGAGTAAATCCAGCAGTTTTTCCCGTACCCGTTTGGGCACCTGCGAGCATATCGCGCCCTTCTAAGATAAAGGGAATTGCTTGCGCTTGTACGGGAGTTGGGGTTGTGTAACCCTCTTCAGCAACCGCTTTTAAAATCGGGGCCGATAGTTTTAAGTCTGAAAATAACATTAATAAGTTTCCTTTGAGTGATGAAGCGTAAAAAAGTGCAGATACTTTAGTGCCATAGCGGCAAGCGTAGACAAGCAGGATTTTATTCTGATTGGCGTTCAAATAGTAGCACGGCTTACGGAATTTTCCGTTTTGATAGCCGCATTATAGCGAGTTTTTAGCTCAAACGTGTAGCTAACTCACGCTTATACTCTTCTAAATCAAACGATGCTATTTGTGCAACACCACTTTCTACAGCAGCCTGTGCGACACTGGCAGAGACTTCGACGATCAGGCGTTTATCGAAAGGTTTGGGAATGATGTACTCTTTTCCAAATGTCAGCTTCATTCCATATATTTCGTTAAGATATTCTGGAATCTCAGCACGAGCCAGTTGTGCTAATGCGTGAGACGCTGCCATTTTCATCTCGGTATTAATAATACGTGCCCGTACATCCATCGCTCCACGAAAAATAAAAGGAAAACCGAGGACATTGTTCACTTGATTAGGGAAATCACTTCTACCCGTGGCGATAATCGCATCGGGTCGAGCTGCTTTCGTATCTTCTGGAAAGATTTCAGGAGTAGGATTGGCTAGGGTGAAAATGATAGGTTCAGGTGCCATTGTCATAATATGTTCTACAGTAAAACTCCCCGGCTTAGAGAGTCCGACTACAACATCTGCCCCTACAAATGCATCCTCAAGTGTCATCCCCTCATGTGCCAAAAATTCTCTTTTTTGTTCGTTCAAATCACTGCGTCCGTCATGAATAAGACCTTTTGAATCGCTCATAAAGATCGTCTGAACCCCCATAAATCGATACAGACGGGCGCAACTAATCGCAGCAGCACCCGCACCCACTACCACCACACGTATCTTATCAAGCTCGCGTGATGTCAATAAACATCCATTGATAATAGCCGCACTCGAAATCACTGCCGTACCATGCTGATCGTCGTGCATTACAGGAATATTCAACCTTTCCACAAGCCGTCTCTCTATCTCAAAACACTCAGGCGCTTTGATGTCTTCAAGATTTATCCCCCCGAATGTCGGGGATATGGCTGCCACTGCATCGCAAAAACGCTCTATGTCGGTTTCATCCACTTCGATGTCATACGCATCCAAATCACTAAATTTTTTAAATAAAACGGCTTTACCTTCCATAACAGGTTTCGAAGCCAATGCCCCGATATTTCCAAGACCTAAAACCGCTGTACCATTGGAAATAACCCCAACAAGATTGCCTTTAGACGTATAACGATAAGCATCATCAGGATTTTTTTCTATCTCCAGACACGGAGCTGCGACACCTGGTGTGTACGCGAGAGCGAGATCACTCTGCGAGGCAAAAGGTTTGGTGATAAGGGTGGCAATTTTGCCGGGACGCGGATTTTCATGATACAGTAATGCGTTTTTATTAAGTGTGCTGTCGTGATTCAAAAAAGTCTCCCAAAGATAATCTAAACTATCTTACTCCACACTTTCTTAAGAAACAAGGTGTTACAGGGAGTTTTTTACCTTGTATTAAAATGCAATATTTAGACGCGCACCTACCATATAATAATTGTACCCTGCCGCCTGATCCAGTGCATAATTACCTGCCTCTGCATTCAGTTCCGAATAGAGTTTTGGGGTCAACTGATAACGCCATCGGATACTTCCGCCGCCATAAAAATCATTCGACGATGCGCCATATCGGTCAAAGGATTGGAACCCGACATACGGGTCAAGATAATAGGTCGATTTTCCCTCTCGATACTCTAATCCTGCAAAAAGTTGATGCGAAATAAAATTGTCCGGATCAAAATATCCCCCTCCGCTTTGACGCTCAAAATCAAGATAACGGATGGCATATCCAACGGTCACGCGAGGGTCAGTGAGATCAAACACATGTTTTATTCCCACTCTGAGATCATTCGCATCATTATCATCCGAATATGAACGGTGCGCGTAACTTCCATAAATTGCATTATGACCTTCCAGCGCCTTTGAGAGGTGTACTTCGCCGCCGTTTATACTAATCGCGTTATCAATCAGTTGCGCCGTATCTAACAGCGCCTCTCGATACAATACCGCCCCCGCTTCCCAATCCCCTCGATAATAATTCACCCCCGCATGACCGGTCATCGTGTTGTTGGTACTATTAGAACGGTCAATCACGTAACCAATCCCGGCATGGGCTCTTAGAGAGGAATACAATGCCGTTCCCATATTGGTACTAATACTGTCAAAACGGTTTGAGAGAGTCCCATTGCTTGCACTTCCATGCCGATAACTCACATCTCCTGAAAAATTATTCACATTAAAATTGTAGGTGGTTCGAATGGTTTTAACGATATTTCCGTCACTGTCATGATAATACGAAAGGGCGGGGAAATCGATCGAGTTACCGCTTTGCACGGTGGGAAGCTCACCCTGTTTCGCTTTTAAAATTGCACTGTCAAGCTTCGCTAAATTCGTCGTTTGATACGGAAAACGGGGAACCAGTTTTGAGCGTTCGCTGATCGCCTTATCCAGTTCACCGACGGAAAGCTGTGCATAGGCATATCCCAATCGGACATCGAAATTATCGCCGCGTTCCAAGGCTTTTTGATAATATTCCAAAGAATCAGAAGCATTGGAATTCCACGCCAATAGATCTGCTTTGACATGGAGCGCTTCGCTGTTGAGAGGATCGGACTGCAATACCTCATCACTCAGCCTCATCGCTTCCTTCGGATTATTTTTCCAGGATAAAAAGCGGGCCAAAAGCGTTTTTACTTCACTGTTATCAGGATGTTCTTCGCGCAACTGTTTTAAGTGCGCAATCCCCTCGTCCAGCTTATCCACCCATGAGTAATAGCGGGCCAATTGAATCTTCTCAGAAACGGAGAGGACAGTGGGATCACTTTTCAACGCCTCTTCATACCGTATCAATGCCTCATCAATCTTATCCTGAGCGATCAAGCTCTCCGCTTCACGCTTGAGTTCAAATGCTTTGTTTTGAACGTTCACCGACATCACTGAAGAATTCTCTCCTTGCGCATAAACCGGTTGAACCATTGCACCAACGACAACTGCTGCACTCAAACTGAGTAAATGGTATAGTTTTTTATGATTCATAATTTTTTCCTCCTCGAATATACTGTCGATACGATATCAGATCCAGTTTGTATGAAATAGAAAGACGCGGGATCATATCAATCCCATTCTCTATAATATTCCAATATCCCTCATTTGACGTTAAAAAATACTCAAATCCAATTTTTTTTGCACTCTCAATATGCTGTTGCCGATATTCCCCAAAAGGCCATGCCATAACAGAGCTTATTTTTCCCGTTTCAGCCTTTAGAGTTTCTTGGAAGTGTGACAAATCGTCCAACAGTTCTCCCTCTGAAAGTTTAAAAATAGCGGATGGTTCATGATGAAGCCGATACGAATGGCATCCCAGTCGTACCCTCCCCTCACCCAAAAGATAACGGTATTCATCCCAGCTGAGCATAGGACGATTTATTCTGTATGTTGTCCATGCACCTACCGATTCTCCAATAATATTGATCGTCGCCTTAAATCCATAACGTGAAAGAAAAGGATACGCGTACGATAAAAAAGAAAAATATCCATCATCAAAAGTCAGAACAATCCCTTTTTTTCCTCCCCTTCGAACAAATGACTCCACCTCATCGACAAAAAGAGTGGTATACCCCTCCCTAAAAAGCCACTCCATTTCTGCTGCAAAATCAGCTGGTGAAACAGTATACGGATCTTTTGAATAGGAGTTGACATCATGGTACATTAACACCGCAACCGTATTCGTGTTATCGTTGCCAAAAAGCGAAATACTCCCACCCAAGGCTACCGTAGTGAAGAGACCGAGTTTTAAAAAATCGCGCCGTAACAGCTCTCTCATTTTTTCTCCTCCCCCGCTGAATGCAAATATTTTTTTACAATGCCGTAACTCTCTTTGAGGTGGGTATGATACGTAGGAGTGTTCCATTCATCCCAGTGAATCATTTGAACATCCTCTTTTTTACCGGAGCGTGGGATAAAATGGTACGTTTGGGAAGACTGCTTCAGAAGCACCACATTGATCCCCTCAGTTTTACGATAGGCACCTTGATGATCCACCCATAAAACACTTTTCGAACTGGGGTCGGTCACATTGAGCAATGCCCACGGAAGTCGAACTTCAATCGTATTGCCCTCATAATAAAAATCGCTCAACGAGTTAGAATCGGGAGACTCCGAAAGAAGTGTCCCAAATCTCAACGGGCTCATCGTAATAAAACGGGGAGGATAAAAGGTTTTCAAATCTTTACTCAATCGCCGTTCGTTTACACACTGCACCATCTCTACCCATCCCCCCTGTATTGACGCGATAGGACGAATCACTTTACTTTCATGATTGAGATATTTGTCATACGGTGCTGTTATCAAAATGCGACTTTTCTCTTTTCCGGAGAGTTCAATACAAAACGTGAGAGGAATCGGACTCAGCAACTCAGAACTTACGGGCAAACGGTATTCTCCCTGAGTATCACCGCACGTTCCCAAACAGATTAAAAACGATGACGTATCAAAATCAATTTTTTCCTTCGTCATCAGCTGAAGATACAAAAATCCTTCATCACTCATAGCCTTGCACTGCACAGCTCCTTCATAGAGGATTTGCGCTTCATTCCATTCTCTCGTATTTCCGCTGAGAGTGCACTTTTTATCCGGATATCCAGGGTACATCGCAAGCAATCCAAAGGTCTGTTCAGCATTCTGAGCATTAAACCACAAAGATCGACGCTCACGGGGAAGATGATAGGGGACAAACAGACGATTATTTTTAAACCATTCGTCAAACCAGCTAAAGAGAATTGCTCCCGACAATCCGGTTTCAAAAATAGTTTTCATCATCTGGACATTAATCTCTCCTTGTGCTTTCTCATTCAAGCCGCCGTGATTCCACCCCAGCGGATGCCAATGCGCTGCATCCCGGCTAGAGGGTACCCCAAATTCTCCTATGACTATGGGCATTCCCTGATGATGATGCTTGAGTTTTTTTAAATACTCTCCATACGGATTTTTGCTCTCTAATCCCTCGACCAGTAAAAAATCGGGATAGTAGGGATAAACATGATACGTTGCATACAATCCTCCCCCTTGAACACTTCTGAATTTTAAAAGATCCAAGCTCTCGATATCTTCATCCATCTGACACACATCGGGCGGTACACTTATCAACCCTTGGCGTTTCAACCCCTCATAATATGACGCTTCGCTTTTATGTTCCAACGGATCAAGCGTCGGCCAATTTACGACTGATACCGGATGGGAATCTCGATACGTATTGGTTTCATAGCCTTGGATCGTATCACATTGCGCTGCAACCCACCTCTCAAAAGGAGTTCCCTCCCTCATCATAATGTATTCTCCGAAGTAGTCTCCCTTTTCATTCTTCATTATAGTGTTATACAAGGCGACAGCACAGGTCTCCCATTCTCTTCCCAATAAAAAAGAGTGAGTCCACTGCGAAACATCGTCAATATAGTGACCTTCTGGATTTCCCCTCATGGGCGGCAGTGTCAAATTTCCGTAAATCGCATCCACAGCGTTATGAACTTGCTGGGTAACATACGCACTATATTTAGTTGCGTTAAAATCATTGTCATCCGGTAATTCAAGCCATATTTCTTGAATAAGATAGAGTTTTTTCACCGATGCTTGATTATAAAGGGCAAGAGCACGATAAAATGCCGGAGGATGGAGGGTATAAATCCGTACTGTATTAAATCCGGCGTCGTGCATCATTGCAAACCATTTAAGATACGTTCCGCTCATAACGGCAAATTCACCAGGGAAATATCCGGGCAGTCCCAATCCGAGATTAATACCTCGAAGGGTAAATTCTTCCCATTTTTTCCCTTTTTTTATCTGTATCTGATCACTATGCACTCGAAAAGAAACCCCTCTCCTACTGCCTACTTTTTTTTCATTTGCTTCGTTCGTATCCACCCTCTTTTGCAATGCCGGCATACGAGTATCCCTTGTATCCAACTCCAATGCTTTGTGTGACGCCCATCGAGCCTCGGGCCACGCTTGCAGATTTTCGTAGGTAACAGCCAAACCAGACCATTTTTGAAAAGTTTCTCCCGATTCCAGTGCGCGTTTAAAGAGATTTACCGCTTCTTGAAAATCCCCAGTAGAGAGTGCTTGTTCAGCAAGCTGTTCACTGCTTGGCATCTTCTGAACCTAATGTTTTATGGGATTCATGCTCCGAATGTGTTTTCCCTGATTTATGAACATATTCCCATGAATACGGCATAAAGAAAAATTGAAATATCCCTTGCAAACGCCACCATGCATTGATTTGCCGATACCCGAAATGTTCAATCGATCCATACAATAGCAACCGAGCCAAATGTTTCCATGAGGGATACCGTTTAATGGTCATCTCTTCAAGCAAAATGGTCGCGACCGATAAGAACGTCCCATACACCAATGCAAGCAATAAAAAGAGGATAAAATAATGGACACTTAATAGGCCAAAATAATACGCCAGCGGCATCACTACAAAGCCCAACAGTTCGATAACCGATCCGGTAGATTCCAAGAAAAGAAAATAAGGGAGAGAAAACAATCCTACCGTTTTATATCTCGGATTGAAAATCATCCCCCGATGTTTCCAGCATGCCTGTAAAAACCCCACCTGCCATCGGCGACGCTGACGACCGAGCTGATTGATTTTTTCAGGAACCTCAGTCCAGCAAATAGCGTCCAGTGCATAATCGATTTTATACGGACGTTTCTCTTGAGCATACAAACGGTGCAATTTCAGTACGATTTCAAGATCTTCTGAAACCTGCTTGCGATCATACCCTCCTGCTCGTACGACGGCATCTTTTAAAAAGAGGGAAAATGCCCCCGATAAAATCACCGATCCGCCTAATGCATTCCAGCCGATCCGACCAAATAAAAAGCTTCGCAGATATTCAACAATCTGAAACATTGCCAATGAACTCTCCGGCAATTCAGCTGCATATCCTTGAACCTCAGGATGATTCATCCCGTTTAACACCCTGACATCACCTCCGCAGGCGATTACGGGAACCTTGCTTTCAACGACCTGTACCATGATTTTAAGCAGTGCGTAAGTATCCAAAATCGAGTCAGCATCAACAGAACAAAAATAGGGATAATGGCTAATATTGATACCCGCATTGAGCGCGTCGGCTTTCCCCCCTTTTTCTTTGTCAACCACTAAAAGGTTCGGATATTCTTTATTATAGTAAAACCCTTTGATGGGTTCCGTCTTAAGGATATCCCGATACAGCTGATCTACCTTTTAAAGACTATAGGTTTCAATCAAAAGTTGCAATGTCTTATCTTCCGAGCTGTCATTGATCACAATCACTTCGAATAACGGGTACTCTTGTGTCAGGACAGAAGCGACCGTACGTAAAATCACATCCTCTTCATTGTACGCGGGGATCAGAATCGACACAGGAGGTGTTTCATTTGAATAAAGCCATAAACGATCCTCGGTATATTTGGCACGAGAGCCTTGTCGTATCACGGTAAAAAGGGCAATGGAGAGTAAAAGAGTATACACACTGTTGAGTAAACCATAGTAAACCCCCACCGCGATATTAAAAAAAATGACTCCTGAAATAAAATAACTAGTCATTGTCTCCTCCTTGTGGATGAATAAGAAGATGCAGATTTTGTCGAATTTCACCGCTTGGATGAGTCAATACCACCTCCTTCAAACTTGAAGAAAGTCCGATGGAGTGCATATAAAAGAGGATACGTGCAGAGGAATTAAACAGGAGTGATGATTGTGTCAAGTGATTGATAAGCTGATGCACATACCCTTCCAGATGGATCGCTTCACAAATAGCCTCTTTGGCGTAGATATCTTCTCCCTCGATCACTCCGATGATGGTTTCTAAACTCTCATCCCCCCGGCTGACAATCATTCCGGCTGCTGCACGTCTCACTTGCCAATGGGCATCACGAAGCAACAATACCATCTCGGGCAGACTCTCTGGGCAAAAAAATCGTCGTGCAACTTCTATAGCCTGCAACCGAATAAACCACTGCCTATCCTGTAAACAAAGCCTAATCTCATGTAGCGTCATTTCAACCCTTTGCACATTTGCATTGGCAATCAAGCGCAAGCATCGGACACGAATCTCCGCATCTTCAGACGCCAGCATCTCCATCGCCACCGCGACCATATCCTCACTCACTGCCGAACGGCTTAGCGCATCCAGAGTGACAATCACGGAGAGTCTCTCTCCTGAGTGTTGAAAATTATGTAGTGCTTTCACCAAATGTTCACGGTACAACGGTGCAAACATTAGTAAAATCATTTCACCGTTCTTAGGGGTAATAACCTCTTTTTTGAGAATCAACGGGAAAAGAGTGATAATAGATTCCAACGCTTTCTCGCTTCCGATCAACGCCATCGCTTTGATGATACTGTTTGCCAGATCCTTCTTATCACTCTCTTCTTTCAGCACTTGAAATAACAAATCGACCGACTCTTCGCTTTGCATTCGGCCCAAACGATCCGCTGCACGTGAACGCAGAGGTATACTTAGATGTTTTGATAGTAGTTTCTTTTCGTATAACCGGACAAATCCAATCTCTTGAATCAAAGGTAAAATCACTTTTTCACCCGACATACATTTTTCACACACAATCTGCTCTAACGCCTCGCGCCCAAAAGCATCTTCGTCAACCACACGCTGAAATTCGCTCATATGCTGAGTATTTCCACTTAATGCTTCATCCACCCATGGCTGATAAAGGGATTTGAGATGATCGATCTGCGTATACTGTTTTTTGTGAATCCAACGACGAAGAAACGTCCCAAAAACAATAAAACCGATAGAGAATGAAAATAAACAAACGAGGATGAGAAGTATAATTTGGATATCCATCGTCTTAACCTTTATTAGAAAGATTTATAATTTTAAGTATAGTCTTTTCACCATTAAAAGTCAAAGGGAGAAGTAATATTTTTACTCACTCACACATCGTGCATAGGCTGATTGGGTTTTAACAACCGTAGCAACAGAACCTAACTTAAATCCGACCACATACGCGTCTCTCTCATTGAGTGTGTCAATCGTCCAGTAGTATCGGTGCATCATAGGACCAAAAAATTTCATATCCACACTCGGACGGATAAAGTCAGTATCAACGATGCCGTACAGTTCATCTGCCGTAGGAAGTCGCCAAATCCGTCCATCCAGGGTTAAATTCTCACACATCTCTTTGGCTGATTCATACGTATATTTACGTTGCTTATCCGTCGCATCAAGTGAATGCCACAGCAGTTCTGATCCTTTATCTTCGGTCCCTTTAGGGGTTAAAGCATAGTCACGTATTTGTTTACTCTCAGGAACGTTAGTGCACGCGGCAGCAATTTTTTTCGTTGGAGGAGATAAAGTAATATTAGGCTCTTTTGGAAAAAAACTGTAGCCAATCATAGCAACAATCCCGCCATCGCCTTCACTGCCCGTACCTACTTCAACGTCACCTGAAGCTACTTTTGTTGCTGACCAATAACTAAATCCAGTCGTAAAAGAGGTATTTTCAGGAAGTTTATACAATTCGCGTATAGACAGCGCCCTCCAACTTGTACCCAGATCACGACAATATTGGATGGCATTTTCTTGTGTTAAGTTTTCAGATGAAGAAAGATGTACTTGGGCACTGGCGGTAAAACTCAACACACTCAAAAGAAGGAAACTATATTTTTTCACAATATTCTGCCAGTAAACCGCCTCGAAGTCTTTCGCTTACCTCAACACCAGACAGCTTTTTAACAATAGCCAAACCAAAACAAATCGCCGTAGCAGGACCGCGAGACGTCATAATGTTGCCCGTTTGAACTACAGCGCTTTTATCACCTTGATAACCGGTGACTTTGATCTCATCTTCGACACTTGGATAACAGGTATATCCCTCTTTTAGAACGCCTGCTGTGTAAAGGGCATACGGTGCAGCACATATCGCACCGATATTTTTGCCTTTGGCGTCCATCTCTTTTAGCAATGTCTGAACACCGTGATCATGTGCCAATACTTTCGTACCGCCCATGCCGCCGGGAAGAACGATCATATCAAGTTCATCCGCACTGATACCTTCGATAACACGATCACACTGTACCGTAATACCATTGGCACCTTTGACAAGCATATGCTCATCCAATGCACCCATAATTACTTCAATACCGGCACGACGAAGTACATCGATGATATTCACCGCTTCAATCTCTTCAAAACCTGTTGCAATAGGGATTAGAACTTTTGGCATCATGATTCCTTTATTTCTAAAATTATACTCAGAATATTAAAAGAGTCTATTGTATTGAAAAACTATAAAAGAATATGAAGACTTTATCAGAAAAAAAGCTGGATTCCCGTTTTCACGGGAATGACACAATAGAGTATTAAGAAGAGAAAGTTACTTTACTTTTTCCATGTATTCACCCTCAACGGTGTTAACACGAATGATATCACCCTCAAGTAAGTGATAAGGGATTTGTACGACTGCACCTGTCTCAAGCGTTGCAGGTTTTTTAGAACCGCTTGATGTGTCACCTTTGAAGTTTGGTGGTGTTTCAACAATTTTAAGTTCCATGATTTCAGGAGCATCAACGCTGATTGCTTTGCCGTTGTGCAAGATGATTTGAACGTTTGTACCGTCTTTGATCCATTTGCTTGCATCTTCACATTGCTCATAGCTAAGACCTAATTGTTCAAAGCTTTCGTTGTCCATGAACTGAAGCATTTCGCCGTCATCATACAGATATTGCATGGTTTTATGCTCGATATTTGGAACCTCGAATTTATCGCCCGCATGAATCGTTTTTTCAACTACTTTTCCGTTCAAAAAACTTTTAACTTTACAACGAACAAATGCTGCACCTTTACCAGGTTTGACGTGTTGAAAATCGATTACTCTGTACGGTACACCCGTGATTTCGAGGCGTACCCCTTTTTTAATATCGCTCATTCCGATGGTTGCCATGTCTTCCCCTGTATATAATTGCCCGAATTTTACCCTAATTGGCTTTGAATTTCAAACCCTGATATTTTTATGGTATCATCTTGGATAGATTATGGCCATTTTGACTCTTTTAAACTTGTAAATAGTATAATTGTATTATTTATAGTATAAGTATCACAAATAAATCACAAGGATGGTTTCTCCCAATGGCATCTCCCACACAACGATTAACACTTGCGCTACTTTTAAGTGTTCTCAATCTCAGTGCAGCTCCGTTATCTCTTAATGAAGCGATAACACTGCTTAAAGAACAAAATTTAGAGATAAAAGCAGCCTCTTTGGACGCTAAAATTGCCCAAAACGATGTCTCCCTTTCTCAAGGCTACAGTTATGGTGCACTCGATTTTACTCAAAATGTTGTCCGCTCGAACGATGCGCTCAACGTATTTGGATTTAAACTCAGTTCACGCGAAGCAAATTTCGGAGATTTTGGACTCGCTGAATATACAGGTGACACTACAACGCAACCAAAAGACCTCAACTATCCTGGTTATCGAAATCTTTTTCAAAGCAAGCTCACCTATGCCATTCCCCTCTATACGGGCGGAAAGCTTAGCAGTTATGAAAAAATTGCTCAACAGATGGAAAAGATCAAACAGCTTGACACCACCAAGGTAACGGCAGAAAAAATCTATGAAATTCGAAAAAGCTATTACGATATGGCCCTTCTCGATCACTCGATCGACAAATTGCAAGTGATTCAAAAAAACATCGCAACCTTGCAAGCTGCCACCCAGCAAATGTTTCAAGAAGGGTATGCCAAAAAAGTTGATTTGCTCGAAGTCGAAGCCAAAAAAGCCAATGTCGATCGAATGATTTTGGAAATGCAAGCCAATAAAAAACTTCTCTACCACTATTTAAGCTTTCTTCTAAATCAAAAAGTTAGTGACATAGTGACACCTTCCGATGATCGGGCTTCTGCTGCAATTACGGAAGCGGATGTTATGGCAAATAACAGTGACCTCAAAAAAGCTTCTCATGGGTTGGAAATTCGCTCCTCCATGATTGATGTGGCAACGGCTCCGTATCTTCCAACCGTCGGTGCATTTGCCGAAGCGTCCAGCGCTGACAATACGTTCTTAGGAAAATTTAGTGACCATGCTGCCTACACGATCGGTGCACGTCTGAGCTGGAACTTGTACAACGGCGGAATCGATGCACACACTCTGGAAAAAGCACGGATTGACCATCTTAAAACGTCAACCGAAGTGGAACTCGCTAAAAAAGGGATTGCCCTTCAGTATGACAAAATTCAAACCGAAATCGAAAGCTTGGATTATCAAGTTAGCAGTTTAGAAAAAGAGCTCGACCTTTCAACCCAGATCTACAAAAATTATGAAGGACGCTATCGTGAGCATCTCACCTCAATGAGTGATCTTATCATCAAACAATCTCAGCAAATCGAAAAAATTATCAATCTGCAAATGGTTAAAAATCAACGAAACGAGCGTATTTTTGCTCTCGAAAAACTAAGCTATGGAGCCAATCAATGAAAATTATCTTTTCTCTTCTCACCCTAGGTGCTGCTTTAAATGCGGCAGGGCTTATTCTTTCCGGTGTTATTATCTCCGACAACCAAAAGATGATTACCAGTAGAAATATGGGGTTTGTCACTTCCGTAAACGTCTCCGAAGGTTCACGTGTCCGCAAGGGTGATTTACTCTACTCAATCGACTCAAGAGAGATCGATTCCGCTAAAACTCAAGTAGAGATGGGAATTGCTCAAGCGGAACTATCCCAGCAAATGTACCAGAACCAATATGAAAATCTCAAAGTAAATCTTGAACGCCATCGACGTTTATACCAACAAGACATGGTAAGCCGTTATGAAGTTGAAAATCTTGAATTGGCCGAAAAAAACCTCAAAAATACCATCAAAATTTCCGAGCGCCAAGTCTCTCAAGCCAAAGCTCGCCAAAAAGAAGTCACTAACCAATACCAATATTTACAAATTGTAGCTCCAAACAATGGTGTGGTTATTTCTAAAAATATCAAAGTAGGCGAAATGGCAATGCCAGGTATGCCCGCAATCGTACTATCAGACTTAACCACTCTTAAAATCGAAGTTGAAGTGGCTGAAAGCAGTTTAAAAATGGCTCCTATCGGTAAAAAAGTGAAAGTGTCCATCCCCTCAACAGGGTTTGTCGGAATCGGCACCATCAGTTCCGTTGTCCCAAGTTCTAATCCTATGACTCATACGTTTAAAATCAAAGTCTCCTTTAGCGCAAAACAAACCGTCTACCCTGGAATGTACGCTACTGTTGAATTAAATTAGGAGTTTTGATGTCCTCTCATAGCGCACCTTATCATCCTAAAGATTATGCCGGAAAACTTGCACATGGTTTTTTACGTAATCCGCTCACCCCAATTTTGGGGATATTCCTCATCATTATCGGCTACATTGCCCTTATGATGATGCCGCGTGAAGAAAACCCCCAAATGGTAGTAAGTGGATCAACTGTCATCATTGCTATGCCCGGTGCTACAGCAAAAGAGATTGAAAACGTCATAGTCAAACCCTTAGAGCGAAAACTAAAAGAAGTCAAAGGGATTGAAAATATCCACGGAATGGCAATGGATAATGTTGCCGTCATCAATGCCGCTTTTTTTATAGGTGAAGCCAAAGAAAATTCAAATCTAAAAATTTATGACAAAATCATGCAAAATATGGGCATTCTCCCAAAAGGTGCTATGCAACCGATTATTAAACCTCTCGACATTGACGTCGATATTCCTATCGTATCGGTCGCTTTTTACTCCAATAATTCGGCTATCGATCCTACCATTCTTTATGATCGTGTAAAATTTATCCAACATCATATTAATGGCCTTCCCAATGTTGCTGTTACTGACATCAAGGGCGCTAAAAAACATCAATTTAACGTCCAAGTCGATATTAATCGCCTCTCGGGCTACAATCTCTCACTGGGCCAGATTGTCCAATCCGTCCAAGCACTTTCCTACAATGTCCCTGAGATAAAAGGGAAAACCCAATCAAATGAGATCGTAATGATCGGAGTTAAAAATGCCATTGAAAGTGTTGATGATGTCGGTAATATTATCGTCGCACAATACGGCGGTTCTGCCATCTATTTGCGTGATGTAGCCACTGTAACCTCAGGACAGGACATTCAAAACTTCAAATCCGCACTCGTAAGTGTCAAAGGAAGTGACGGCAAATTTTCTCCTCTCAAAGATCAAGTGACCCTAACTGTTTCAAAACTGCAAGGGACGAATTCCGTTATCATCGCCGATGCCGTAAAAACAGAACTGACCAAATATAAATCGCTTATGGAAGCACAAGGGATTCACTACGTTATTACTCGTAATGATGGTGAACGTGCGAATGAAGCAGTTAATGAGCTGGTTTTTCACCTCTTGCTCTCCATCGTGATCATCGCCATCTTGCTTGCCTTTGTTTTGGGATGGAGAGAGTCACTTATCGTTACCTTTACGGTTCCTGCTATTTTGGCGATTACTCTCTTTATTGCTTATCTCACAGGTCAGACGATTAACCGTATCACCCTCTTTGCATTCTTGCTGAGTCTTGGATTGTTGGTCGATGCTGCGATTATCGTTATTGAAAATATCCATCGCCATTTTCACGCCCCCAATGCACATGAAAGGGATGCCGATCAGTTGATGATCGAAGCTACCGACGAGATTGGAGCACCTACCAATATTGCCACACTCGCCATTATCTTGACCATGGTTCCTATGGCATTTGTTGGACAGATGATGGGTCAGTTTATGAAACCAATCCCTGCCAATGTCCCTGTTGCCCTCATCGCATCGCTCTTTGTTGCTTACATCTTTACCCCTTATTTGGCAATACGATTGCTCAAAAAACCTCAACATCCTACAGAGGCTCACTAATGTATCAAAAATTTGAAAATTATCTATTGGCTGTTCTCAATTCTTCGTCTAAAAAAAAGCTATTTCTTTGGCTGACACTCGCTGCATTTATCCTCTCGATTGCGATGATACCCACTCAGCTTGTCATGGCTAAAATGCTTCCTGGAAAAAACAATGACACGTATTCAGTCTACATTGATCTCCCAAGCGGAAGCTCGATCGAGCAAACACAGCGCGTTAGCCAATGTGTCACCACAATTCTTCAAAAAGAGCCTGAAGCACTCGATATGGAAGTCTTTTTAGGTTCAGGTTCACCGCTCGATTTTGCAGGACTTATCAAAGGCTCTCATTTCAAAAATTCAGAAAATGTTGCTGAAGTCGTTCTCAATCTTACCAAAAAACACGACCGTTCTGAGCCTTCTTATATGATGGTACAGCGTCTTCGTCCAGAGATACAAAAACAATGTGAAAGCATCATCCCTCAAACCAATATCAAATTTATTGAACCGCCGGCAGGTCCTCCAACAATGGCTGCTATCGTAGCAGAAGTGTACGGTAGCAATGCATTAGGTATCCGACAGTTGAGCGAACGTATCAAAGGTGTCTTTCAACAGACTAAAGGGCTTGTCGATATTGATATCATGCAAGATGAAATTTTTGAAAAGTTCGAAGTACGCGTCAACAGTGATAAAATTGCCCGCTCTGGATTAGACATCAAACATGTCAATGATATTTTGTACCTAGCATTTGAAGGTATGTCCATTGCCGTTAAAAATTCATCGGAAGTCTCTGAGCAAATTCCTATTTTCTTGGTTCTTGACCCTGCGAGTAAAAAGTTCAGCTCCAAAGATCTCAATGCAATCTCTCTTAAACTTTCGAGCCTAAAATTGATGAACAGCATGGGAATGATGATTCCTCTCACCGAAGTTGTTGAAATCGTATCGGTAAAATCCAATCCGATGATTGTGACAAAAAATCTCCATCAAATGACGAATGTTCTGGCAGAAACCGATATGGTTTCCCAAGTGTATCCTCTCATGGATGCACGCAATATTATTTTAGATACCTTTACCGATAACTATGAAATTCATAAAATTGGCCTGTTTAATCTCGAACTTATCGACAAAAAATCCAAAGAACGCTATGAGTTGATTTGGGATGGGGAAATGGAAGTCACGCTCGATACGTTTGTCGATTTAGGAGGAGCATTTATTGCAGCACTCGTCCTTATCTTTTTACTGATGGTTATTTATTATAAGAGCTTTGTTCTCAGTGGAATCATCTTGCTTGGAAGTTTTCTCTCTATCGTAGGGGTTCTTTTCGGTCACTTTATTATGGACTTGTTTACGGCGGATACTTTTTTCCTCACCGCAACCTCACTCATTGGATTTATCGCCCTCATCGGTATCAGTTCACGCAATTCACTTTTACTCATTGACTTCACCAAATCATTGATGGTCGATAAAGGCATGCCAAAAAAAGAAGCAATTGCTTACGCAGCCGCTACGAGAGCAAAACCTATTTTCCTTACAGCTGCAGCGATTATTCTGGCATCTACGCTTTTAGCCAGTGATGCGGTATTTGGCGGGTTAGGTGTTTCCCTTATTTTCGGTACCATAGCAGCCGTAGTCGCTTCTTTGATCGTTGTCCCCATCTTACTGGATAATTCGAATCTTGAAAAGCATTTTAATTTTCATGAACGTAAAGCCGTTTCTATTATCGAGCCGTAATACGTGCAAGCTTTCAAAACAACCACGTCAAGTGTTAGTACCGCATTAACACAAGCAGCGCAAGCATGGGGGATACCGGTTGAAAAAATCGGTTTTGATCTCCTGTCTTATCAAACCTACTATCGGGGAACTGTGGATGAAGAGTGGCGTACTTTGGAAGTTTCACGGCTTGAAGATGTCACTACAGAGGTTGAAATACGATCATCTCCTTTTGAAGTCCGTCAAGAATATCAGATTATCATTCATCCCTTACAACCGCATCCCTACTTTGACCTTCATCTGAGTTTAGCATCGGATAAAAACAAAACAAAAGCCATTGTCATTATCGATCCGTCCTCCCTCCTTCCACTGAAAAAAGGGATTCAAGACTACATCAAAGAAGAAATTCGTTCCAAAAAACTTCAGGCAGGCTTGCTTATCGGTATCACAGATAGTGACTTTGATGTCCAAATCAACCAATTGCTTCTCAAGATTCAAAAAGAGGGAGCACTTCATGAACCCTATCGGATAGGTGTCACCAAGTTCTTTCCCCCAATACCGCCTATTAACGACAGTGTAGTGCTCCACTATAAAAAAGAGACTCACGACAAGAAACTTATCGAAGGTGTCCTTCCCGATGATTTGATCTTTGAATATACTTTTGCCGTCAATGGCCGAAATGGCCGCAGTTGTACGGGAGAGTACCTCCATGCAGGAGAAGCTTTAATTCGCTATGCCAATGCAATAACGATTGACCACGAAACGATTCGAGCCGAAGAAGATGCTCTCTCTATTCGTTTTTATTCTAAACAATCAGGCTACGTCCAACGCATCAATGGCATTTTTTCCATCGCACATGAACTTCGGCTAAAACATGCAAGCTTCAAAGACACAGGCTCCATTGAAACGGGAAGCGATAAAGATATTCATGTAAAAATAAACCGTGAGGATCTAACCAAAGATGCGGTCGGTTCAGGAATCACTATTGATGTTCAAACACTTGATATTCAAGGAACCATTGGAAGTAACACAAAGATTCAAGCATGTGAGCTCACTATCGGTGCGCAAACCCATAAAAAATCGTTTATCGAAGTTCAAGAAAATGCAAGCATTCATCTCCATCGAGGCGATTTAAAGGCCAAAAATGCCACGATAGAAATTTTGGAAGCGGGAAGAGTAGAAGCGCAAACGGTTCATGTTAGTAAAATGATGGGGGGAGAGATTATAGCCGATCATGTTGTCATTGATATTCTCTATTCCAATGCCAATATTACCGCGCTAAAATCGATCACCATCCAAAGTATTATTGGAGATGGAAACAACCTCATTATCAATCCAAGAGCAATTCCCTCTTATCTAGAACAAATCAATCAGCTGGAACTGCAACTAAAAGAAGTTTATACACAAATTCAGGAAAAAGGGAAACATCTTTTGGGTAAAGAGCTTGCACTCAAAGAGCAATTAAACCGCATCAAACAAACCCAAGAAAAAATCAAAGCAGCTCTTGCCCAAAATGCTTCTCCCATAAAAGCGGATATGGTACGCGTCCAACAATATAAACATTCCCTTGCTCAGCTCTCCGATGAAAAAACAACGATCAAAGAACTTGAAGAGCATGCTCACTCCATCGAAAACGATTTAAATATGCTCTATGATGCGGACGTGCATGCAACGATCACCCATCATGGAACGTATAATGGACATACTCGCATCCTGTTTATAGATCCAAAAACATCCCAAAAGTATGCATCATCTCCGCAAGGAAATATTTTACATGTTCGACTTCGCCGCGAAGGTGAAGATAAAAAAATCATCTTTGAATCCTAAAAAAATAAACTTCTTTCATTCACACCTAGAGATGTTATCTTTTTGAGGTAAAACTCTTTGTATGAAACTATCAAACCTAACCCTAACTGCTCCCTATCTCGACCTTGATCCGACTCCGCTTAAAAATCCAACCCCAAGTACATACTCAAAAACTACATATTCCAAGAAGCCATCGACTTAGCTGAAAAAAACGATTTTACCCTCGTCAATGACTTGCTCTTATTGGCGCAAAATCCATACGATGAACACGAAAAATTTGAGCGTTATGCAGGCATAACACCGGCTCAGAATCAGAATTTAAATCTGAGCTGCTCGTCGTAAAGCACAACCTATAAAAACGACGTTGCCGATTGAAGGGTTTTGAAAAAAAGCTTTTGTCGGCTTCGGAGATAATTTTTTGCCTCTTCCATCTCATGACCGCCCAAAAGTATCGGGTATATCTTTTTACCCCAATCACGCTCACACAGCTGTACGATAGCAAGGGTGTCTGTCATACACTGAGGAGTTACGAGCAGATAGATCAAATCAACCCCCTCAAATTTACTTACAACGTCTAAAGTCTTCTCATATCGGTTTGCCATTGCATCCCCGATAATGTCCACAGGATTATTCTTGGACCAGTTGGATGGAAGTACCTCATTCAGTGCATCTAGTTCATCCTTACTGAGCGTATAAAGCGTTTTTCCCTGATCGATGATATAATCGGTCAAGATCGTAGCCGGACCGCCGGCATTGGTTACGATGAGAATATTATTGACTTCATTGGAAGGGTTAAACAAAAGTGCTTCGATATTCTCCTCGATCTTTGCCCCCACTGATTCGATAAGCCCTTTGAACATCGCATAGTTTCCGCTGAGATTGCCCGTATGCGAAAAAGCCGCTTTCTTGCTCTGAGCAGATTTTCCTGTTTTAAAGATGTAGATTTTCTTTTGACTTTTCCTAATCGCTCTTAAAAACTCTTTGCCGTTTTGTATCCCTTCGGCATAGATCGAGATAGATTTGCACGTCTCTTCTCGGTTGAGCATATCGATCATCTCCGCAAAATCTAAATCCACCATATTACCGCATGAGACGAGATGCGAAAAACCGACTCCCGCATCATACGCTTTATCCATAAGGGCGGACAGTACAGCACCTGATTGGGATAGAAGTGCCAAGTTTCCATTTTTTAATCCATCAATCCCAAACGTTAGATTAAGGTTTTCAGCGCCATTGAGATACCCCAAGCAGTTAGGCCCGATTACATTAAAATTGTGCTCATTGCTCAACGTTGCAATGAGCTGTTCAGACTCGTTGTCCCCAGTTTCTTTAAAGCCTGCGGAGATGATGATGAGATTTCTAAGATTTCTGGGAATTAACTCTTTAATAGACTCAATAACGGTATTTGAGGGGATCATAATAACCGCCGTATCGATATCTCCCTCTATGTGCGCAATGCTCGTATAGAGTTTTTTACCGAAAAGTTCACCCCCTTTGGCATTCACAAAAAACAGCTCACCGCCATACTTAAGAGAATTTTTGGCGATGGAGTAACCGACTTTGGTCGGATCCGAAGAGGCACCGATGAGCACGACCCTTTGGTTAGTAAAAAATGGAGGTCTATTCTCTCGTAGCGTTCCTAGTTTTTCAAGTTTCGGTTCCCCTTTTTTGATACGGGCATCGGCAATTTTCAACCCTTCTTTGGTCAGTATTACCGGATTAAAATCGAGTTCTATAATGTCAGGATTAGCCTTGGCAAAGTTTTGGACACGCCGAATAAATGCAACAGCGGTATCAATAGTAAAATCAAAACTCCGGAAACCTTCAAAGACTTTGGATATTTTAGTCAGTCCAATAGCGCGTTGTATCTCTACCTCGTCCGCATAGATATCAATGTAACAAACATCTTTATACAGTTCTAAAAATACACCGCCCATCCCAAATACAATGGTTTTACCAAATATATCATCGTCCACAAGCCCCACATACAGTTCGATACCGCTAACCATCTGTGTCGCGATAAATCGGTCAGTTGCGTCGAGAAGTACCTCTTTTGCCCTCACATTGGCGATAATCTCATCTTTGGCACGTTCTAATGCTTCCATCGAGTTAATATTGAGCTTGACCGCACCAAAATTACTTTTATGGACTACTTTTTCAGACTCTATTTTGAGTGCAACGGGAAAAAAATCAATCGAAGGAGTTTCAGTCAGTCCAAAAGAGCAATAAGGGGTAATTAAAAAGCCATAATTTTTTAATGTATCGTATATTTTTGATTCAGTCATTGAAGGTATCCCTTTAGGTTTGTGAATAACTAAGCCGTAAACCCTCTTCGCTCATCACAAATCCGTGAATGGCGATTTTTCCCTCGTGTACTAGGCGATGATGATTGCCACATAGCGGGATCAGATTGTAACGATGATTCATCCCGAAATGTCCGATTGAACCACCCTCATCTGCACTGGCTTGTGGGATGATATGATGCACTTCATCGACCGCTTCATCGCACAGCGCACATTTTGTCAGATACAGCTTGCTGTTGTAGCGGCTCTTTTTGTTTCGTTTGAGCAACGACGCATCGTGTCCATTATCTGTAATACGTCCACGGATTTCGTACGCTTTTTGGATAAACGTTTCATCCATATGGAGGGATTTGGCAAATTCCAAACCATAAAGGGTACTGCCGCTTCCACTTTTTAGTTTACGGTCATAAACGAGTTTATCACTCTCTTCATCATAATAGACACCCAAATGAAGTAATACGATCCCTTTTGCTTTTTCGATTTCACTAAGGGATGAAAGCTGATGGAGATGCGTTGCAAAAATGAACAAACTTCCCAACTCTTTGAGCCTTAAAATTGCACTGGCAACAATAGCCAATGCTGATTCTGTTTCCGTGCCGTGACTAATTTCATCTCCTAAAATCAGGGTATTTTCCGTCGCACGGTTGAAAATATTTCGCAGTTCGAGCATCTCTACTGCAAAAGTCGAAAGCCCTTTATAGAGATTGTCTTTGGAGACGATACGAGTCAGTAACTTATCGATGGGAGAAAACCGCATCATCGCACACGGAACAAAAAATCCTGCCTGTGCCATCACCACTGCCAAGCCGATACTTTTCATTAAAGAGGACTTTCCGCTGGAGTTGATTCCATAGAGAAGAACCCCTTTAACATCTTCTCCCTTTGATGCCTCAATCGTCGTATGTTCCTCAAAACTTCGCTGTTCGATAGAGCCTAAAAAAAGATCATTGGGGATAAAAATCCCGTTCTCTTCTCGCGATTCTATGAGAGGATGACGCAATCCTACCGTTTCGACAAACGCCTTTGGAACATCATAGACGATTTGAGGACGAACGTATCGAAACTGTATGGCACACTTGGCACCGCTAAGCGATACATCGACCAACGCCAAAAACGAGATGAGATGCTCAATGGCGTGCGAAAACTTCTTTTCAATGCCCTCTAAATATTCTTGATACCGCTCACGTACTTGAGCGAGCATTCGCGATTTTGCCCCCGCATTTTCGATGGAGAGTTCATCGAGCAGCGCAGAGGAAAGTTTGACAGTCGTTTTGAGTTTTCGTATCTGAAAATCACGGAAAAAATGGTGTTGCCCCTCTAACGTAAAAAAGCTGTTATGCAGATTCTCTTCAATACTCACATAACGGTTACGAGTCATCACCAGATGATATCCCTCACTCTCCAGCCATCCGATAGAGGCATATCCACTGCCGTTGTCGAAAAACGTATCGATGTGTTCGATAATACTTTGCAACTTAAGCTCATTGGTATTTTGCAGTTGTTCAAGTGCATCGATGGCAGGGTCAATACCCTCGTTAAAAAGATTAACATCCACCTGATCACGTCGAAATTTGGCACACGATTCAATGACAAAAATTCGTCGTAACTCCGATGCACACAGTGCACACTCTTGAGCACTCGCTTTATCATAACTAATCCCAAGGCTCTTTGCATCCTCAAATAATTTTTCAGCAGCGGTAAGTGACGCATAAAAATACGCAAGCTCGAAGGGATGAAGTTTGCCCAGTTTAAGACGACGAAGGATTCGCTCTAAATCATAAACCTCTTTGAGCTTGCTTTCCAAAGGGGCAATATGATCCGTCATCTTTTCGATTAAATCATACCGATCTTCCAAAAGCTTAGCATCACAGATAGGGTTAAGCAGTCGCTCACGAAGAAGCCGTTTTCCCATCGCTGTAGAAGTTTTATCGATGAGTTTCAGCACCGTCATCTCATCATGATCACGTGAAATAATCCCAAGCTGCTCGCACGCGTTGTTTCCCAAATACATATAACGCGCAGTCCCCAAAAATGTCGGTCGATTCATCTTTTCAATGATAGCGGGGTCATGGTCAATGATCGTGTGAATCAACACCGCCAACGATTCCGACGTATACGCATACCGTTCCATATCGAGGTACTCAATCGGGCTTAAGAGTGAACGGATTTGATAGATACGCCCAAACAGTTCATTTTGGTAATCAATGCGAAGCCGTTTTTCATTTTTGATGCTGCGATGATGGCTTTTGAGCTCTAAATAACGATTGACTTCTTCTTCATCGATCTGGGAGTCGCAAAATGTCACCACTACCTCTGAAGTTTGATAGCTTTGCAGAAGAGTAAAAACTTCATCCAGAGCATACGTTTTATCTTCTCGCGAACCATGAATCTCCTTGATAAGTGTTTTACCCGTCCCTACATCGATAGCAGAATAGCCCACCGAATACACGCCGTTGTTTTGATCGATGAGTAACGAGGCGATGTAATTTTCACTGGGCTCGGCAATGTAATCAAAATTCGTTCCCGGAGAAATAATATTAGAGATATAACGGCGGACGTGAGGAGGTTCGCCTTGTTGACGCACGAGAACAATCGTATATTTTTTCGACTGAACCAAACGGCTAAGATAGCGCTCGATAGAAACACTTGGAACACCAGCAAGAAGGGGATTTTGGAGAGAGTTTTCCAGTATGGTTTTATTTTTTCGGGTGAGCTGAATGTTCAGAAACTCAGCGACTTCTTTGGGATTGCTTACAATTACAGACATAGCCCTATTTACCGAACTTTTAAAGGGGTGCTAAAAAAACTTATACACTTTTTTATACACTTCAGATTGTTGAAAACAGTGTCAAAATGGATAATTCGGACAAAGTCGGAACGTCTTATTTGTGTTGATTTTGAAGCCATTGTTCAACATCCTTAACAACATAAGTGATTTTTCCATTTAAGACAATTTGACGATAAGGGAGAGGATCATGCATTCTGCTTCTGTATTGTGCTTGTGTGTTTTTTGATATATCATACTTATCTTCAAACTCCTTAACATTCAAATATTCTTTGCCGTGAAGCTTAACCATATTCTTTTCGATTTCTAATACTTCTCTATTTTGAAAGTCTTTTTCTAAAAGACTATTCAGCTTTAAAAGAGGGAAGTCAAAATCACTCACAAATTCTTCCCAGATAATTTTATCCTCATCTGGTATTGGAGTGTGTCCATTATTCATAATATCTAAAGCCCAGTGTTCTTTGATTTTTAAATCTATATATTCGTCAAATCTTTTTTGCCTCAAACTTAACAATTCTTCAATACAAGATTTTATGATTAATGCGTTTTTATTCATAGTATGTAGTTTATCGACTTTTCAATTAAATTAATTGATTTATTTT
>CAIMUF010000054.1 GCA_903844635.1 uncultured Sulfuricurvum sp. | reverse complement strand
CTAGAAAGTCTTTAAATTGGAAAACACCCAATGAGGTTTTTTATGGATTAGTAGCAGCGGCTTAAGCTAAAAATAGGTATGATTTTTTAAGTCAAAAAATTGCACTTCAGATTTAAATTTTGGGATACTTATAATCCGTTTCATTAGAAAACTCCTTAGAACAAGTATTCGGTTTATGTTTTACACCCCTTTGAATTAAGATTGATATTAATATCTAAAATAATTCATTATTTTTTGGTAAACTTTAGAGATATAAGATTATCATTTTTTATTATTAAAGGAGGATACAATGAAATTTGAATTAATGAGTCTGCCTTATACGCTGACAGCACTCGAACCTTACCTCTCTTCCGAAACACTTTCATATCATTATGGTAAACACCATGCGGGATATGTGAACAAGCTTAATGCGCTTATCGAAGGGACAGAGTTTATTGATAAATCGCTTGAAGATATCGTGAAAAATGCTAATGGTGCTATTTTTAACAATGCAGCTCAAGTTTTTAATCATGACTTTTACTGGCACGGACTGTCGCCTGTTCCTACCAATATTTCACTCAATCTTTCTGAGCAACTAACACAAGATTTTGGATCGTTAGAGCTCTTTAAGGAGAAATTTTTAACCATTGCTTCCGGATTTTTCGGTTCGGGTTGGGTTTGGCTTATTGTCACACAAGATAAACATCTCGTCATCGAAACAACTTCCAATGCAGACACTCCGATACGTCATGGACAAATACCGCTACTGGTGTGTGATGTATGGGAGCATGCTTATTATATCGACTACCGCAATGGACGTCCGGACTATCTGGAAAATTGGTGGAAACTGATTAACTGGGAATTCGTATCGGAGAACTTTGTAGGCATCAAGAACTCTTAATTGAGTTCTTCTTGTCAGGATAAAGGTTTATCTTTCTTGTAAAGATTTTTTTATTTCAGAAATAACACTCTCCCAAGATCCTGTTTTATTTTGACGAAATAATTTTAAACTTTTATACCAAGGTGTAGTATTTCCTTCTTGCATCCATCTCCAGTCTGATGGGTTTGGAACTAAGACCCAGGCTTCTTTATTCATTGCGCCACATAAATGAGCCACAGAAGTATCCGTAGTGATTACAATATCCAAATTTGCAATCATATTTGCCGTAGCTGAAAAATCAACCAAATATTTAGACAAATCCGTTATCTTAGCTTCTAATTTTTCCGATTTGATTTCAGTGGCGTCGTCTCCTACTTGAAGCGAATACCACTTAGTCCCTTTTAGCGTGAAAAGATCTTTAAAATATTCAAGCCCAATGTATTTGTTTTTAAAATCCTTATTGGTTCGACTGCTGCTCCATACTAATCCGATATTGAGAGCATCTTTAGACAATTTAACACCAATTTTTTGTTTATTTGGCACTAAATATGGGAAAGTGCTTGGTATCGTCTCAAGAGTTGTCACAAAACGTGAAGGAGCCGATAGGAGAGGAAGATAATAGTCATGCGAAGGTATTGCATCTTCTTCGCTGATTACAGCATCTACACCCTCGATAGATTTAAAAAGGTCAACTAATTCCAAACGTGTTCGAACAATGACCTTTGCCCCTAATTTCACAAACATAGGAACATATCGGATAAACATAATGTTATCTCCAAATCCCTGCTCATTTTGTAAAATAATGGTCTTTCCATCAAGTGATTCACCTCTCCACATAGGTGTTGTATAAAAATAAACTTTAGCTACAAGCTCATCCATTTTAAGACGGTGCTCGTATCGTCTCCATCCATTTTGATAATTTCCTTTTGTAAGCTCAATCAATGCAAAATCAAAGTTTGCATTGGTATGGTTTGGACTTAATTCCAATGCTTTACGATAATAACCCTCTGCTTTATCGTACATTTTTTGCTCTTTATACACGGCGCCTAAATTACTGTACGCATCCGCATAGGTAGGATTAATTTTTATCGACGCTTCCAGATGTGACACTGCACCCTTAAAATCTTCCAAATTCCGTAACAAATTCCCTAAATTATTATGGACAGCAGGATCATTTGGATTTAAGGCTAATACTTTTTCATACATAGCTTTAGCGTTATCATACTCTTCAAGTTCTTTGTATGCAACACCAATATTATTATATGACGAGGTAATTTTTGGATTGATTTTTATTGCATTTAAATATGGCTCAATGGCATTTTTATACAGCTTAAGAGCTGTAAAACAATTACCAACCAGCAAATGAGATTTATACTCTTCTTTAAACTGATTTGCACAGATAATCGCTACTTCTAGAGCTTTTTTCAAATATCTTTTTTCTTGATATAACTCGATCAAGGCAACATAGCATCGAATGTCGTTAATACGCAAAGAAATTGCTTTTAATAAAAGTTTCTCAGCACTCTCCATTCGATTTTGATCTTTATAAATAGTATAAAGATTAAAATAAAAAAAAGAGTATAAAGGTTCTGTCAATATACCTTGCTCAAACAATCTTTGAGCTTGAAGAAAGTTTCCTTTTCGCTTATAAGCAACTCCAAGATTATTATAAAAACGTAAAAGAACATCCTTTTCCCATGTTTTAATATCTTCCAAAGTGCTTGCTTTGATGTAGCAAGCTATGGCTTCATCATTTTGGGAATCTTTTAAAAATAAATCACCACTGAGAAGTAACGGTGTGTGATTTTTATCCTTTAGGTTCAATGATTTGCCTCATATATTGTTTTTAACGTATCAATCGATCCATCTTTACGCTTATAAATTTTCATCTCTTTTTTTTGTTTCTTTTTATCATCATCTACTTTTTTCAGAATTTTTTGATAATGATCTTTATTCATAAAAAGAGCTTTTTCTCTTATATTTTGACCTTTTTTTGTGGCATTATTATCACTGCCAAGAGCTAAAAGACAACTGCTTGCAAGCAAGAATAAAAAAACTATTTTAGACATGTAACACCTCCGCTATAAAATTAATCAAAATTCAAAATACTCTAATAATTTTCCTTGCTTGGTCAGCAAATTAAAATAATCAATTATCCGAGTCTTTTCGCTTCGCAATTTTTCAAGCTCAGCACTGTTTACTTGCCGTTGAGCTTGCAATAATGTCACTAAGTCTTGGCTTGAAAGTCGGAAACGCTCCCAATATGCATCTGCCATTTTTTCACTGGATACGATTTCATCCTGCAATGTTTTTAGCGTATTGGTATTGGTTTGTACTGAATTGTATAATTTTTGAGTATTCCACTTTAAATCTTTAGAGGTATATTCAAGATTGTAACCTCTTTCGGAAGCTTCACTCATCAAACGTGCAGTCTTAGCTTCCGTTTTACCACCTGTATAGAGGGTGTAGTTTAAAGTCAACTGAAACCACAGGTCATTATTATCACCATCTGCTTGCTGATTAAAATCATAGCGAGAGCGTTTCGTATCCGTAAACGACAAGTCTATGGTTGGCCAGTCACTAGCTTTATTAATATAAATTTCTTTTTGCTTTGCATTAATCTGTGTTTTAATCACATTAATATCCGTATTGCCACTTTGCATCTTATCAACAATGGCCTCGATACTCTCAAGATTAATGTCAAACCCAAGCTCATAAGGAGTAGCCTCAGCTACTTTTTTATCCGTCAAAAACTCATAATAATCTTTTGCATTATTATAGGCTGATTCGGTATTCGTCATTGCCGTTTTTGCATTTGAAACACTGGCTGAAATAGAACTCTCATCTCCCATTGTCGCAGCACCTAATTCTCGTTTCGTTTTAACGATTTCGAAAATTTTGAATAATTTTTCATAATTCTTTTTATTTGCATCCATGGAAAGTTTTCCATATACAACACTAAAATAGGCATCAATGATTTTATTGATCTCTTCTTCTTTTGTACCTTTTAGCTTTTCTTCTTGCTCTTTTTTCAGAATTTTATTTTTTTCAATACCAACCCAATGCTTTCCTGAAGAAAATACATTATAGCTAGTCGTAAACCCGTATGAACTTTGAGCGTAATCTTGCGGTTCAAACCCTTCATATTTTTTACGCATCATATCCGACGTAAGAGAAACCTGAGGAAGAAAATCAGCAACAGCCTCACGAATGAATGAATCAGCTTGCTTAACCCGCTCCTGTGCTTGTTTTACCCGATAATTGGAATCAATTGAAGAGACAACAATACTTTTTAGTGTCACATTGTTTGCATTAGATATTGGCATAACGATTGCACCTGCTGCCGCTGATACATTAGCTTCGAGTGTATTATTCATATCAACACTTTTCCCACTGCTAATGACCAAACTAGGTGGTGATTTAAGTCCTACAGGTAAGCTGTCAGCATTCAAAACATTGGAAAAAAGTTCTGCGCAAAGAACGGCTAAAGTCAAATACTTAGATGCATTCAAAATCATATTTATTTACCTTATTTTACATCAATTTTTAAGTGACCGAATTCATAATTCAATGATTCTGCTTGCTGATAGTTCAGCTTGATTCTATTTTTAAGTGCAGGGTCTTTTTCCAAAGCATTTTTAATACTCAAGATTCTACCTAATGAGACTTGTTTTGTTTGTGTCGAGCTTATTATTTTTTTAGAATCATTAACGCTAATATAAAAGAGAGCATTAGGATTTTTCGTTAGTATATTTTCCATAAAGGCTGTTACTTGTGCAATAATTTCTTTGGATAAAAAATATTCATTATTTTTAAAGGAGATAACCAAATCTTGTTCTTTAAAGTCGGCTAATGCATACGTTTCAGATTGTTTACTGAGTGTATTTCCTTCTACTTCTCCCCCTTGTACCGGAGTCGTATTATTTGTTTCTTTTGGAATAAACAACTGAATGGCTTTTGCTTTTTCCATTTCTTTCTTATCTTCTTTTTTTGATGCTGTAATAACCATTTCTGCTTGACTTTTTTCTTGCTGAATATCAGGAATTTTTTCTTCTGTTTTATCTTTTGAATTAAATTGTAAATAATAACCAACATTAACGAATAAAATAAGAATAAACAAAAGTAATACCATGATGATTGAAGCAAATAAATCGACATAAGAAATGAACGGATTCATTTCATTACTATCGCCACCACCAGCCATTACGCTCTCCCGTCATTCATTAATTTTGTCTAAAAAAAGAGGAAAAGATACCTTTTTTTTGACCATTATTAGTGTTTGAGTTACCTTTACTACTCAAATTTTCTTCAATTTTTTTCAACGTATTTGTTTGTTTATTTGAATGTTCAATAAGAGCGTTGATGAGTTTAAATCCTTCTTCTATTGTACTGGAACGGTCTACTTTAAGCACTCTAGCATCTTCAAAAATACGACTAGCAATTTCTTTATTTGCATAAACGCCCGAATCGATTGTTTCTAAAAGGCTAATGGAGTTAGACTGGAAAGCAAGATCTTTTGCTACAGAACCTTCTTTCAGTTTTAAGAGCGATTTAGTTGAGCGTTTATTTTCTTCTAAAGCATTGGATGCTTCTTTCATGGTCGCCAAAAGCAATGAAGCATTTTGATTGCTTGCTTGAGTGTCCTGCTGTTGCAATACATTCACTTGATCTATTTTAGTTCCAAGTTGAATTCCAATATCAGAGAGATTGTTATTAATAAGATTCATTTTCTGATTATTTTGCTCTAAAAGCTTGTAATTAACTTCTGAAATAGCATCCAAAGCAAATTTATTCTCTTCCAAACGGTTATTTGTTAATCCATACAAATCAATAACAGCTGAGGATAATGTTTCGTATCGTGATTGGGTATTTTCTTGCAGTTGAAGCATGGATTTCATATATGTTTTTTGCTCATCTAAAATTGATTCTATAGAGCTTAGAGAAGTCGCCATAGAAGACATATTCTCATTTCCACTCGAATATTTAGTAATTTCTGTCGTAAGCATAGAAAGCTGATCTAGATAAACATCCATGAAATTTTTTCGATGTCCTGTCAACTCAGAACCTGCTGATGACATTGAATCATCAATGTCTTTTGGAGCTATATCAATAATTCTGTCTTTAAGCCACTCTTCCACTCCACTAATGAGCGTATCTTGGTATCGAAACAAGATGTATCCATTGAGTCCTAAAATAACAGCGGTAACAACACCAAAAAGTGATGCTCCAAATCCGATCGCCATTCCCGAAAGAGGACCTGAAAATTGTTGCATAATTTCAGAAATCGGAACCTCACCATTGAGACTCAAAATGATTTGTCCCATTTTATCGATGGATTCAACCAAACCTACGAATGTCCCTAAAAGACCAATAAGCATAGAAGTATTGATGAAAAAATTTATATACGATTTTTGTTTGGAAAACTTGTGTTCTAACCAATCAATAATATCTCGAGATTCATCTTCAGTAAACAGCATTTGCTGCTGATCTTTTCTGCTTTGCAGCATATGTGCGATATTAGCTGGCAGGATTGAATTAATACTTCTAATGTAAAACTCATATCCGGTACGTTTATACGCAAGTGCTCCAAACGTACCGCCTAGCATCATGATATCAAAACCGCTGACAAACTGATACAGCGTTCCAACGGCTAAAAATCCAACAATGGCAGAACTGAATATGACTGTAGCCATAAAAAAATTGCTTAATAATTCTGCATTAGCGTACACTACATATAAGATAAATAACCAAGTGATAAAATAGGCTTTATGTACTTTAATTCGTTTCATGGCTTTAGGTACTGTCCTTGTCTAAATCATCAAAATAAGCAAGGAAACAACCAAGCCCATCGCTGCAGTAGTAATCCCGGTTGAGATACTTTTGGTCATTTTAGGGAGACTGTTTTCTTTTAAAGTATCTTCCCCTATTAGGAAAATCCCTATTCTTTTACCTTCTATATCCAAGATAGGTTTACTCATAATGAAATAACCATCTGCAAGCATGTATTTATCAAGGATAAGTTGATCAAAATCTACTTTCGCTAAATAGTCTAAAAACTCATCGTTGCTTTTAGTTTGCACACTAATTTGAGACTTACCAATTTTTTTATACGTAAACTCTTGTACTCTCTTCATATCGAGAAAGTCTTTATCTAGAATAACTTGAAATATTTTTCCACTCTCAGCATATTCGTCAATTAAAAAGTCAACTGATTTTTTAATTTCAAGAACTCCGTTAGCAAAAGGAAAAAACACTCTCACATATACTTGTCCATCTTGATATTCAATTGCACTCGTAAATGTATTAGTACTGATAGCACTACGAAGCCCTTTTGAATCATAAGCAGTAGCCGTTAGTTTCATATTTTCAATGGAAGATGCGATTTTGATACTATTTTTATCATACAACTCTAATGCAATTTGATTTTTACTTATTGCATTGATATTATCAGCAATTTGTTTTAATTTTACATTATTTCCTGCCGTATTTGCACCATTGGCAATTGCGCCAAAAAAGAGCTGATTGTCCATCAAAGCAGCACCTAAAATAGTCACTTCTTGTTGTGCTGCTAGTAATTTTGAATCGAGCTCTTGAAAATAAGTGCCACTAGTGGCTTCATATAAGTTATGGGCAGATCTTTCTGTCGTTGTGTTTAAGTAATGAAGCGTTCCTGCTATTCCTAAAAAAGCAAGAACCGTAATTGTTGTAAACCAGAGACGTTTATTTTGTTTAAGTTTTTCCATAATAGCTTGAAATTTTAGTATCAACGCAAACATTCAAAATTCCTTCATCTTAATTAAAATTGAATTATAACACATAATTATGGCTCAAGCATCGAATTCTTACCCATACGCTTGATTGGTAAAAAGAGGTAGCTTAAAACCGTTCTTTTCCCAGTGACAATATTAACCACTGCCTCCATTCCCGGCATAATAGGAAGGTTTTCACCTAGATTATCTTTATACGCTTTGACTTTAACCGCATATAAAATTTCACCTTTTTGATTGGTGTAACTATCGGGACTGATGGAAACAAGCTGTCCCTCTATTTTCCCATATTTAGCGTAATCGTACGCCGTTATTTCAATGTTAACTTTTTGCCCCATCCATATTCGACCTCGATCTAAAGCCCTTATGTTAGCGTCAATCATAAATCCACTTTCCAAAGGAGTGATTTCAGCCACTTTATCCCCTGCTTTGATCGCACCGCCAATTGTGTAATAATAAAGTTTATTGACTATGCCCTTTACAGGTGACGTAATCAAGAGTCTTTTTGTTCGGTCTCCACTAGCCTCACTTTGCTGAAATGTCTGGCTCAGTTTAAGTCGAATATCTTGAAGTTCATTCAACGCTTTTGATTTAATTTCTGACTTAATAGAGCTTACTTCAAACAATCCTTCTTTAGCTTTTCCTCTGGCAACCGGAATTTGATTTTTAATACTATTGAGCTGTGTGATTAGGTTTTGTTTTTTACTCTTCTCTGCCAAATACTCTTTTTTCGAGCCGGCACCTGATTTCATCAACTGCTCGGCAATAGATGCATTTTCTGTTTCAACGTCCAATTCGGATGTCAAATCTCTCAGTTTTGCCTCTAAGTCTTGAATCTCATATTTCTTTTGCTCTACTTTTTGCAATGCACTGTTAAGGCGATCGGAATTGTTGAGTTTTTCACTGTGATAAATTTGCATCTCATTACTAACAATCTGAGGATATTGTTGCATAAATTCAGGCGAATATACAAGATTTTTATCGTAAGTAAGACTTTCAAGCCTCTGTTGTTTTGCTTGCAAAGCTACTTTTTCAAGCCCTTTTTCATTTAAATCGGCTGTGAATGAGGCTTGTTCCAATCGATAAATAGGTTGATTTACAGAAACGGTATCTCCTTCATTCACCAGTATCTCAGCTACGATTCCCCCTTCCATATGTTGTAAAACTTTTGTTTGCCCTGATGGGATAACTTTACCTTCTCCACGAACCACTTCATCAATCTCAGAAAAAGTAGCCCAAATCAAGGTGACAAGAATGAACAGTCCGATGGGAACAACCGTAATATAGTAGTTCCACCGTTTTTCAAGTGCCATTTTATTCATCATGATTTACTACCAGTTTGGGTTTGAAGTTGTTTGAGAATATCATCTCGCGGTCCGTCTGCTACGATGCGACCATTGTTAACCACTAATACACGATCGACCAATTCCAATGCAGCAAAACGATGGGTAATAAGAATCAAAGTTTTAGCCTCCACAATAGGTTTAAGGTGTTTAATCATCTCTTTTTCAAGACCGACATCCATACCCGTGGTCGGTTCATCCAAAATCAAAATAGATGGATCATTGATAAGAGAGCGGGCAAGTCCGACAAGATGGCGCTGACCAACGGACAACCTCGATCCGCCTTCTCCCACTTGGAAGTTTTCACCCTCGCCTGAGCGTTTAACCAGCTCTTCGAGTCCTGTCATCGTTAAAAGTTTAATAAGCATATCTTTACCAATATTTTTGCCGATTTCAATGTTGTCTTTTAACGTACCGTCGAATAAAAAAGGCTCTTGCGGCATGATACCGATGTTATCTCGAAGCTCTACGGGATGTATGGTATTTATTTCATGTCCGTCGATAAAAATACTTCCACTATTTGGAGTATCAAGCCCTGTTAAAAGGCGTAGAACCGTACTTTTACCTGCTCCCGTAGGTCCTATAAATCCAACTTTCTCTCCGGCTTTAATCTTGAAATTAGCACTGGTAATCGAAGGCTGTTTTGTCCCAGCGTAGGTAAAAGAGACGTTATTGAACTCGATATGCCCTTGAAGTTTTTTAATCCCGATATCGATTGGTTTTTGAGTTTCTAATGGCATGTGCCAAAATTTATTGAGTGAGTCCAATGACTCTTTAAACTCTTTGTATTTGCTCAAAAGATTGGAAATATTGACGATAGGGACCATTGCTCTACCTACAAGAAGTCCAAGCGCTACGAGTGCTCCGATGGTGAGATTTTTTTCTTGTACCTGATAGACTCCCACAACAAGGGTTAACACGGTTGCAAGCTGCATAATCGTGTATGAAATATTGGTGGCTAGATTGGTATACATTTGTATTTTAAGATTAATGTAATTATAAAAATTGACGAGCTGTCTCCATTTATGCAATCGTTTTGAGACTGCATTGGTAAGCTTTAGCGTCTCTATCCCTTTAATCGTCTCAAAAAGATAGTTGTGTTTCATTTGTCCATCATGAAACAGTTTTCTGCTCAACGAAAAAATCGGCATTTGTAAAACCACATTGACCACAATAATAGCGATACCACATAAAAAGACAACAATTGCCACAGAAGGAGAGATCAGATAAATAACCAAAAGGGTCAGAAAGACAAAAGGTAAATCAAGGGCATACGCAATACTCTTTGACATAAAAAAGTCCCGCACTTGGGCGATTTCTTTAAACAAATTTGCTTTTGAACCGGCAAGAAGATGGTCATGCTGACTTTGAATCAGCAACAATCTCTTTAGCAGTTCTTCTTCGAGGGTACTGCCGATACGGCGACCCATATTTTCAAGAATGTAGATTCGTACCATCTTGAACAAAGCATCAAAAATAAAGATAAAAACAACCCCCAAGGTCAAAACAAAAAGGGTTTCAGTCGCAAAATTTGGGATAACTCGGTTGTACACATTCATCGCATACAAAGGGACCAATAAGATGAATACATTGATAAATATGGTCAAAATACTGACTTTTATAATATCCGGTTTAGCTTCTACAAGATGTTTCCAAAACCATTCTTTCCCTTTTTCATCATGAGTCAAAATATTTTTAGGTGTCAAATCTTTGTAAAAATAAAGAATTGTATCAAACTCGCTTACTAGCTGTGCCACCGAATAGGTACTTTTTTCACCGCTGACCACATCCAGCAGCTGTACTGTATCTCCCTCCAATGCGAGGAGCACTGTTGCTTTTGCATTCTTTTTCATAACAATGCAGGGAAAAATATGCGAATAAATAATATCCGCAGAAATCTCTGCATGTTCAAAATTAAGACCAAAATCTATCGAGCCATTTTTAAGATCTTCAATCTCTAAATGCTGTTTCGTATGTGCCAAGATGGTCGTAATCGTTTTAAGTTCCACATCCCCATTGTAAAAATCGAGGATGTATTTGAACGAGAGCAGGAGTCTATCGTGCTTAGAGTGAGTTGTTTCGAGTAGTTGTTCCATTTAAATCCTAAAGTGCGTGTACATATAAGTCAGTTATTGTATTTGTACTGGTTGTTAATGAATAGTGATGGGCATCACCAGCTGATAATATAAAGCTACTTCCAGTATTAACTGTACCACCATCAACCTTCCATGAAGTTAACCCATCAATAGAAAGCTTACTGTTACTTAAATCAGTTGCAGCTGCATCCAACTCAAAGGAAAAACCTGCATTTGTACCGGTAAAGGCATACAGTGAATTAGCATCAATTGCAAGTCCTCCTCCTGATAGACCTAAAGAATGAATATCAAGTTTTTCGATATTGGTAAATGCGTTCAAATCATTTAAAGTAGCTGCATTAGTACCAAAGAAAGAGACGGTATCAGTTCCTGTCCCGCCATCAAACTGAATTTTACTAAGCTGGCTAAAATCAAGAACGAGACTGTCTGCAAATGCTGTGCCAGTAATACCTAGCTTATCTGCCCCCAAAGATACTGTTTCTGTGTGAATATCCATAGTTGTAGTACCATGGATACTTACAGATCCTAAACCGGAAAGTATCGATATACCACTTGTGCCTATATCACCATAATTTAGAGTGGTAGTGGTTCCGAATGCGACATTGAGAGTCTCAATGCCGGAAACTTTTCCACTTAAATCCATTGTAGCGGTAGTATTAAGGATGTCAATATCGCCTGTATCAGCAATATTTGTGGCGACTGAAACATTATAGGTGTCATTTCCAGCACCGGCATCTAATGTTCCGCCAGCTATGGTATTCGTAATGTTGTCACTCCCTACGCCGAGGGTAACATCATGACCGTTTGCGTTCACAATCGTTACGTTACCTGTGTAGTTTTTACCGGTTACAGACAAGTCAAGGTTCGCACCCAATGCTCCGGTTACACTTAAGTTACCATTTCCAGTGATTGACGTAGAAATTGCAGCAGCATCTGCTGAATCTATGATGACACTATTTGCTCCAAGAGCAAGTGTTTCAATCCCACTGAATGTTTTAGCGCTCACATCGACAGAGCTTGTCACATGAACAGTATCACTTCCCGTTCCACCCGTAATGACGTTCGCAGTCGTTGTGTTGTCCGTAATATGATTTGTCCCATTGCCTAGGGTTACATTGTGTCCGTTTGCATCTGCAATCGTTACGTTACCGGTATATCCTTTTGTAACAAGATTCAAATCTGCTCCAAGAGCTCCGGTTACACTCAAACTGCCATTTCCGGTGATGGAAGTAATGTTTCCAGCTTGTGCAGCAGATAAGGTAACTGTTGCGCTCGAAGTATTAAAAGTATTCACAAGCGTTGTTCCAATATTAGTGCCACTCAAATCAAGTGCAGTTCCCCCTGAATAATTAAGCGAAACCGTACCTGAAATCGAATCGGTAATAGAACCAAAATTATTGTTGGCAGCCGTGTTGTCTGCATTAATAGTCATATTGCCACTGCCGCTAAAGGTCAATGTTTTTGCACTAATAAGCGACGCGTTTAATGTTGCTGTGGTTGAACTTGCAACGTCGATGACATCAACACTGCCAATAGATGCCCCAGTATAGGTGGCATCTGCTGTAAATTTCAAGGTTTGTGTGCCTGTAGCAGTAATGGCTGCCAATGATTGTGAAGACGTTGCACCCATAGTAATCACGACATCACCTGCACCATCGATAGTTTTTCCACTGATGTCAGCAATATCAATCGTTAGCGTTTGTCCCGATTTGGTCGTAAAGGTTGTGAACTTAGCCGCGAGTGTACTATCAACGGTAATATTATTGAAATATCCACTCAAATCGAGTTTTTCAAAACCAGTGATTGTCCCAAAATTAGAAGTACTCAAAGCGGTACTGCCTGTTACAACAAGGGTATCCGTAATACCTACACCTGAAGTGATAACATCCGTACTGTCAAGATTTGCACTGTTTATGCTGACCGTATTGACTCCCGTATTGGCATTTACGGTAGAAGTGCCGCTGCCTACGGTAAAGTTGTCATTTCCAGTACCAAGATTGAATGTTCCCCCTGCAATTGCACTTGCATCGATTGTCATTGCTAAGTTGGAGCTTGTATAGGTATTAAATTTCCCGCTGGCATCGGCAAACATCGTCACGGTTGTACCGGCAAAGGTACTCATATCCAATGTCTCAATTCCACTCACGTTTGCGAAATCCGTACTTACAAAATTGGTACTTCCGCTTAGGACTAGAGTATCATTTCCCCCATCAGCAGCAATGTGATCGCCAGAGGTAAAGTCACTGCTGTTGAGTTTTATCGTATCATCTGTTGCTGTTGCATTACCTGTAATCGTAATATTTCCAGTAAAGCCAATAGCATCTACCGTTGTCGCCGTTGTGCCCAAGAGCACTTCAAGAGTTGTATTGTTATCGGCATTTGTAGATAATGTAACACCGCCATTTGTATATCCGGTAAGATCCAGTTTCTCGATATTAACAACGTGAGCGAATTGACTATCAATAAGGGCTGCATTTCCTGTGATTTTGAGGGTATCAACACCTGCACCACTCCCACCATCGACATAGTCTGTTCCACTCAAATCGGTAGCGTTATAATTAAAGGTATCATTACCTATTCCACCGATGAGTGAAATATTATCTTTGTTCACAGTTATGTCATTTGTCGCATCGGCAAACTGTATTTTTTGAATACTATTCAACGTTGCATTTATGGCGCTGATCGTACCTGTGTTTTGAATATTGAGAGTATTGATGCCAGTTCCACCATCAATGCTAACGCTTTGAGTACTGGTTGCATTGATAGTATCATCACCTCCACCTGTATTAACCGTTGTCACCGAACTACCATTGATTTTGATCGTATCTGCTCCGCCAGCCGCAGTGATACTTGTCACCGAAGTATTAAGTGTAACATCGATAATTTTTGCGCTTGAAGCTCCATTTGTATCCGTAATGGAAGTGATACCTGCTGTTGTAGCGTTACCCGCTAAGGTGACATTACCTACCAAACTTGTGACATCTAAGACTTCAAATTCTCTAATGTTTGCAAGTATCGCATCACCTAAGTTACCAGTCCCAGTAATTTTAAGGGTATCGTTGCCTACATTTCCACCCCATACTTTATCTGAGGCATCTAAATTGGCAATATCAAACTCGACAGTGTCATCCCCTAATCCTGCACTGATGGTATTGTTAACACTTGCACCGCCAATAATACTGTCATTTCCAGTAGAACCGACGATAGAGGTAGCTGTATTGATTGTGTATGCGCTGCCGCCGCTTGCTAAGTCGATCTCTGCAATATTAGTGATATTGGCAGCCGTTATAATCCCACCACTTGTTGTGGTTATAACCACTTTATCGAGTGAGTCACCACCATTGATCGTTGTATTATTAAGATCTGTCACATTTGAGACATTGACGATATCAACACCCGTTCCCGTGTTGATTTTCGCTCCATTGGTACCCGCGGTTACCGTAATCGTGTCGACACCATTTCCACCTATGAGAGTTCCCGCAGTATACGCATAGCTCGAAACCGTATTGACTCCATTGGCCAGTTGAATAATATCAATACCGGTAAGGTTGGAACCAAAGTTTGCACCGCTGATAGAAGTTGAAGCATCTGAGAACAGAAGCGTATCTGTACCGGCAGTTCCTCCATTGAGACTATCGGTCGTAGAGAAAGTGCCTACAGAGTATTGGAACGTATCATCAGCACTTCCACCAATGAAAGTCTTATTATCATAGTTCATCGTAACACTATTTGTAAAGTCACCAAGCTGAATTTTTTCGATACCACCTAAACCTGTTGCCGAGATTCCACCACTGCTTATTTGATTGGTAATTTGAAGTGTATCGTTTGTTGCAGATCCCCCTGCAATAGCAATATTTTGGGTAGAAAGAACTTTGACTGTATCCCCAGCCGCACCTGCACTCGTCAATGCAATGCCGGATGAAAGTGTTCCCAGATATCCGCTTACATCGATGGTTTGCTGATTGGTTCCGCTACTCTCGGAAATAGAGGTAAATCCTGAAGCGGCTGAGACGAGAGTAACCGTTGAATTGGTACTCAAACTCGCAACATCCAACACCTCAAAACCTGTTTTGTTCGCAAGAAGTGCATCTCCGATTGCTACACCACTTCCTACCACTTTAAGCGTATCGGTACCAGTAGCACCTCCTACAGCAGTAACGAGAGTTTGCGTCGAAGCAACAAGAAGCGTATCATTTGAGGCTCCCAGTGCAATACCCAATGAAGAGTTACCGAAGTTTTGTACATCCAGTGTCATACCACCCGTATTGCCATTTACCGCTATCAGTCCTGCCCCAGCAGCCTCAGTACCCAGTGTAACCGATGAACCTGCTGTAATAGCAGTGAGGTTTAGGGTCTCAATCGATGAGAGGTTGGTAAATTGCACATCCGTAACTGCACCACCGCTAAGAGCCAAAATATCCGTTCCGCTTCCGCCATCGATAGTATCTCCAATAGTCAAACTTCCAACCGCATAATTAAAGGTGTCTGCGTTATTTCCACCTTGCAATAATATTCCATCTTTATCGACGGTGATGGCATTAACTCCATCTGCGAATTGTATCACTTCGATTTTGTTTGCCGTTGAGGTATCCACGCCACTGAGGCTTGCTTGAACAATCGTCCCAGAATCGGTAAAGAATAGCGTATCATTACCTGCTCCACCTAAAAGAGAATCGCCCGCCATACCTGCAATAGCATATTTGAATACATCGTTACCCATCCCTCCAAGGAGAGAGATATTGGTTCCGCTACCACTGTACAAATCAAACGCAACCGTATTTCCGCCATCCGCAAGTTGAACGGTAGTTACAGAACTGTAATTCACATTTCCTATAACCGTTGCCGAACCTGTTTCACTGGTAGTAAGCTGATTTGAAAGTTTAAGTGTATTGTTTTCAGCATTTCCCCCATCAATGGTGTACGTTTTAGTCGAATCGACAATGATGATATCAACTCCTGTACCCGCATTGACCGTTAACCCAATAGCATCTCCACTCACATCGATGGTTTTAGCATTGGAACCTGCATCCGTAACCGTTTTGATTCCTGTTGTATTTGCATTGGTTCCCAGAGTTACATTGCTCATCGTACCGTTGGTAAGATTCAGCGTTTCTATCCCCTGTTTATTACTAAAGAAACTATCCGTAACGGTTGTCGCACCGGATAGTGAAAGGGTATCTCCCGTAGAACTGCCAAGATTGACCGATACAGTAGTTTGAGCACTGTCTAGGATAACCGTATCATTAACATCGGATCCACCGTTTGCATTGATCGCCAGAATGTTGTTTCCAAACGTACTGGCATCGATGGTTTTAACGAATGATCCGGTATCTGTTACGGTAACAATACCTTCTATTTGTGCAGCTGTTCCCAGTGTCGCATTGGCGTTAAGTGCGCTAATATTTACAGTCTCTACGGTGGCTAATTTTGCAAAACTTGCCGCCGTAATATCGGTCGTACCATTCACAACGACGGTATCTGTACCGCTATTTCCGATAATAGTTGTGGCGTTGGTCATATCGGTTGCGTTTGCAAACGTAAACACATCATTACCCGCTGCCCCATCAATTTTGACACTGCTGGCTCCAGAGGTTATACTAATAGCATCCACGCCACTTCCACCTACAAGTGTTCCATACGTATAGTTATAAGCCGAAACTGTATTCCCCCCATCGGCAAGCTGTAAAGTTTCAATCGAAGTCAAATTGGTAAAATCTGCTCCCGTGATAGCATTAGAATTGGTGGTGTAAAGAAGAGTATCGTTTCCATTACCACCATCAATCGTATCAAAAGCAGTAAAATTTGCCGCAGCATATCTGAAAATATCGATTCCGCTTCCGCCGATAAGAGTAACACCCATAGCACTTGCGTCAAACGTCACGTCATTGCCGGTATTGGCAAGCTGGATTTTTTGGATATTGCTAAAAGTCACATTTCCGATAACTCCGGCTGAACCTGCTTGGCCGCCCGTGAGTGAGTTGTAGAAACTAAGGGTATTGATTCCCGTTGCTCCACCATTTATCACTGCATTTTGAGCTGCATTATTGACAATAATAGTGTCCACCCCCGTACCTGCATTTACCGCTAAGGTTCTTGCATCTCCATGAACATCAATAGTTTTTGCATTTGCACTCGTATCTTGAACGGTTGTAAATCCGGCTGCATTCGCATTTGCTCCCATGGTGATAGTCGTATTGGCATTTAGAGCTGAAATATCGAACACTTCAAAATTGGTTTTATTGGCAAGCATCGCATCGGTTACATCGCTTCCAGAACTCATCGACAAGGTATCATTGCTTCCGACACCTGCATTGAGAACTTGATTCGCCATGTAGTTTGTACTGGTTCGTATGACATCATTGGAGCCTGCTGACGTCGTTACACTAATAGGATTGGAAAAAGATGCAATCGTTAAATCAAGACTAGAAGCTTTAGTTGTTGCGTCTACTGTTGTTATTCCTGCATTTCCAGCCGTAGAAGTTAAGGTTGCATTTGTCCCCGTAAAGCCGTTTAGGTTGAGGGTTTCAATACTGTGAAGATTCGTCATAACAGTAGAGTCTGTGAATACACCACCGCCACTAATGGCTAAGGTATCCGTTCCCGTTCCTGCAAAAATGGTATCTGCTGATGTGAGATCTGCTAAAGTATAATTGTAAACATCTCCTTGATTTCCGCCGTTAATCGTGCCATTCATCGTACCCATAGTCAGAGTATTGTGTACACCAAGTGAATCTTTAAGTTGGATAATCTCAACATTTGTCATGCCACCAAAAACTGCATTCGCCGTATTATCAATAATCCCTGCATTGAGGAGACTAAGAGTGTCTACCCCTGCTCCCCCATCGATCTTATCTGCTGCAGTCAAATTAGTAATCGAATAATTAAACGTATCTGAGTTAGCACCACCGACAAGAGTTGGAGCATCGGATAGCGTATTTGCATCCAAAGTGATGTTATTTGCCCCTAGACTTGAAAACTTAATCTGCTCAATTCCACTGATCGTTGCACTCAAGCTACTGATCGTCCCTGCGTCTTTGAATTCCAAAATATCGGCTGTTCCGGTAGAACCATTTACGGTGAGAATCTGTCCAATAGAGACAATAACATCATCGCTTCCGGTTCCGCCATTCACCGTGAGACCATTACCATACCCGCTTACGTCGACAACCACACTCGTCCCTGCCGCATAAGTCGTCGCCAAATTGACAACTCCGGTACTCCCCAATGCGCCGTTTGCTTCAGTACCCAAAGTGATACTCGTTCCGCTGTAGCCACTTAGATCGAGCACTTCAAAATTGCTAACATTAGTAAACTGTACATCCGTCATAGAGGATGCACCTGTGATTTTGAGGGTATCCGCCGTAGCATGTGCACCGCCATCTACGATATCACCCAACAAATCACCCACAGCAAAAACAACGACATCATCACCGCCGCCGCCACTGATCGTATTGGTAAAGCCAACCCCTCCAATAATATAATCAGCTCCCGTTGTCCCTAAAATCGAAATATTATTGGTATTAGCTGTATAGGTTGCTAACGAAGTAGAACCTCCTGCTAATTGCAACTGCTGAATATAGCTCATATTTGCCGTTGTGATAATCTCATTTCCGGTATGTGACGTCAAGGTTACGCTATTGATCTCGCTTGATGCTCCACCATTGATGAGTGCTGCCGCTTGCATTTGGGCAACCGTCGTAAAGATAAAACTATCATCACCACTCTCACCATAGAGGCTATCGGCTCCGCCATTACCGACAAAAATATCGTTACCCGCGCCGCCGTAGATCGATTCGCTTCCGGTTGTCCCCTCGAACTTATCCGCGAATCCGGACCCACGAACATTCGTAAATCCGCCAATCGTATCGGTTGCTGCCAAAACATCGGCTGTTCCATCCCATCCTACGGCAGTCATAGTGGTAGTGCTCAGATTGACATGAACTCCAGTATTGAGTAAATCGTATCGGAGAACATCGCCCTGTCCTGAGCTTACACCTGCTGACATATCGCCATAAAGGGTATTTCCACTCAAACTACCAAAAATATTGTCAGCACCACTTCCGCCATAGATAGTGTTCGCAACCGAGTCGGTAAGTGTATTGGTATTGACGTATAACATATCATTACCGGCACCACCGTCGATCGTATCTGTTCCGGCACCGCCGTAGATCGTATCGTTATCTGAATTACCCTCTATGCTGTCATTACCGGCACCGCCATCAAGGGTATCATCACCCCTCATCCCTACGATGCGGTTTGCATTAGCATCACCCGTGATCGTATCTTTCGCCAAAGCCGTATTGTTATTATCCGAACCGATAATGTTTTCAATGGTAGTTAATATATCACTGTAAGATCCTACCGTCGCGGTTCCGCCACCACCAACAAGCGTTAGAGTAACCCCATTTTCATTGGAGTAACTTACCGTATCGATCCCTGATCCTCCATCGATAGAGTTGTTTCCGCCGCGTAATACAATCGAGTCATCCCCTGCCATTCCCAATATAGTATGAACACTTCCCGCAGCATAATTGCCGGTACTGTCACCCCAGATGGTATCCGCGTTTGCAGTACCTTTGACATTTTCAATATTCGCTACCGTGTCGCTTCCGCGTGTCGCTGAAATCCACTGTTGAAGTTTATTGCCAAGATCAATCGTAATACCGTTCACCGCATCGGCTACTCCATCAATGGTGAAATCGATCCAGTCTCCACCGCCTGCGCCGTTGGTATTGGCACCGCCATCGATAGCATCATTCCCGGCACCTCCGGCTAATGTATCATCCCCAGCACCACCGCTTAGAGCATTGCCTTGGATATCTCCCACGATGGTATCATTACTGTTCGTCCCCACAATATTTTCAATTTCATAAAAATAACTTTGAGCTATACCGCCAACTTTTACAGACCCTTGCGCATTATTATTCATAATGATCTCAAGTGGCGTTCCGGTAACATGAATAAAGTTTACTGTGTCACCGCCAGCCGTTTCATTGGTCTCACCGCCATAAATAGTATCTCCATCAATCGCACCGTAAAAAAGGTCGGTTCCTCCACCACCATAAAGGGTATCAGCTCCACCGCCCCCTTCGATAGTATCGTCATTCTCTCCCCCATCGATATACTCGGCGATAATTGCGCTATTCCCTTGAATAAAGTCATTACCATTGCCGCCATTGATCGTTCTAAGAACACTCGATATTAAACTCGAACCATAAATAGTGTCTCCATAGCCTGAACCTGAAAGGTTTTCAACATCTGCAAGTGAGATATAATCGGTCGTACCGCCTTGGGTTATCGTACCGAATTTGATACCGCCGATATCATACGTAGCATCCAAACGGGCTACGATTCCACCGCTGTTCCAATAATTAGCCGTGTCGGTTCCGCTCCCACCATACACGATGTCATTCCCGTTATAGAGTCCAAAATTGTCATTTCCCCCGCCACCGTAGAGGGTATTGGTAAATCCAGTCGGAACATCACCTCCAGAATCCCCCTCGATGTAATCGTCTCCTAATCCGCCGTAAATCGTATCGCTTCCCGCACCGCCATAGAGGTTATCACTACCGCTTTCCGTATCACTTGCTTCGTTTAAGGCGCTGTTAGCGTTGTTATTATCCCCATAGATAAGATCATTGCCAGCTCCTGAGGAGATAGTATCATTACCGAGTCTACCGATCAAGGTATTAACGCCGCTATTTCCTGTTATCGTATCTGCTGATGCACTTCCCGAAACGTTTTCAATATTTCGGATATCATCGGTTCCTGCGCTCCCTGTCCCTACGGAACCTGAAAGATCAACAATGACACTGCCGGCGATAAAGTTATAATCTATGAAATCGGCATTCGTCCCACCATCGATGTAGTCATTGCCGGTGGTCATTACAATCCAGTCATCACCTGCGCCGCCGTTAATACTATCTGTGAGTAAATTACCCGCTATCGTATCGGTACCCGATCCCCCTAAAACACGATAAAAATTGTATACCTCATCGGTTCCGCCGATATAACCGGAGATCCCTACATCGGTAACGTGTACTCCACGATTTTGAGCAACCGCGTCGTAGCTTGCAAAGCCTGAAGTAAGATTGACTTTTACCCCTTGGGTATCAAAACTGTAATCGAGGGTATCAGTTCCTGAACCGGTAACGGTATCACTTCCCCCCGCGAGAATATTATTTCCGCCATAACCTCGAATGGTATCGTCATTAGCTCCGCCATATACGACGTCATTAAGAGCACCGCCATAGATGGTGTCATTACCGCTTCCCCCATCGAGAGTAAACGCTTCGTTGATAGGACGGTAGGTTTGGGTAAAAAATTTATCACTCAAACCGCTTCCCAAAATCATTTCGATTCCATGAGTTGCACTGAGGGTATCGATACCCACATTGGTCTGATCTTCACTGTTTAAAGTAACCGTTGCATCCAAGACGGTTCCATCGGTAATCTCGATGGTTCCATCAGAAAGGGCAAATGCCGTAATGATTTTCGATGAGCCGGCATAGCTTAGGGTATCATTACCCGCTACTCCGCTGTCACCGATGGTATCATTCCCGCCGCCGCCGATAAGTATATCACTACCCTCTTTACCATCCAAAGTATCATTCCCTAAACCGCCATCGAGGATATCAGCACCTGCGGCACCGAAGAGAGTATCATTTCCGGCTTCACCATAGAGGGTATTAGAAACGGCACCGTCACCTGCAAACGTAGTATCCGTGGCATAAAGAACATCATTGCCATCGCCCCCTTTTAGCGTATCAGCACCTAATCCACCTTGGATCGTGTTGGTTACACCGTCTCCATATAGGGTATCCCCGACACTTCCTCCTATGAGATTTTCGATATTTTGGATTGTTTGAGCTTCACTGTTTCCATTATTGAGAATTTGTAACATAGCAAGATTAACATTGACTGCCGTTGCTCTGGATGAAAAATCCATCGTATCGGTTCCGACCCCGCCATCGATAGCATCGGCTCCGTTACTGACAAAAATCGTATCACTACCGCCTCCCCCATTGAGACTATTGGCATTTGCATCACCCGTGATTTGATCTGCCCCACTGCCTCCAGTGATGTTTTCAATCTGATAAAATGTAGCGACTGTATTTCCTGAAATTTTTGCGGTACCCGCAGTTGTGACACCTGATTGAGTACTCATATCAACAACGATAGAGATGGCGATATTAGTATTATCCGAAAAATCTAAGGTATCACTTCCAGCTGAATCGGCTAAAGTGCCGTTCCCTCCATAAATTACATCTCGACCAGCCGTGAGAATTGCACCATATATAAGGTCGTTTCCATCACCCGCATACAGTATATCAATCCCATCCCCGCCTCTTAGTGTATCATTGCCTACTTCACCATAAAGTGTTTCATTTATTGCTCCACCGTTTAAAATATCATTTCCTGCCCCTGCATAAATCGTCGCCAAAATACCCGTGTCTGCTCCGGTGATAACGTCTGCACCTATGCCTGCTCTTAAAATTTCAATCGTATCGATATCCAAGACATCCAACCCATCGGCATTTACGAGAGAGGTATTCAAAGTTGCACTCATCGCTACGGAGTATTCAGCTGTATCTATACCTGCACCACCATAAAGTGTGTCATTTCCAAGACCACCGCGTAGCGTATCACCCGCACTTCCGGCATAGATTTTATCATTACCTGCACCGCCATCAAGGACATTCGATACATTATCCGTTGTACCTGTGGCACTCCAGCTGCTCCCACCATAAATGAGATCATCACCACTTCCACCCGTAATAGCATCTACTCCGTCATAACCATAGATGGTCATAGCCGATGTGCCACCACTCAAAATATCGGAACCAAAACCAGATTTGAAAATTTCGATATTAGCCAGAGTATCGGTCCCTACTCCACCGCCTGTTACTGTCGTTCCATTTGAAAGCGCAAGCGCCGTAGTAACTGCACTGTAATCTATGGTATCGCTATCGGCACCACCATCATAATAATCAACTGTATTATCTATTGTACCAATAATCGTATCGTTACCGGTATCACCATAAACAGTATCATTACCTGCCCCGCCATCGAGTTTATCATGTCCACCATTTCCATGTAATACATTAGTTGTTGCATCACCAGTGATAGTATCTCCGTTTTGTGAACCGGTAATATTTTTAATGTTTGCTATATAATCATCGCCAGTACTGCCATTTACAGTAACAGTAGAATAACCACCCACTACTGTACTTAAATCAGTTACTATATTACCGATAGACAATCCGCCATAATCAACCGTATTACTTCCCCCGCCACCATTAAGCGTTAGATGATTGGAGTCACTTGAACCGGTAAGGGTGAATTGGTCGTTTGCATTTCCTGTATTTATTATTTCGATGTTTGTAAATGTATCGTATTTAGTAACAAGAGATAAATCGCTTATGGATAAAGCTATCTTTTGCGCGTATATATCGACTACTTTTGCAGTATTGGACGAATAGTCTGCCATATCCGCTGTACCAATATCACCATCTAATAGATCACCATCCATATTTCCTGTAAAGGTATCATTACCGTCACCGCCAAAGAGAGTATTGACCATGCCGACTTTACCGATAAGAATGTCATTATTACTTCCAGCGATTACATCTTGGATATTGGTAATTGTATCGACTACTGAAGATGCAGTTAAATGTGCTTGTTCTGCCTCAAGATCGATAGTCGTGGCACCAAGCCCACTGTAATTGAGCGTATTTTTTTCGTTTGCAGCACCACCGTCAATATGGTCACCATCAAGACCGCCATATATCGTATCATTACCGCCCAACCCCATAAGAGAATTGGCATTGGTATCACCTCTGATAATGTCACTTTGTGCTGTACCGATGATATTCTCAATATTGACGAGGGTATCTGTACCCGTAGCACTACCAACCACTTGCCCAGTAGTGAGATTTGCATTGATTGAGGTAATAGAAGTCGAATAATCTGCTGTATCGTTACCGGAACCACCATTTAAGACATTATTAGCACTATTACCGGTTAGGGTGTCATTGCCACTTCCTGTGGTCACGTTTTGTATATTTTTTAACGTGTCTGAGTTGGTAGATGTTGGAATATCACTCGTTTTATAAACATTTTGTGAGGTGGGGGTAAGGTTTACCGTCAAACTGTCTGCCGAAGTGTGATAATCGGCGAGATTTATTCCACTTGCCCCATCCAAAACATCACCATCGAGTGTACCGGTAAGAGTATCATCCCCTGCGCCGCCATAAAGGGTATTTAGACCAACTCCACCTATCATGGTGTCTTTTCCCGATGTACCATACACTTCTTCAACACTGTAAAGACTATCGGTAGAGAGAGTAGCATTGGTATTGTCTCTGAGCTGAACTAAACCGGGGTTGACAGATGAAGCAGAGGATAAATCCACAAAAATATTATTGACCGTACCGAGTGCGGAATAATCGATTTTATCTGAATAGCTATCAGGGGTACTTCCTGTATTACCATAATACGTATCACTGCCACCGCTGGCTAGAAAGGTATCATTACCATTCCCGCCGATAAGGGTATCAGCAGAGCTTGAACCTTTCATAATATCAGCAGAGCTTGAACCTTTGACAATTTGTATATTACTCAAGGTATCATAAGCCCCTTGACCATCGCTGGCGATACCGGTTGATAGATCAACATTAATCGAACCAATCCCAACTCCAGAGTAATCCGCAGTATTCTGACCAAGACCACCATCTAAGATATCGGTACCAAATCCACCGATCAGGGTATCATTGTTATCTCCACCATAAAGAGTATCATCATTATCTCCACCATCAAGAATATCATTGCCAGTTCCACCATAGAGAGTGTCATTTCCACTCATCCCTCTAAGTGTATCAGCACCGACTTTTCCATCCAATATGTTGGCATCACTGCTACCGACTAAGCTATCATTATAGGCTGTAGCATAAATATTTTCTATCGAAATCAATCGATCATCACTAGCACCAGTACCCAAATTAATAGTGATATCATTGGTTAAACTCCCGTAATCAACGCTGTCGCTTCCATTACCACCATCAATCGTATCACCACTCCCTAAAGCATAAAAATAGTCATTTCCATTATTACCTAAAAGTGTATTAGTCCCGCTTCCAACCGTCATAGTGTCATTTCCGCTGGAACCAATCACATTCTCAATCGAGACAAGGGTATCTGTATCTCCGCCACCTGTAACAGTAGCTGTTCCCAGTGTAGTGCTTAAATCGACGATCACTCCAGAAGAATAGCTATAATCTGCCCAGTCACTATCAAGTCCACCATCAAGAGTATCATTTCCGCCTTGACCGCTTAGAGTATCATTACCTTCTCCAGCAACAATAGTATTAACGAGATTATTCCCGGTTAACGTGTCTCCATTAGATGTACCTATAATATTTTCTATATTGAAAATTCGATCATTTCCATCACCAAATGCTCTGTTTGTGCTAAGATCTACTGAAACGCTAGAAAGTGATGATGTGTAATCTACCGTATCAAAACCGCTTCCGCCGTTGAGATAATCATCTCCAGCACCACCCATAAGGGTGTCATTTCCCCCCACCACAGTTGATAATGTAGTAACAACATGACTGATAGGATTAGTATCTACAATTGTTTCTGACATTTGGTTAGCATCCACGACAAGAACAGAAGTACTTAACACAGGGGCGGAATCACCCCAGATAATATCGTTCCCGACTCCACCGGAGAGAAGATCATCTCCACCATACAAACCACTACCGATTGTTGAAGCAACCTGCATATCTCCAACGATTACATCCGCTCCGGAACCACCGCTAATGGTATCATCACCACTTCTGGATGTAATCGTTGTCGATCCACCTATCAAAAGATTGTCCGCATTGTCACCGGTAATGATGTCTTTAAAGTGAGATCCGGCGACATTTTCGACATTTTTGATCTTTGTCGTTGTTGCTCCGGCACCCCCGATATTGATGATAGTTCCATTGCTTGAGTTGTTGAGAGCAACCTCTATCCCGTTTGAATTATCCGAAAAATCGACGGTATCGGTATTATCACCCCCATCGATCATAAAATCATCCGTACTTCCGATAAGTCGATCGTTACCGGCACCGCCATCTAAATAATCAGCTCCGCTGCGACCATCAAGGGTATCATTCCCCTCTCCGCCCATAAGCTTATTGGCAGCTCCATCACCGCTAAGAGTATCATCGTATTTAGAGCCTATAACGTATTCAATACCGTTCAAGGTATCACTAATCGTTCTTGTCTCTTCCCCGGTTAACGCATCCGTAGTAGCATCATAAACACTTTTACCCGTTCCGGTTCCGGCGAATAAATCGACCACAACCCCTTTGCTATTATTCGTGTATGGAAGACCTGTAAGTGGGTCATTATTAACACCATTATTGGCAAAAAGAAAATCTTCGCTGTATTTGGTTATAAATTCATAACTCGCTGTATCGATACCCAATCCACCGATCAAAGTATTATCTCCAGTACCACCACTTAGGGTATCATTTCCTTTGGCGCCGTCTAATATATCATTGCCAATATTTCCAGAGATTGTATCACTAGAGAGTCCGCCATGAACTGTCGAATCGAGCTTTCCAGTAAAAATAATATTTTCATTGGGAGTAGTATCCAAAACGTATCCACTGGAATACTGTCCTGTATAGGTATAATCGGAAACACTCTCTACTGTTTTGACAATCACCCCAACATCTTTGACACTGGTAAGCGTATTAAGAATAGGAACAACAACACCCGGTTGCATCAGTAAAGGTACATTGTTCATATCAAAAATGGATGTTAAATTCACCTGCATCAAATAATCGGTATTTACCGTTACGTTCGCAGGCTCATATTTAACATAAAATTCGATTATTTCTCCACCATCTGTTGCTATAGCAGTAAATCCAGTTCCCGGGACTAGATCCCATCCCCCACCCATAGCATTAGCAGATGTTCCATTCGAATTTAAAATCTGAAAACCGCTTCCTAAGCCAGTAATTGCTACGTCCGTTATCCCAAATCCAATCGGCTGAGAGATACTCATTCGGACAAGTTTTGTCAAATACGTTTCGGTAACATACGTTGGATCATCCGCCGTAATTACCTGAACATTTGGATTATTTCTATAATCGATGGTTTCAGGCTCGAACTGAGCACTCGCGAGCTTGCTAACATTGCCTAAAGCGCTTCCCGTTCCGCCTAGTACTGTAGTCGTAGTCACGCTAGCAACCGTAGCAGTAGAGTCCGAACTTTTTATCTGGTAAAAGCCAATATCAAAAGAGAGGGCAGCAGAGACATCAGCAATATTATCTTTAGAATGACTTTGTGTTTCTGAGGAGCTATAGTTTTGCGTTGATGTTGCGCTTGAGGTTTCATTGCTGGTAAAACTTGGAGATTCGGTTAAATATTTTCCCACATTATCTTTGGGGCCGATTTCGTCTTGAGGCTTGATATTTGGTTGGGGATCAACGTAATAAGCATTATAATCAACAACAGGCTCATCCGATTTTTTTGGGGATGCTGCTGAATCGCTTTTTTCATCGCTTTGAAGAATAACATCTCCAGAGGTAAGAATAGAATCTTTGGAGGCCTGGGAAATATTTTGTACTTTGTTTAAAATATCTGTGACGAGCAATCTGTCATCATTTGGGAGTTTTATGATCGGCGGATTATCTTCAAATACCATCATTCCAAGAGATACAAAGGTTATTTTACCTCCGTTTGGCAAAGTTGCTACAACATCGGTACCAACAATTTGGTATTGAGCTTTTGATAAATCAATACTGCTTTTTAGCTCATCTCCAGGGCGGAGGTAAATATTAAGATTTTCCCCTGCTAAGGGAGCAGTCTTTAACGGTATTGTATTCTTTCCATAACTTAAGTGAGACTCATTTGCCACGGAATATCCTTCTCTCTCAGTACGTTAAATAATATTTTGTGATTTAATACTATTATATTTAAAAAACCTTAAAAATCGATCTCCATAAAAACTACTTTTCTGTTTTATTGCTACAAAACTACACAATATTGATGAATATAAAATAAATTAAACTTTATTCAGTAGGATTTTTAAATCGTAAAACTATAAAGTAACTAACATTTAATAAATCAAGAGGTTTAATGAAAAAAATAATTTTACTCACCTGTCTCACCGGTGCACTTATGGCTGAAAGCTCATTTTACGTAGGATTAGATTTTGGAAAAGCTGATAATACCGATAAAATCACAAGTAAATCCGGTACTAATACGGCTACAATCAAAAATGACAACACCTATAGTGATTTAAAAATAAAACTAGGTATTGAAGCAGATATTGGGACAGATTTTCAACTCACTTTCTCAAAAATCAACTACGACAATGGAGTTTTTTATAACACTACTGGGACGAAATTGTATGAAATTGGACTTGACATTATCAAAGAATTTGAACTAACATCTTCTCTTTCTCCATTTATCAAACTCGGTGTAGGATATGGCTACATGGACAGTCAATTGCCTGCATATGAAGATGTTAACGAATTTAGTACTAATTTTGGCGTTGGATTATCCTATAAAGTTATCGAACATATTTATGCACTTGCAGGAGTTGATTATATATATCGACATTGGAGCAATACCACGGACAATGACTTCACCTTTGAAACACGAGGTTCAGCAATCAAACCTTATATCGGTCTCAATTATAAATTTTAGTCTGCTCTAGAAGCAGACTTACTTTTATCCAAATGAGTTTCTTTATCTCTTTTTAACGCCCTTTTTCTTATACTCTCATTTATGAATTCTTATCAAAATCTTGCTTTACTCGAAAACCTTTATCGGCTCAAATCACTGGGATTCAACTATGTCGATCCCATAAATCCGAACAAAGCTCAAGCGCAGACATCATCACTCCCAAATTCGTATGAAATGCTCAATACGACGATAAAAGGATGCCATCTCTGTGATTTGAGTAAGTCACGCACCCAGAGTATGAATGGATTTGGCAGCACTCATCCTAAAATTCTTTTTTTAGATGCTTTTGTCTCCAGTGCAGAGGATGAATCCAACACGTATTATGCAGGTCGTTCAGGTTCAATGCTTCGTGATATGATCGAAAAAGTACTTGGTCTCACCATCAATGATGTGTATATAACCCACGCGGTAAAATGCAAGCCATTTGGTTTTCAGCAACCCTCGTCCAGTGAATGCAGCAGCTGTTCTCCATTCCTACACAAACAGCTCGAAATTCTTGCTCCGAAACTTATTGTCACTCTAGGAGAAGATGCATACCGTCTTTTAACGCATGATGAAAGTGATTATGAACGTATACGCGGACAACTCATCCCATTTGGAAACATCCCGATCATTCCGATACACCATCCCACTTTTTTAGTCCGTAACCCTTCGTTTAAAAAAGAGACCATGCGTGATTTACAAACCATCAAAGAGGCTCTTCGATGAAACTTCTTACTCTATTTTTTATACTTTTTTTCTCTTTATGGGCTCAAGATACCTATTCCAGTCAAAAACTTAAAGTCGCTCTTCTTGTTGCCCCCTCAGTAGTCGGGCAGTACAGTCAATCTACCTACAACGTGGCACTATCAACTCTTATGGCTTCTAAAGTTCCTTTTGAACTGGTATCTTATGAAATGAAGGATGAATCGGTAATATCCATCGATCAAGCATTAGAAAAAATCAGTAATGACTCCATGCAAGCTGTACTGGCACCGCTAACACTCAATGGGGTAAAAAATCTGCTAACGCTCAATCCGGATAAACCGATTTTTATTCCCACAGTACATAAACGTGATGTTGGTGTGTGTAACAACAATATCATTTTTGGTGCCATTGATTATCAAGCTCAAATCGAAGCGCTTGTTCCTTATATGGGGCACTCATTAGCCATATTTTATGGTGATTCAGCGGTTGGTAATAATCTGGCTAAAATGACCCAAACTATAGCTTCTGATGCCAAAAAATGGTCCATTCCATCAACTCTCTATTCCGTCGATACTCAGGGAGCTAATATCGTCAAATTTTTGGCCAGACCTGCCGCTTTTTCGAAAAAAAGTATCGTTATCCATCTCCCTGTTGTTAAAGCATCCATGCTTGCATCGCATTTAACTTTTACCGGTGCACATGAGCACAATATTCTTTCAACTCAAATCAATTTTGACCCTACTTTAATCACTTTAACGCAGTACAATGATCGGCGTAATATGATCGTTGCCAACTCTATCGTAGAGCAAGTACCGTCGATTTATGAAATTAATTCATTGATGAATAATGATCTCACATTTGATTGGATCAACTATACCACCAGTGTTGGGATCGATTATCTAATCTCTTATCTGAATTCCACGGAACGCTTGTACAGCATGCGTCTTATCGATTCACAGGTCATTTATCCTGTTGAACTGATGAAGCCCAAAGAGTTTGGCTTTGAGCCCATGATGAGTAAATGATCCACTATGATACAATCCATTGAAATCTTCAGTCATCTCTCTCCTGCACAACTCCAAAAGCTTGAAAATATTTCAATTATCCGCCACTATGAATCCAATGAAATAATTTTTTATCAAGGAGATGCAAGTGAATATTTTCATTTTTTACTCCAAGGTGACGTTTCGGTTTATAAATCCAATGCTACTGAAACACTAGAAGTGCATCGGTTTCGTGCTCCGTCCATGATTGCAGAAGTAGCTACTCTTAAATCACTCCCCTTTCCTGCCAGTGCCGAAACATTGACTGCCTGTACGATTTTAAAAATAGCAAAAGTACCCTTCGTAGACATCCTTCACAACGATGCAGGGCTTAGTATCGCCATGATGACCTCCCTTATGAATAAAATCGGAACTCTTGAGCGAGCGATAGAGAATCTTAGCGCACCCGATACAATGTCTAAAATAGTACGTTTGATGATGGAACAGCCGCACCTTTTTAGTCAACTAAAAGGGACACAAATCGCTAAAAAACTCTCCATTACCCCCGAAACACTTTCCCGAAATCTCACAAAACTCAAAAAAGAGCAACTTATTTCCCATCAACCCCACAAGCATTTTGAAATTCTTAATAAAATGGAACTTGAAAAATACATTTGAGGATAATAATTATTATTTAAGACTCCAAGGGCTATACTCTTTTCCAGTACTTCAAAGGAGTTTCAAATGGCAAAGCGTGGAATATCAATCCTAAAAGGGATAGAAGCACAGGCGGTTATTGAGATACTGAATAAAGCGTATTGTGATGAGTGGCTGGCGTATTATCAATACTTTATCGAAGCCAAAGTTGTCAAAGGGCTTATGAAAGATGCAGTCCTTGCCGAATTAACGCTCCATGCTGCAGATGAACTTCGACATGCTACGATGATCAGCGGTCGAATCATCCAGCTGGGAGGCACTCCGATCTTGCATCCGGGAGAGTGGCTGACGCACTCCAACTGTGGCTATGATGCTCCGACAAATCCCGATGTACGTGCCATTTTAGACCAAGCGGTCAAAGGTGAACAATGTGCCATCAGTACCTACTCTAAAATGCTCGATATTGTAAGAGAAAAAGATGTCGTTACGTACGATTTAGTCTCTCAGATTTTAGCGGATGAAGTAGAACATGAAGAAGATTTACAATCGCTTTTTGATGATATTGAAGAGTTTATTGCCCAATTTAAACAATGAAAAAAATACTATTTTTCTTCCTATTATCTGCCACTCTTTTGAGTGGTGCAGATATATTCAAACTGGTACAAACCATTGACCGAAACGATACCGTAGAGTTTAAACGATTAGTACAAACCATAGAAGATGCCAATACCGCACGTTCAGATAACAACAAAACTATTTTGATGTATTCGTCATGGGTAGGTAATATCGATGCAGTAAAACATTTAGTGGATTTAGGGGCAAATGTCAACGCACAAGACAGTTCCAACGCTACCGCTTTACATTTAGCCATTTGGAAAGATCACACCGATATAGCATTGTTCTTACTCCAAAAAGGTGCAACTTCCACCGCCATGAGCATTGATGGAATGACACCTAATGATATTGCAATACTTCGCTCCAATCTTCCCATTATGGAAGCCATTCAAAAGGCAAAGCCAAAACTCAAAAGTCTACTCTGAGAGTCCAAGTAAAAAAGTTCTTTCCTCATCTGGAATCAAAACAATCGTCCCTTCATGAGACAAATGAACCAGCTGTATTTCCATCACAAAGAGTTTTTCTTCGCCACGACAAACTGTCTGAAGTAAAGTAAACGAAGCATTTTTCATACTTTTCAGAACCGTCTTAACCTCTAATAAATCAGCAAATTTCGCACTTTTTAAATAATCTGCCTTGATGCTCTTTGCCACAAAATGACCGCTTTGCGTTATAGGAGAACGCCCCGCATCAAAAAAAAGCTGACTGCGAGCACGCTCACAGAAATTAAGATAATTAGAGTGATAAACCACACCGCCGATATCGGTGTCTTCATAATACACCCTTATCTGCATACTAAACCCCCTTGTTTACGGTATTTCAAAGCTGTTAAAAATAAAACTTCACCAAAATCTTTGAAACTTAAAGCTTATTTTTTTATTATATTTTTGTGTATTGTACAGCAACACGCTAAGAAAAGTGGCTTAAAAGCATTTTATAGCTTTAGTATTAATTAGTTTAATTTGAATACACTATGCTATGATGTATCCATTTTGAGAGAATATATGATATTAAGAATGACGAAGAAGTTGATTTAAAAAAAGTATCGTTTGGAATCGGATAATCTAATAGATTTAATTCCCCCTACTCCACACACCCAAACGCTATATTGGTGATGTGGTACTCTCTGTATCTTTTAGTACGGATTCGAAATAATTTTTTTAATAGTCGTATCATGAACATTTTGAAAGCAAAAGATGTTCCTTTTTAGTAAAAAAGTCTTCACCCCCTCACAAATAATGCTTTGATCTCCTCATTGTCCATTGAAGCCAGACCTTTTTCACCTACACTGACACTCATCTCACCCATAGCAGTTTTTGCTTTGATCATCTTGTCGATCTTCTCCTCAAAACTGTTCTTGGTAATGAATCGATAGACGAAGACATTATTCTTTTGCCCGATACGAAACGCTCTGTCAGTTGCTTGGTTTTCCACGGCGGGATTAAACCACAAATCATAGTGGATGACATTAGCAGCTGATGTGAGGTTGAGCCCTACCCCTCCTGCTTTGAGGGAGAGAATCAGAACTTGTTTTTCAGAATCGTTTTGAAAAGAAGCAACTACTTCCTCACGTTGTTTTGAGGAAAGTGACCCATCAAACGTTAAGGGCTCCACAAAGAACTTCTCTTCTATAATTTGAGACAAGATGTTCAACATTTCTACGTATTGCGTAAAAATAAGAACTTTCTCACCCTTAGCAATCATCGGCTCAAGCAACGTCAGAAGTAACTCGCTTTTTCCACTCAGCGCTGCATCATAAGGAGATGTCTTATCGTAGTTACGCGGATGATTACAGATTTGTTTGAGCTCGGTAATGAGTTTAAAGATAAGCCCGGAACGGCTTTGCGGTTCATCCTGTGCTTCGAGATTTTTCATGGCACCATCGACAACACTTTGATAAAGTGCCGCTTGTTCAGGAACCAGTGTCGCATACTCATCGATCACGATCTTATCGGGGAGATCATCGATGATACTTTTATCCGTTTTTAAACGACGAAGCATAAACGGTGCCGTGATACGTTTGAGATTATTGGCAGATTCTTGGCTTTGATCCATCTCAATGGGGCGTACATAGGTGTTTACAAAGGAGTTAAGTTCTCCCAAGTATCCCGGAAGTGCAAAGTCATAGATACTCCACAGTTCGGTAAGAGAGTTTTCGACCGGTGTACCGCTGAGGGCTATTCGATATTTGGTTTTAAACGATTTCAATGCAATAGCAGCTTGGGTTGTCGGGTTTTTAATCCGTTGTGCTTCATCAATGACCAAGGCTTCAATTTTATGCGAGGCAAACAGTTTTTCGTCACGTCTAAAAATATCATAGGTTGTAACAATGATCGTCGTGTCGCTTAAAACACGCCCTACTCCATAATAAAGTGATACGCTAAATGACGGTGCAAATTTAGTGAGCTCATTTTCCCAGTTAGGCAAAAGTGACGTAGGGACAACGATCAGGGTTTTACCCTTGATATGATTATGCTCATAGAGATGCAGTAAGGTGGCAATAGTTTGAATCGTCTTTCCTAATCCCATATCATCCGCTAAAATCACCCCAAAGCCACTTAGAAGGTTCGAAACACACCATTGCACACCTCGTGTCTGATAAGGACGCAGTGTTGCTTGTAGACTCTCTGAGATAGTTGACGTTGATGTGCGAAAGAGGTTTGCAAAGAACGCTTCCAAATCATCATCCAGTAAAGCACTCCCCTCGAAACGTTCTCTTAACATATCAAATCGTGTCAGCTTGGGTGTTTTTTTGGCTTGTGCAAAAAGAGCTTTGAGTTCTTCAGGGGATATACTGATGTAACTATCCCGAAACAACACCAGTTCACTTTGCTGATTCACCAGTTCTTGAAACTCTTCGAGGCTGATGTGCGTATCACCGATTGCAATCGTCCAGTCGTATTCGAGTACTTTGTCGAGTGTTAAAAAGCTTGTCGGTGTTGTTTTGGAGCGAATTCTCCTAGAAAGACGGGGTTTAATGAGGTGTTGCAGCTCTCGCGGGAGAACGATCTTAACACCAAAAGAAGCAAGCAACGGAGAACTCTCCATAATAAACTGCTCAAACCGTTTTCCCTGAAGTTCAATACTTTTTTGGGTACTTAAAAATTCAATCTCATCTAAAAAACCGCGTATGGGTGAGAGAAGTTTTAAAAGCCCCGCAGAATTTTCTTCACTAAGGGCATCACATAAGAGCTGATCTTTGAGTGTTTCATTATCCAGAACACTCATTGACAACGCATAGTTTTCCTCCTCATCTCCTCGTTCCAGAGTCAAAGTAAGAATATAACGGCTCAAAGGGAGAGAGAAAATAGAGAAGTAATTCGAAACAGCTCGGTCGATGTTGTTTTTACCCCCCTCTTTTTGAACAAATGCACTCCCCCTAAAAAAACTCTCACTGATAGCAGGAGGATTTAGAAAGCGGCGTTTGTGCATAAAGTTCATTTCATTGACGTAATCGCCTATGGCTTTAGCTAAAAAGAGTAGAGTTCCGCTTTTTCCATCAAAAAAAGAATCTTTTTTAGCAAAGCGGACAAACGGTGTTGCATGACAGGCAAGCATCTCAAGCTGCTTTGTTACGGATGGTGGAGTCAGTAATGGCATCCAGCCGATAAAGAATCGTGGTTTTTGGCTATCTTTGAGCACGGTTGGGATAAATGCATTAGCATGAAGAAGCAAATACAGCGTGCGGCTAAGAGCGTGATAATAGCGGTATGATGCTTTTCCCTCCTCACTGCGAAACGACAAAAAGAGCGTGACAAAACTCAGTAAGGATATTGTGCAGCCACCCTTTTGATATTTGATCGCATAAGGGGCAAAAAGCAGCGATGTTTTTTCTTCTTGACGAAAGAGCGGATGTTTGATACTCACATACCCTTTATGCCAAAACTCATCCATAGTGCATTCACACTCAGCATCTTTAAAAAGTCGTTCGATAATCTCTATGTTCTCATCAAAGATAGGTGAAATGATTTGCGGTAAGGCTTTGCTGTGAGCTTTATAGAACTCTCTCATCACTTCTTTGTAATCAATGGGAGCAAAAGAGGGATGGGACGTAAGAAGTGAATCGATCAAATTAAAAGCATTTTCATGGTGCAATATCTCTAAAGGTTTATCACAGATGATATCTTCCCATGGTGCCAGGACAATGGGATAAGTATCTTCATCCTCATTAAATGCATCGATGACATGTGAGAGGTCTACTCCTCGTAGTGAAAATAACAACAGAGGATTACTATCGATTTCCGCATTCAAAGCTAAAAGTGCAGCAAACGCGTGTTTACATGGGTTTGCCAAATCTTCACAGTCACAACGACTGTCACATTGCTCTTGAAATTGCTGACAGGGACTCTCTACAAGTTCAGAGCCTTTCAAAAAGAGCGTTATTTTTTCTCCATCACACCACTCAATGAACTCTTCCGGTAAAGTACCATTGAGCAATGCCGACTGCAAGAAAGGATCTGAAATGACCTTGGTTTCTAATCGATTTTTGATTTCATGACTAAAAAGTTTAAAATTTAACTGTACATTATAGGTACTTCGATACGATCCTTTAACCCCTGCAATGACTTCAGAGCCTTCGATTACTAGTGACTTAACCCAGCCTTTATTGAAGTATGTTTTACCCCGTGTCAGTCTTGGGTCAGCTTCAAACAATGATTCCATATCTTCATAAAAACGCCCTCCCCACAAAGTTAGTCCGTATCGTTTTATTTTTGCCATTAAGTTATTCTTTCAATTATATTTGATTGTTTCAGAGTGAGCACTCTATTCTCGTCCAGATATGTCAAAGTTTTTGCGTAGCTGTCAAATGTTGACAGAATTTCGGCAGTTAAAGTATCAAGTAAATGGCTATTGCAGGAAGTATTTTAGTATTTTTTTGCTAATTTTGCTCTTCATCTTACATAGGGGGTGACTTCCCCACCTATACAATTGTAATAATAAGCGTAAAGAACGCTTTAGCGCTCATTTCTGTGACCTTCGCTATTTCCATGACCTCTGTCCTCTTTCCCCCCGTTTGATCCTCTCTCTTCGCGGCGTTCTTCTGGATATTGTGGACGATTTTGAGTACGATTTGCACCTCGGTAATGTTCATCAATTCGATTATAACGTTCTCCTCCACGTCGTCGATCGATGACTTCATCGGGGCTAATATGATGATAATCCGAAAGAAAGCGAACGTTCACAAGATCAACGATCTCAGAATCTCGTAAATGGTGATTTTTAGCGTACCCATACGATTGTCCATAAGGAGGACCTGCGTGTCTTCTGCTATCAATCCTATAAAGGGTACGTGGATCGAGACCAAGACGGAGACTGATGTCCCACCAGCTATTTCCACGTACACGTAAATCACTGATGTATCGCGCGTCTCTATCCGATTCCCGGGCCAAGAAATAAACGACAGACATCTCATCACGAGGAATTGAACGCTCGATGATCATCACCTCTTGCTGGGGAACACGATAATAATCACCGATCGAGAGCGAAAAAGCGTTTATTCCTCTATCAGAACCTGAAACTCCGATATCAAAATTGGATGCGGAGAGTGACGAACTTAGAATTCCCATAATAAATGCTAAATAAAGTGCTTTTTTCATAATTTTCCTTTTAACAAATTTACATAATTGTAACCTAGAAAATGTTGCCAGACAGTTAACGGGTTTATACCTTTTATTAACCAATAGCAGTATAAACTGTCACTTTATTTTACAAAGGATTTTTATGACCCAATATTTTCTTTTAGCTCTTGTGATTCTCGTTTTTTATTGGATAAACAGAAGCTATTCACGTAACACATACACTTATTCTCAAAAGCAGTTTCAAGGATTTGTATTAAACAAAGAGCATCTTGCCAAAAGTGAACTAGGGCTCTTTGTCGCACTGGTTGCTAAAGTTGCCAAGGCCGATGGTAGGGTAGATGAACTGGAAGCAGAGCTCGTTAGTAATATGTTTAACGACATCAGCAACCTCTTCCCAGAACCTCTTTCAACAAAAGAACTGCTCAAAGAAATCTTTGATTTTGAAAAACAAATTTCTATTAATCTCGATCAAGTAGCATCAGCGCTCCATGAAGTTCTTGCGAACGATTCCTATAAACGTTTACGAATGATGCAGTTTCTCGTCAATCTCTCTTATATCGATGGAGTTTTGAGTCATACCGAAGAAGCAATGCTACGACAAATTGCAGAAAAAATTCGTATCAGCACTGATGAGTTGAATTCGATGTTGGAGCAATTTGGATCTCTTTATAGTAAAAGTATCAAAGAAAGTTCGATCGATCATGCCTATGCTCTTCTAGGAATCACTTCCGATACGCATATAGATGCTGTAAAAAAAGCATACCGAGCAAAAGTGCGTGAATTCCATCCTGATATCATAAAATCACAAGGAGCATCAGACGAATACCTCAAAGAGGCGACAACAAAAGTACAAGAAATCAATGCTGCATACGAAATGATCAAAAAAATAAGAGGGATTGGGTGAATTAGCTGAGAATATTACTGTCTTAAGATTAAGCTATGTGCTATAATTCCATTAATGGATAAAATAAACATGATGACACCATTAAAATCATCTTACAATGTTTACATAGTTCGTTGCAGTGATGACACTTTGTATACTGGTATTGCCTTGAATGTGGAAAAAAGGCTCATAGAGCACAACACCTCACCGAAAGGGGCTAAGTACACTCTTTCTCGCCGTCCAGTGACGTTAGAGTATTCTGAAATATGCGCGGATAAAAGTACCGCGCTCAAACGTGAAATTGGTATTAAAAAAATGAGTAGACTCCAGAAAAACATCTTAATAAGTCAAAGTATCCCTAAACCATGACCGTAAAACAAGACCAATTTATAACAATTGAAACTCCGAATGGAAGAACGTACGGTGAATGCACGCATGCTGAAGTTTTGAGCATTAGAATGATTAATGGGCAGTTTGTCTCAACCTTGCATATCAAAGACAAACCAAAACGGCTGTCACGTGAAGATGCATTGCACTACTACACCCAAAAACTCAAACGACAATGGAACAACGTTCACGATCTTTAAGCTTTACGGTATTATCTGTTGAGCTTTTAAATGTGCTTCTTGAGCGCTTTCTTCATCCCCTGCTTTTTTATAAATAATTGAAGCTCTATTAAAATAGTCTGCGTTGTTTGCATTTTTTATATTCAGCATTTTTACAGCATTTTTAAAATCATTCTCGTTTGTAAAACACTCAGCTATATCTATTGCATGCGCATGCTCTGCGTGAGTTTCAATACTGTAATAGGCACCGTGTTTATAGATTTCGCTACGCGTATTACTCGCTTGGTCATATTCCAAAGCGGCATTAGCACAGTCTCCTTCGAGAAGATATTTTTTTATACTGCTGATTTGTGCTTCATATCTTTTTTGAACTTCCTCTGATTTTTGCTTTTGCATTTCAGACATGATGACAATAACGATTAATGCAACTATCGTCACCACAAGTATCAAATTCAGAAGTACCGATATCAGCTTCTTTGATTTTTTTGCGGATAGTTTCTTGTTAAGTTGCGCATCATTTTCTGATATCTCTCGTGCTAAATCTATGACCGTAATTTTAGTTGCTTTTTCTCCATCGTGCTCAAAATCGACATTGGCACCTATTGTCAATTTTTCCGGATTGGTACAATCACCCACAAAAAAATGGTATTTATTTTCACTTTCATCTCTTAAAAATCCGCTTTTCATATCACGGTTATAATCTAATATTTTGCCTTGCATAATTGTATAATTCCTTTCTACTCGTATTTTCGCTTCAAATTAAAGCCTCAAGAATTTATAGCATAATAATGTATTATAGCCGTGTTTAAATATTTTTCAATACAATACAGTAACTCATTACACGATTATAAGGATTACCAATTAAACCATTTGCAACGAATAGAAAAACTACACCAAAAAGAGATTATAAAAGTCCTCCTCCAACTTTTCAACGCAAAGCACCGCCGAAGAAAGAAAGTTTAGAAACTACTCAAAAAAATGAGATCAAAACAATGTTTATGACGTGGTTCAAATCCAGCCGTGCATTAGAAGGTCATATCATGACCAAGCAAGATGTTATCAACGGTATTTTAAAAAAATTAGGACCAAAAGAAGATCGCCCTTTTCAACTCGCCATGGACGAACTAAAGAATGACGGCATAATTGACATGAAAGAAGACGGAGTTACGTTGGTATTGACGGCAAAAGGTGCTGATCTTCTTTAAAAAATAAGAAGATAATTGCGAAATAATCAAAGTTAAAATAAAGTAGAATTTCAAAAACAATAAAAGGATCATCATGGCATGGGCAACTGCACGACATATATTAGTCGAGACGGTAGAAGAGTGTAATACATTGAAATCAAATATAGAAAACGGAACATCTTTCGAGACTGTTGCTCAAAGTCACTCCAAATGTCCCTCAGGCAGAGACGGTGGCTCTTTAGGTAAATTTGGTCCTGGACAAATGGTTCCTGAGTTTGATAAAGCGGTATTTACAGGAGATGTCGGCGTTTTGTACGGTCCGATCAAAACACAATTCGGTTACCACTTACTCGAAGTTACTGCCAGAGGATAACAAACGACTATGAGGAAAATAAGTTTTCCTCATTCTCACTCGTCTATCAAGAGTTCCCCTAGCTCATTAGGTTATAATGCTAAAAAATAACCGAAGGCTTTTTTCCCATGTCAAATCACCCCACCCTCCTCAAACAATTTCGCTCCTTTTGTTTTCAAAATAACGCAACGGATATTGAACAAGCGATAGAGTACTTCGCAGTTTTCGGCGGAATGGGATGGAGTGTCGATATGTCAAAACCGCTGGATGAACTGATTGAAGAAAAAGTGCTGGCAAATTATCGATATATTCATGGGGACATTACTAAAATCACCCAAAGCAATAAATCCTACCACTCTCTTCTCACTGCACTGGCAAGCGGTGATCGACGTGAACATTCGGCATTCAAGCGTGCCAATCTGTCTCGAAAAGAGGGAGAAGAATCTGCTGCATTTTTGATCAAATTTGGGATACTGGCTCGTGAGACTTCGCAGGATGAACCCGCTGACGAAAATGAAATAGTCTCTGCGCGGCTAGTATTTATCAGCCCATTCATTCGTTTTTGGTTTTCTGCGATCTCACCGTATTATAAGGGGATTAAAGAGGGTGACTATCTAGAAGCAAAAGAGCGCTGGGTGGAAATCAAACAGACATTTTTTGATTCAATTTATGAGAAGCTCGTAATGGAACGTATCAAAGAGAGTTTCAAGGGTGATTGGATTGAAAAAATCGGTTCTTATTGGGATAAAAATGGTGAAATAGAAATATTGGGACGAACAAAAGCGGGTAAAATTGTGGCAGGTTCTTGTAAATATTCAAAAGCCAAAGCCAATAAAAGTGAACTCACTAAACTTCAAGAGAAATGTACTCGTGCGAAACTTAACCCCGATATTTTTGCCATCTTCTCAAAAAATGGTTTTTCAAGCGAATTTAAAAAGGAAAAAGGCGAAACCCTCCGTCTCTTTAGTCTGAAACATCTAAAAAGTCTGATCGAAGATTTGAGCGAGAAAGATCTTCTTATCAATACGAACAAGAAATATTAATCATTCTACAACTCAATGCACAAGGTCTTCCATGCAACGTTATAAAATCATTCATCGCACTTACTATAACTATTCTGCGAACGTAATACTGGGAGCCCACAACCTGCTCTTACGCCCTCGAGAAGACTATGAACTGCGCATCGAGTCTTTTACCCTAAAGACGACTCCTGAATCTAACGTTCTTTGGCATCGAGATGTTGAGGGAAATTCGGTAGCTATTGCCAGTTTTGATCTGCCGACACATCAACTTTTGATTGAAAGTGAAGTAATCATCCAGCAATTCAATGAAGACCCCCTTGACTTTTTAGTGAGTGATTACGCGATTTCTTATCCTTTTAGTTATCGTGAAGATGAACAAATTTTGCTTTCTCCCTATATGGAATTGCCCGAACAAGAAACCATCAATGCGGTACATGAATGGATCAGCAATTTTTGGAAACCTGATGAAACAATTCAAACCTATACGCTCCTTCAACGAATTGCCGAATATATTTATCAAACACAGCTTTATAAGGTGAGAGAAGAACCGGGAGTTCAAAGTGCCACTCAAACGCTCTCTTATGGAACAGGATCGTGTCGTGATTTTGCCTTGCTGTTTATGGAAGCCGTGAGATGTTTGGGATTGGCTTCGCGGTTTGTCAGCGGATATCTCTACGCGCCGCTCATGTCAGAAATAGGATCGACGCATGCATGGGCTGAAGTCTATTTACCGGGTGCGGGATGGAAGGGATTTGACCCAACGATCGGAAAAATCGCAGGAAGCGATCACATAGCCGTTGCCGTTGCACGATTAGCCGAAGCCGTCCCCCCAATAGCAGGATCATTTGTCGGTACTGCGGATTCAACTATGGATGTGGGCGTATGGGTCAGTCAGTGTTAATGCTATAATGACGCATGCAAAACTCCTCTAAAACTTCTTTTGATCTCATTGTTGTAGGTGGCGGGGCAGCAGGTCTTATCGCTGCCATTACCGCTGCACGTCGTGGGAACAGGGTTCTTCTCCTCGAAAAACTCTCTAAAATCGCTTCTAAGCTCAAAGCAACCGGCGGCGGTCGATGTAATCTGACCAATACCCTCTCTAATGAAGATTTCATGGCACGTTTCGGTCGTGAGGGAAAATTTATGACTCCGGCCCTGAATGCTTTTGATCATCGTGCTTTAATTGCTTTTTTTGCTGACATAGGAGTAGAAAGCCATGCACCTGATGGCTATCGTGTTTTTCCAATCTCTCACAGTTCGGTCAGTATCATCACCGCACTCGAAGAGGAAATGGCTCGATTGGGAGTAGTCCTCATCACCTCATCACGCGCTGAAAGTTTAGACCATGACGGTACTCGCGTAATAGGAGTAACCACAGCTGAAAATTCCTACAGTGCAACAAATGTCATTATCGCAACAGGAGGTCTAGGCTATCCGCAATTGGGTGCCGAGGGCGATGGATTCACTATTGCCTCCGCTGTTGGACACAAAATCACCGATCTCTACCCCGCTATGATGCCACTGCGTACCAAAGAGACATGGGTGGCTATGTGCCGTGCAGATACCATCGCAAAGGCAGAACTTCGTGTCGATTTACCCAAAGCCAAAAATCTTCGGGCCATTGGGGATCTTATCTTCACGGCAAATGGTATTCGTGGTCCCGTCGTCCTTGATTTTGCTCGCGAAGTGAATCCTCTGCTGGAGAAATACGGTGAAGTTCCACTACTTATCAACCTGACAAAAGGGTTAAATGAAGAGCAAATTCGAACACACATCAAAGATGAAATTTACAAAAATCCAGAGCAGTCCGTATTGACCCACCTCATGACACTCCTTCCTGAATCTATTGCCCGTGAACTCTGCATACTCGCTCAAGCTGATCCCGATATGGGGTTTAACAAGCTCGAAGGAATTTCGCGTGACCGTCTTATCAAACTTCTCGCATGGACACCTCTTACAGTAATCGGGCATGATGGCTTTAAAATGGCGATGATTACACGAGGCGGCGTATCACTCAAAGAGATACGTCCTGAAACCATGGAAAGTAAAATACTCAACGGTCTTTATTTTTGCGGTGAAGTAATGAATCTCGATGGTCCGTGCGGCGGATATAATCTTCAGTGGTCCTTTGCCAGCGGGTATTTGGCTGGGCATTTAGGAGCAACACCTTTATGATGAAAATTATTTTGATACTGTTCGCATTCTGTCAGTCATTTTTATTTGCCGATACTATCTACAACATACAAGGCTCATCCAAACTACTTGATGCAAACATGACCCAATTTTTAGATAAATGGCGTACTGATACCATCACCCCTGTTCAAAATGGAACGTATAAAAATGTTTACGTCAATGGTGATTCCACGAAAAAAATCGTTGCATTAACATTTGACGATGCACCTGATGAGAACAATACGTGTAAGATTCTTGATATTTTGAAAAAAAATGATGTAAAAGCAAGCTTTTTTATGATTGGTGCAACGATGAATGATGAGAACATTTCCGTGGTAAAACGCTCCTTTAATGAAGGACATCTTATATTAAACCACAGCTTTAACCATCCTCGTTTTACCAATCTTGACGAAAATTTGACCCTCTCTCAACTTGATCGTACTTCTACACAAATTAAAACACTCACCGGAAGTTATCCTCTGCTCTTTCGCCCTCCATACGGTTCGATTAATCAAAATGTTGTAGACACCGTCAATGCATCCGGTTCCTCTATCATACTCTGGTCACTTGATTCACTCGATTGGACACTCAAAGATCCTTTTGCTGTTGCCAATAATGTTGTCTCTAATGTACGTAACGGTGATATTATCCTCATGCACCGAAATCCTACCAGTGTTGCATCCTTAGAAATGGTCATCGAAACTTTGCACTCTATTGGCTACAATTTCACCACGCTCGATAAAATGCTCAATCTCAAACCTTATAAATAAAATAGTCTTATTTAAAGATTTTTTGAAGACTTTTAGTAATAGCATCTGGAACTGTTGCAATTCCCATAAATTCTGTCATTGTCAAAAGTGGGTAACTAACGGCAATATAATATTTTGCATTCAGCGCTTTAGCTGCTCCCCCTTCAATCAAAACAGCGTACGGTAAAATCTCACTGTTTTGTGAACCAATTTTTTTCACAAAACCACTGGTACGTTTGTCAAGCTCTACAAAAGCAACATAACGATCTGTTCCAATTTGAACGACTGATACTGTCCCTTTTGCTGCTTTTGCTTTTGCTACCAAATCAGCGGTTGAACCGGTACCAACCGTATCCATATCTTCATAATTGGGCATACCGATCATAAAGTGATATCCAGAAAGTCCTTTTGCTTCCCATGCGTCTTCAGAATCTTTCAAAGTTCCAAACGCTTTTTTAAGTGAATTCAATACCGTTAAACTGGCCGTCTTGTTGAATTCTTTTTGCATAAATGCTGCCCCAAAATAGAGAGGATTAGCAATCGATACTTGCTTACGCTCATCGTCTACCAAAATGCGTCCAACCGCATTAAATCCACGAATCTCTTTTGCAGCTGCTGCTTTCATTGCCGCATTCGTATACAAAATAGTAGTTCCTGCATCAGTCGCTTTGTATGTTCCTACTACTTCAAAACCTGCCGTAGAAAGTTTTGATTTAGCCGTTTCAACATCAACATAGGCAGCAATTTTGTAGGTTGAAACCATTTCTGAAGCAAAAGCGCTCAACGAGAACGCCAGTGTTATTATAAGTAAAGTAAAAAGTTTTTTCATAGATCTTTTGCTCCTCAATCTTTCATAATGTGAATCATGTCTTTATCAAATTTTTCAATAGAACTGTTTATCCTATGAAGAATAATTGATAAAATCAAGTATCAGTAATTATAAAAGAATCTGCTGATTAAAAACTTAATAACATTATGTTTCATTTATTAAATAAATATTCAGCCTCAAAGCCTATAAGTAATAACTCGCTATAATTCCATTATTAAAATTGTGTCGTAAAAAAGCGTCACATTCCCTCGAATTACTGAGGCCACACTCCTAAAGGACACTTATGTCATCTGAAATCCAACGTAAAAACCACCGTATCCATCCATGTAACAGCGAACGTAAAAATGAGTTACTCAATTTTTTAATCTCACAACATCCAGAAAAACAAATTCTGATTGTAACAGCCAAGAATCCTCAATCCATTGAAATAGGAGAAGCTAAAAATATCACCATAGTAGCGGATGATGACATGAAGGGATCCGAAAAAAATCAATACGATATTCTAATCAGCTACGACCTTCCTGAGAAAGCGATCATCTATATGACCCGTTTTGCACATGCCCGCGAAATGGCATTGGTATTATTAGGTGCTGAAGATCAAAAAAATCTTTACGGCATCGAAACACTTTTAGGTCGTACTATTATCCAAGAAGCCGTTGCAGGATTTGAGCCGAGCTTTGGAATTGCCGTAGACAATCAGCAAAAAGCCGAAGCAAAAGCACGACGCGATGCACGTGATGAGGAAGACGCGCTTAAAAAAGAACGATGGGCGCGTAAAGACCGAGACAAGCCAAAATTTTTAGGCAAAGATGAGAACGGTAAACCTATTTTTGAACAAAAAACGCGTGAGCGTAACCACTACATCGATGGTACTCCACGTAAAGATGAAGAAAAATCAACAAAATCTCAGTATGCCAATAAACCGGTATTTTTTGGTGATGATAAAAAGCAATTCAACAAACCTAGATCTGAGGGCGAACGAAAACCTTATGGTGACAAGCCTGCTTTTGGTGATAAAAAGCCGTATGGAGATAAAAAACCTTATGGGGATAAGCCTGCCTTTGGTGACAAAAAACCGTATGGAGATAAAAAACCTTATGGGGATAAGCCTGCTTTCGGTGAGAAAAAACCGTACGGGGATAAAAAACCTTATGGGGATAAGCCTGCTTTCGGTGAGAAAAAACCGTATGGAGACAAGAAACCTTACGATTCATCTTCAAGCAACCGTAGACCTGATTACGCTAAACCTGCGCAATCAGAATCTACTCTGCCAAAGCGTGCCCCACGTCGCATAAATGTCAAATCACTCAAACCATCTGAAGATAAGCAATAGGTTTTTGACCTATCGCGTCTTCCATTTTTACACTCATCATTTTATCTTCAACTACTAAAACTATCTTTGCATAGAAACTTCAATCAGTTTTTGATGACTGTATCTCCATGTCACTAAAGCTGAAAAAGTCACAATCATAGCAATCCCAATCCATATCCAAATCACCCCTAAACCTAAAAAAGACAAAAGGCTCAATACTACGATAGGCGCGGCTATTTGTCTAAAAATAGAGATATAAAAAATAAAACCGGGTCGCTCGATTCCTTGAAGCAGCGCCAGATACACAAATATAATAACAAATGAAAAAAGTATAAATGCTTCTACACGTAAATAGCGGGCTCCCTCTTCTATCACTTTTAAATCATCACTAAAGAAGTGCATAAATGTCTCAGCCCCCACAAGCAGTAAAACCATACCGACCAATGAAAGTATCCCTCCGTAATAAAGAGATATTTTTAACGTTTCTTTAATACGTTCAAACTGCTTTGCTCCATTATTTTGCGAAACAATCGTAAGAACTGCCACATTCAAACCGATTATAGGCATGAGAATAATTTGCTCAATCCGCATTCCTATCCCATATGCAGCTATGACTTCCTGACCGTAAGAAGAAGCAAAATAGGTGACAATAAAAATACCTGTTGCCATCATAACCATGTTCACACTTGGTGGAAAGCCCTGCATTATAAATTTTTTAAAGATTAATTTATCCACTGAAAACTCTCTGTAGTTCTTAAGAAGAGAAGTTTTTTGCAGTTTATAGAATAGGTATACAACCGTAACGAACTCAGTAATCACAGTTGCAAACGCAATTCCACTCACCCCATGAGGGCTTAGTCCTAATCCTCCTGTGACAAACCAATAATCCAAAAGAACATTTAGCACAGAAGAAACGATCAGTACATTTCTAAATGAAGCCGTATCACCTACCGCATTTAAGAGTGCATTGATAAAAAAGCTAGCAACGAAAAAGACAGACGCATATAAAATGACATTGATATACGCTAAAGACTCTTGTAAATATGCTCCCTTAGCACCCAATAACATCATCAAATAAGGTGTAGAGATAACCCCAATAATGGTTAAAATAAAAGAAAGAAAAAGTCCAAACAACAGTGCATTCAGTGCAATATGAGACGCCTGTTCTCGATTCCCTCTCCCCAAAGCATTCCCCACTAAAGCCGTGACTGCTTCACTCATTCCTACGGCAATAGCAATCATCATAAAAAAAATGGAAAAGGACAAGGTCAGGGCTGATAGTGCCTGCGTCGATATCAATCCTGCGAAATACGTATCTGTTACGTTGTACATCGTGTGAAAGAAAAAACCGACACTAGCAGGAATAGCCAGCTTTTTTATCTGGACTTTTATATCGTCTTGAGTTAAATCTAAGTGCATTTAATTAAACGATTAACGCTTTTTTGATCTCCAACCGGTCGTACATTTTTAACATATTATGATAATCGCTATGGAGGGTTACATCAATTAAAAATTCTTCACTTTCCAAAATAGCGAGTCCCTTCTTGACTTTTTCTTTGCCATATATATCAAACAATGCCTCTTCATACTCTTCCCACACACACTCTTGCTCCCCCATGCGGATGAGTTCTGCTACGATATGACCCATCTTATTGGTTCCAAATTCAAGTAACGAGAGAGCATCATCTGTATTACCGAGTAAAAGATGAACTTGCGCTTTGAACTCTTGCATCGTAAAATTATGCTTAAAAATGACTCCGATATATTTTTCTACATTCAGCGTTTCTTCTAGAGATTCAATATTATCTAATATCTCTTCGCCATCAAACTCTTCAAAATTCAAGATCATCTCTCGAATCCATTTGCCGTTGTTTTTGTTATTAAAACTCATATCCTCTATCGGATACACTTCCGAAACACTGGGAACAATCATCTGACATGAATAGAATCCCAAATAGCTGTATTCACGCAAATACATCTCTTTGTTAATATTTTTTAATATTGAAAGAAGGAACTCAAATTCTGCTTCATTTCCCACACCCTCATAGCTCCACGGTGCATACTCAAAACTCTTTTTAGAACTCAAAAATCCAAATCCAAGCTTACCGTTGGAATCAATAAAATGAGATTCGAGATTAAAACTGTCCGAAACAAGCGACATATCAAAAGTTGGAGACTCAAACGCATCGAGATTCTCCAATCCGCGTCCTTGCATCAGTTCCGTCATAGTACGTTCCAACGATACTTGTAAGATCGGATGGGCACCAAAAGAGACGAACAGAGTTGAATTATCCGGATTGATTAATGAAATAGCGGTAACAGGAAATTGTCCGCCTAACGATGCATCGAGGACTTCCACAATATAGCCAAGCTTTCGCAAAGCGACAACATCACGGTAAACGCTTTCGTACGATTGAAGAACATCATCTGGATATTTTGGAAGGGCATAGCCATTTTTGATAATCTCGATCTTGGCATATCGCTCGAAAATCTCACTCAACGCCTGCACTTGTGCTTCGAGAGGAGTATTGCCCGTAGCAAGACCATTACTCACATACAAATTACTAAGAATGTTGAGGGGGATATAAATGGTTTCTCTCGTACTGTGCTGGATGAAAGGCAGGGCAACTACTTTATCCTCATAATCGCTGTTGTAATCGACCCAATCTTCATCACTTAACTCATTATTAGGGTTATAGATAGCGCGTAACTCATCATTTAAATATTCACCGCCAAACTCAAACGCCACCTCATCAGGATAATATTTTCTCTCAGGCAGATAAAAATCGATAAAAAAGTTATTGGTTTGCAATCGCTCGATGTATTCACCTAATGCACTAGCTTTTGAGGCATCTGAGACAATTCCTTTACCATTTGAATAGATATGACGGGGAGCTTCAATGGATGCCAGATTGACAGAATAACAATGTTCTAATGGATGTTTTTCGTCCGAGAATATTGCCTCGCATCCTACATCGCTTAAAACCGCTTCCATTTTCTTAATTGACTCTTCGAGGGGTGAGCTTTTGGATAAAAGATTCATACTGTTTCACTTTCTTATTTAATAAATGGAGTATATCCAAATAGATTTATTTCTCCATTTGGGCTTCCAGTTCTGAAACGACCTGCCACATTTTTAACAGTGAATCGGGATTAAGAGAAATCGAATCAATCCCCTCTTGAACCAAAAAACGAGTTATTTCAGGATAATCCGAGGGTGCTTGTCCACAAATACCGATGTATTTTCCCCGCTCTTTACACGCACGAATCGCCATACTAAGCATTCTTGTCACTGCCGGATTTCGTTCATCAAACACCGAGGAGACCAATGCGCTGTCACGATCGACTCCGAGGATAAGCTGAGTAAGGTCGTTGGAGCCGATACTGTATCCGTCAAATATTTCTAAAAATTGATCTGCCAGTATAACATTGGCAGGAATTTCACACATCGCGTACACTTCCAATCCATTCTCCCCCTGCACCAACCCCACTTCGTTCATCACTGCAATTGCCTTCCGAGCCTCATCGGGTGTACGCACAAATGGGAGCATCACTTTGACGTTCGTAAGCCCCATCTCATCACGCACTTTCTTCAACGCTTCACACTCCCACATAAACGCTTCTTTGTAGTGGGGAGAATAGTAACGACTCGCACCCCGAAACCCGATCATTGGATTCTCTTCAACCTCTTCGTATGCTTTTCCGCCAATCATATGTCGGTACTCATTCGATTTAAAATCACTAGTGCGGACAATGACAAGTCGAGGATAAAATGCGGCGGCGATCATCCCTACCCCCTCAGAGATCTTATCGACAAAGAATGTTTTGGGATCATCATATCCCAACATCGCAGCTTTTACCGCCGTACGTTCTTGAATCGTTTTGCCCTGTGAGAGTTCCACTAAAGCCATCGGATGGGCATTAATGTAATGAGAAATGATAAACTCCATCCGTGCCAACCCTACCCCGTCATTAGGAAGCTTAGCAACTTTAAACGCACTGTCGGGATTACCGACGTTCATGTACAGCTTTGTGGTTGTCGGGGTGATATTACCTAACTCGATGTGATTAACTTCGTATTCCAGTAATCCTGCATAAATACGACCGCTCTCTCCATCGGCGCAGCTCACTGTCACCTCCTGTCCATCGTTCAGCAGTTGGGTTGCATTCACCGTCCCAACAATCGCCGGAACACCGATTTCACGAGCTACAATCGCTGCATGACACGTTCGTCCACCTCGGTTGGTAATGACTGCAGAGGCTTTTTTCATGATCGGTTCCCAGTCCGGATCAGTGATGTCAGCAACGAGAACATCGCCTGCAACAAAATTTTCCCCCTCATGAGGAGAATGAATGATCTTAACCCGACCAGAACCGATTTTTTCACCTATGGCTTTACCACTGAGAAGTATTTTTGGCTCAGTACCTTCTTTTAGAGAGTATTGCTCGAGACTGTTGTCCCCCATCTTACGGCTTTGTACCGTTTCGGGACGGGCTTGGACGATGTAGAGTTCTCCATCTTGTCCGTCTTTCGCCCATTCTATATCCATCGGACGGTAGGTTCCTGCATTTTTGGTGTAATGCTCTTCGATAAGAAGCCCATAGCGCGCCAACGTCGCCACCTCTTTATCCGAAATAGAAAAGCGGTTTTGAAGGGCTTTAGGGGTAGCGAGATTGATCGTAGTGTGCCGTTCATCGTACGTCATCGTGAGCGCCTTGGAACCTATTTGACGTTTAAGAATGGATATTTTTCCCTCTTTAAGCGTTGGCTTAAAGACATAAAACTCATCAGGATTCACTCGCCCGCCGACGATATTTTCCCCCAAGCCCCATATTGAATTAATTAATATCAAATTTTCTGAACCATTTTCAGTATCGATCGTAAACATTACTCCGCTGCTTGCAAGGTCGCTGCGTACCATTTTTTGAACTCCAACCGAGAGAGCAACGGCAAAATGATCATAATCACGACTGTGACGATAACTGATAGCTCGATCGGTAAAGAGTGAAGCAAAACATCGTTTGACGTGCTCTATGAGCATTACACTGCCGCGAACATTGAGATAACTCTCTTGCTGTCCTGCAAAACTTGCATCGGGTAAATCTTCTGCCGTAGCCGATGAGCGCACTGCCACATCCACTGACACCATACCGTATTCATTCTCCATTGCTTGGTAAGCATCTGCAATTTCGGTTTTTAACAGCTCAGGCATATCACCGGAGAGCATCAGCGTTCTTATGGCGTCTCCGCATCGATTGAGTGCTTCAATATTACTCAAATCGACATCCAAAAACAATTGACGAATTTTTGGCTCGAAACGGTTGTGCTCGATGAATGCACGATACGCATCCGCCGTTACGGCAAATCCTTCAGGTACTTTGACCCCCAACACTTTGAGAGAGCCTATCATTTCACCTAATGAGGCATTTTTACCACCCACCAAAGCCAGATCAGCTAATCCAAGAGAATCAAATCTACGAATATAGCGCATACGCTCTCCTTTTTCTTCTTGTACTTTATTAAAATAAGAATAGCACGAATTAGGCAATAACGATACGATTTATGCTATATTTGCATAAAAACTTATGGGTGAATCATGGCTATTATCTCTATCGCATCTACCAAAGGGGGAGTGGGTAAAACTTCTCTTGCTTTTTCACTCGCCAAAGACCTAGGCTATCGCTACGCCACTAACGATATGTCCGTCGTTCTTAACAAATACAAAAACGCCCGATATTACCCTAAGAAGATACCCCTTTACCCTGATACAGTCTACGATTTCGGAGGATTTGATGCTGATCATGTCGATGAGATTTTACGTAACTCAGACATCATCCTCGTCCCCACAACCAATGATTTAAACTCTATCATGAAAAGCCTGATTTTTATCAAAAATTACAAAGAAAAAACCATTCTTGTCTTTGCGAATATGATCGATAATCCCAACGATGCCACCGTCATAAAAGCAAAAATTCATGAACATTTCCCCAATCTCGCTTTCACCTACCTGCGACGTACTAAACTGCTTAAAAATGCTCTGGAATCAGGAATGAGCGCTACCCAACTGTATGAATCAAGCAAACAAAACCAGCACGTCTACAAACAGGCATTTAGCGAATACAACAAAATACTCAAGCTCTTCACAACCGATGGACACTATTTTAGTGCACCCCAATCATGAGCACTATTCTCTTAACTACCCTCAACGCTCGCTACGCCCACAGCGCACTCGGACTTCGCTATCTCTACGCTAACTTGCATGAGCTCCAAAACGATACCAAAATAGTCGAATTTACCATCAATGAGCAAATCCAAACCATCGCCGAGGATATTCTAAAACATAGTCCTAAAATCATCGGAATAAGCGTCTATATTTGGAATGCTTCCCAAACTGCGGAACTTATAGAGATCATTAAAAAAGTAGCTCCTGATACCGTTATCGTTCTCGGAGGCCCAGAGGCTGGATACACTCCTCATCGTGTTGATTTTAGCCGTGCTGATTACATCATTAGCGGTGAAGGCGAAGTGGCATTTTATGAGTTGTGTAAGGAGATATTGAATCCAACTCACGGCGAACGAATAGTGCACACGGGAGCTAAGTTTATCAAATCCACCATGCCTGATCTAAAAGCTATTACTCTCCCCTACCGTGCGTACAGTGATGAAGACGTAGCGAACCGAACTATCTACGTCGAAGCTTCACGCGGATGTCCATTTGAGTGCGAATTTTGCCTCTCATCTATGGATGAAAAGGTACGAAACTTTCCACTGGATGAACTCATCGAAGAATTTGAGATACTCTGGCAGCGAGGCGCACGAAGTTTTAAATTCATCGACCGTACCTTTAATCTCAATATGACGTTTGCCAATCGTCTTTTGGACTTTTTCCTCTCTAAAGAGCCCCCCTATTTCGCTCATTTCGAAGTGATACCCGATCATTTTCCTGACGTTCTAAAAGCCAAAATATCCCTTTTTCCTGAGGGCTCATTGCAGCTTGAAATCGGTATCCAGACCTTAGACCCCATTATCGCAAAAGGGATCAACCGTCCGCTTCGACTGGAAAAAATATTTGAAAATCTTCAATTTTTAGAAAATGAAACCAAAGCACACATGCACCTTGATCTCATCGTCGGACTTCCGGGAGAAACACTGACAGGATTTGGGCGCAATCTCGATAAGCTTGTTTCCCTGACCCACAGTGAAATCCAAATCGGTATCCTCAAAAACCTCTCAGGAACAACACTGTCACGCCACGATAAAGAGCATGGAATGATTTACAGTGATATACCGCCGTATGACATTCTACAAAATAACAATCTCAGTTTTGAACAAATTCAAAAAATGAAACGGTTCGCTCGCTTTTGGGATATTTTTTACAACAGTGGAAGTTTTGAGAATACGGTGAAGTTGCTATGGGATAAGGAAAGTGTATTTAACTCATTTTATGCCTTCAGTGAATGGATTTATACTCAAACCCTCTCTACATGGAAAATATCTCTCGATCGTCAAATTACACTCATCTATAACTATCTTATCCTAAATCATGATAGAGAAACGGTAGAAAAAGCACTCACTGAAGATATGAGTAAACGACCGGAAAAAACAATTCCTTTTTTCCTGCGACAAAAAACTTCACAAACCAATAAGAATACTGAAAATAATATTACACCTAAACGGCAAGCAGCACGGTCATCACTTTAGTTTATAAAACTCCGCTACAATAAACGGATAGATTAAACTTCAAGGAAATTAAATGAAAAAAATTGTCTCTGCAACCCTATTATTAGCATTAAGTGCATTTGCAGATTGTACTTATCAAAGTGACTCTGCAAAAGTAACGTGGAAAGCGTTTAAAACGTATGAAAAAATTGGCGTTGGCGGAAGTTTTGATCGTGTAGTAACGCAGCCTAAAAACGCAAGCAGTATCGAAGCACTACTCGTAGGAAGCAGTGTTAAAATTGATACAGGAAGTATTAATTCAGCTAATCCTGCGCGTGATGCGACATTGGTAAACTCTTTTTTCAAAGTTCAAAATATTGACAGTATCACGGCTAAAATTATTTCAGTAAAAGATTCTAAAGCCATTACTGAAATAACAATGAACAATATCACCAAAACAATTCCTCTAAATTATACGATACAAGAGGGAAAAATTGTGGCAAAAGGGACAATAGATTTGGGTGATTTTACGATGCTTGCATCACTGCAATCCATCAATAAAGCATGCTTTACTCTTCATGCAGGAAAAACATGGCAAGATGTAGAGATAGGATTTGAAATTCCAACTAAAAGCGACTGCAAATAGTTCCTTCCCATAATTGGGGAGAATCATTACCAGTTACGAATACGAATATGACACGATGTACATTGCTTTAACAACTGAGAATAATCTTCAAGCGCATCATCCATTCTCCCAGCATCAATCGATGTCACCATATCATCCGAATATAAATGAAGCATACTCGCTGTTTTTTGAGCAAACTGATAGGCGTATTTTTGGTCTTTTGGTAAAATCCATTTAACCTCTTCACCTTCAAGTGTTTTAAGCGTTCCTTGTAGCTTTTTTACACCCACTTTCATATCTTCCGTTGAACTGTACAGTCCGCCACGCTGAATCTGTTCCATAGCTTCCAGCATGATACGCATGTCTTTCATAAGCATACTTCTATGATCATCATTATTTTGACCTTTTACTTTGTCTGAAGCTTGTATAGAACTTGCCAAGAGCACCGAAAGAGTAAGAGCTATTAAAAAAAATTTCATTTATTCCCCTTTATTTAGTATTGGATCAGTTCTTTTGAAAATTCAGTGAGCTTAACGGTTTTTGCCGAAATGGATACCAGCTTTTTTGCTTCTGCTGCTCCATTATAAAACTGTTTGAACTCAGGCTTAAATGCTCTAAAATAATCTTGAAATTTATCTGCTCCAAGTATTCCGACAGCCCAAAGTGTATCATCATCAGCATGCTCTAACACGACAGCTGCAAGGGGCTGTGATGCTGCTCCTGAAAGTACTTTTGCTCCTGCACGGGCATCATACGCAGATAAATGAGCTGAACAAACAATAATACCACTATTGCCATACGCCATGGTTGGCTTATTTTTGGGTACATATTGAATAAAACTATCATTAGGTGTCGGGTGCGTCAATTGATGAGCACAAATAGCCACATAAGCAACAATTGTACGATCTTTTCCAACACCGTTTTTCCAAATATAATCCTCACCCATTTCAGATTTTAATGCAACTTCTTGTTCAGACGATTCTGGTAAATTAATCAGCATACAGGGAGTAGATGCATAGGGATAATTGAAAATGTAAGTTACCTCTTTTTCTAATCTTGAAGCCTTAATCGGAATACCAGCTGCATCTACTATTTGAGCTTTTTCATATCCAACATACAGCTTTCCATCTGCGGCATACAAATTACCTCGGATAAGCGATGGACTCACTGCGACAACTGTTGCGCCAGCAGCAATAACTTTTAAAAAATTACGTCTATTCATATTCTTCTGCTCCCTTTTAATCTCTAAAAGCACTCGTATGCTATTCAGATTTTGCTTAAATAAGTATAAGAATATATAAAATAACATTCAAAATAAAGAATAAGATATTATAATAGTATAGAGTGTGATAAAAATACAATTATCTGTCTATTTATCCTCATTATGTTAGACTATGTTTAATTATCAGTTTAAAGGAAATTCATGAAAACCCAAGATTGCAATAGTCTCGAAGAACTCCGACACAACATCGATGGCTTGGATGATCAAATTGTAGAATTGATCGCTGCACGTAATGCCTATGTGAAACAAGCTGCACGATTTAAACACTCTATTGATGAGATAAAAGGGAAAGAGAGAATGGAAGCTGTCATGGACCGAGTACGCACAAAAGCAATGGAATTTGGTGTATCCCCAAACCTGTTAACTAAGCTCTATACCATTATGATTGATGAGATGGTAGAATCAGAAATTTCAGAATTTAGAAATGCTAAGTCATTGTAATTCCCGAATTAACGGGAATTCCAACAATTGACTATGCGTCAGGTGACAGTTTTACCTTTTTTTGCGCCTTTTCATTCTCAGAATTAACAAAATCAACTACCAGCTCACCTGGACCTGTTACTTTTAGCGGAAACTGAATGACCGGATTCTGACTGGTTGCTACATCTAAATCAAAATGAGCTACAACTTGTCCATTATACGTTGCCGTAATCTCTTTCATGTAAAACCTAGGAAACTGTTTACCCGATTCTTTATCTTTTGTGAATCCAGTATCCATTTTATGAATCACAATGATTTTCGCTTTTACGATATCACCAACTTTATAATTTTGCTCTAAAATTTTTACTACGCCTCTGAGTTCCATTTTTTCTCCTTAATTAACCGCATCCGCCGAGAGCTACTCGAACGTTTTTAGATGTTTGAAAAATTTTTCCCTTATTCGTTTTTGCCAAAATTACAACATCCTGAGTTTGTCCCATTTTAACATTGACATACAAATATGCCATACCGTTCGCAGGTGTTAAATCAAAAGAGAGCGCTTTATTTGCTTTATTTTTGGTGGTAAGTACTGTAATGTTAGCAATATAATTATCAGCAGTCATCGGATAATTAATCGTAACTTCAACTGGAACAACAGCTCCGTTTTCGGGAGCATCCGGAATATTCAGACTCATAATAGTACTGCCGTCCTCCGATTTTTTCCCACCCAGATACTCATCCAATAACTCTTTATACGGCATTTCAATCGCATCTTCTGCAGCAAGGCCATGCCGAAATAAAACAGGATTGAGTAAACCTATTGTTGCAAGGGCAAAAGTCCCCTTCATAAAAGTACGTCTTTCCATTTCTTCCTCTCTTTCATAAACTGAAGCTCTTACTTTTGAATGACAAAACAAATTCAAATAATCAACTAATTACTTGAAACTGCCTTGCACGGAAAATCCGTGCAAACAAAGTAATATATTAATTAAAGAAATCTCGATAAAGTCCATTACCCCATTCAATAAGACCTTTACCTCCGGCAAGACCATCAGCTCCATCCCATTTTTCCATGGTTCCAGCGTTAGCAAAACCAAATGATTTTTTGGTTTCATCGTATGAATATTCTGCATGAACAGAAATAGCACGAAGCGGATCACCACTCACGCCAGAATAACAAACTGTAAGCGGAGATTTCCATGTTTTACGGCTAAGTTCTTCGCCACCAAGATATTTGACAATATTAGCTGCGACAATTTTCCCCTCAGTATTAGCCGTATTAGCTGATTTACTAAAGCCCATTGGACGAACATCACCGGTACAGAATACATTAAGATCGCCAATAACTTGATACGTAAACGGATCAATATTTGCTTCCCCTTTGTTAAATACACTGTCTTTTGCAACACCAGCGATTTCAAGTAATTTATTACCACGAACACGACTGTATAAAGAGGCATCCGTGAAATCGATCTCTTCACCCAACTCAGTAACGATTTTCTGCTTGTGTGGATCAATACTCGTGATGGTTGTACTTGGCATATACGTAATATAATCGCCGTATAATTTTTCAAATGCAGAGTGGAAACCATCCGCTTTGATCGTAATATTTGGATTTTCGTCCAAAATAACTACTTTACCTTTGATTTTATTACGCTTCATATAATCTGCGATCAAACAGCTGCGTTCATATGGTCCAGGTAAGCAACGGTAATTACCGCCGGGAACCGTTTGAACGAATACACTGCCATTCTCTAAGTTATCAATTTTAGATTTTAGTGATAATGTTTCGCTTCCTGCAATAAAGGCACCAGGAAACTTCGTTTTTAATGCTGTTTCAAGCTCTAAATCACCTTTCGTCCATTTAGAATAATCATAATCGATCCCTGGAGCTAAAACCAATACATCATATTTCAGTGTACCTTCATTAGTATAAACTGTTTTAGACGTACGGTCGATATCATGAACCGTTGCTTGTAAAAAAGTGTAGCTTCCATTGCGCGCACCTTCCAAAAAGTCATGTGTAATAAATTCAAGTGGAAGGACTCCAGTAGCAACGAGATTACTGATAAAACCAGACATAAAGACTGAACGTTTATCCATCAAAACAACATCAACTTTTGGATTTCCTTTTTTGATGTATTTCGCAATAGTCAGTCCAGATGGACCAGCGCCTACAATAACAACACGTGCACCTTTTGCCGCTGGAACAGGAGCTGGTGATAATAATATCCCTTTAGCAGCTGATTGTGGAGCTTCAGTACCTTTTGCATAACCACTTACTGCAGCCGTAACTGCCGCCAATCCGGTAAATTTCATTGCATCTCTTCTTGATAGTGCCATCGAAAACCCCTTTGTTCTAAGTATAAGATTTTTGTATCCTTAGCAGTGTAACAGCGCCAAGCTTAAGCGATTTTAAATATTACTATAAATTATCTTATAATAACTATTTATTATT
>CAIMUF010000053.1 GCA_903844635.1 uncultured Sulfuricurvum sp. | reverse complement strand
TCTTGATGTTGCTCAACAGCTTCATGCCGTTGAAAAATCCATTACCAATGCAAAGAAAACATTAGTGCATGATCATATTGATCATTGTTTAAACCATGCCATCAATGATAATAAAATCGATAGTAATGAAGCTCTCAAAGAATTCAAAGATATTACCAAGTATCTGTAAAAGGAAAAAAATGGATATCACAACTTTAATAACTCAAGGAGCCAATCTTTGGGTATTGATTCCCAGTGCAATACTCTTAGGTGCTCTTCACGGACTGGAACCGGGTCATTCAAAAACCATGATGGCTTCGTTTATTATCGCTATCCGAGGAACTGTTTGGCAGGCGGTCATGCTTGGCGTTGCGGCGACAGTATCGCATACCGCTATTGTTTGGATCATTGCCTTAATAGGTTTATATTTTGGCTCTCAATACAGCAATGGGTTAATTGAACCTTATCTTCAAATTCTTTCTGCTGTTATTGTTATTAGTATTGCCCTCTGGATGTTCATTCAAACCTATAGAAGTCAACACGCTTGCTTTGGTACCCATTGTGAGCCGCATCCCCATGATCATCACGACCATCATGATGAAGAAGTTGATATTGATACGGCGTTTGGAGCGCTGAATCTATCCATTTTTGAAGAAGCTCAACCGCCTAAGTTTAGAATCAGAGGCGAGATACTATCAAAGATATCACCTGAAAATATTCAGATTCAAACCGAAAGAGTAGATGAAGGAATACAAACTTTTATGCTCAAAGTAAATGGTGCTTTTTTAGAGTCGATTGATGAGATCCCTGAACCGCATGAGTTTATAGCGCGAGTGCTTATTACCAATGAAGGTGAAGTGGATGCGTATGATACAGAGTTTGTAGAGCATAATCATGAACATGTGCATGAAGAAACCAAAGGATTGGACATCACTGCACCGGGATATCAAGATGCTCATGAGTTAGCGCATGCTAACGATATTAGAAAAAGATTTACACATAAAGAAGTTACTAATGGACAGATCTTATTATTTGGTTTAACCGGTGGATTGATACCTTGTCCTGCTACGATAACAGTGTTAATTCTTTGTCTTCAACTCAAAAAAGTGGCTATGGGCGTGGCATTGGTTCTTGGTTTTAGTATCGGATTGGCGCTTACTTTGGTTCTTACAGGTGTGATTTCTGCACTAAGTGTGAATTATATGTCCAAAAAATTTACTGGATTCGGAGATATTGTTAGAAAAGCTCCTTATATTTCAAGTGTTTTAATATTGGGTGTTGGTATATATCTTGGATATGAGGGATTAAGTCATTTGATGAAATAATCTATAGATACGACTACATAAAGGATAAGCATGACATGGTTACTTGTAAAATATCTACTCACAGCAGGAGTTGTAGTTCTTGTTTCTGAAATGGCAAAACGGAGTGATAAATTAGGTGGATTGATCGCTGCATTGCCACTTGTCACTTTCTTAGCATTAATTTGGCTTTATGTTGAAAATCAAAGTACCGAAAAAATCGCCAATCACGCATGGTATACGTTTTGGTATGTTGTTCCGACTTTGCCGATGTTTTTGGCATTTCCAGTTTTATTAGAACGTATTGGCTTTTGGCTGGCACTACTTTCTTCAGTCGGCATTACAATGATCTGTTTTGTGATATTTTCATTGATTGTTCGTCAATTTGGAATTGAACTTTGGTAACAATTATTTTGGATTTTCATCGTTTACAATCATAAAATAATAATTTGGTGGTTTATCAATGCTTAAAAAAATGATACTTAATTGCGAGAAATATGGCTTTACTCTGTTAAGTAATTCTCTATGATTCGCAATATCCCAAGAACCGTATGGATGCTCGGTTTTGTTTCTTTGTTTATGGATTTTTCCTCTGAACTTGTCCATGCCCTGTTACCACTTTTACTTGTAAATGTTTTACATGTAGGGATGCTTGAAGTAGGTATTATTGAAGGTATTGCAGAATCTACTGCTCTGTTAGTAAAAGTGTTTTCTGGAACGCTTAGTGATGCCATTGGCAAGAGAAAAATTTTGCTGGTAATCGGATATGGTTTAGCTACGATTACTAAGCCTTTTTTTCCTTTGGCACAGCATGTTGAGAGCGTATTTGCGGCTCGTTTTATGGACCGCATTGGCAAAGGAATACGCGGAGCGCCCAGAGATGCGCTCGTAGCCGACGTAACACCAAAAGCGATGCTTGGATCCGCTTATGGACTGCGCCAATCTATGGATACAGTTGGTGCAGTGCTTGGTCCCTTAGCGGCCGTTGGATTACTTTTTTTATATGAAGATATCCGTTTTGCTTTATGGTTTGCGTTTATTCCTGCACTATTTAGTATGTACATCATTTTCTTTAAGATCAAAGAGAGTACGCATCTTGCAAAGAATGCTCAGTCTAAAAAGATATTTTCTCTCACACTTATGCGATCTTTTTCTCCATCTTTTTGGTTGGTTGTAGCTATCGGTTCGCTTTTTATGCTTGCACGTTTCAGTGAAGCATTTTTGGTGTTAAAAGCACAAGAAGGTGGATTTAAAATAGAGTTTGTACCACTTGTGATGGCTGTAATGTCAGTTGCTTATGTCGTATCATCCTATCCAGCGGGAGTTTTAAGTGATCGATTTGAACGCAGATATCTGCTTTATATAGGGGGTCGCCTGAGAAAACGGAATATATAGTACGTTAAGAGAATTTTACCACTCTTAAAGGCCTAAATTTGCCGTCTTTGATCTTCGAACTCTTTTTCCAAACGTAATCCCCCGTTAAATTGATATGTTCCCAGCCTAATGGCGACAAATATTGAAGCAGTGAATCATCAATAGCCTCTCCTTTATTCCTTAGCGCTGCTACAGCGCGTTCCAAATAAACCGTATTCCACAGAACGATGGCAGACGTTAAAAGTGTCAGTCCACTTGCTCGATAACGCTGCTGATCAAAACTTCGGTCCCGTATTTCACCCAATCGATTGAAAAATACCGCACGGGCTAACGCATTTCTAGCCTCGCCTTTATTCAGCCCTGCTTGCACTCGTCGGCGGAGTTCAACACTTTGAAGCCAATCCAGAATAAAAAGTGTCCTCTCAATTCGCCCCAATTCTCGTAACGCTATTGCAAGACCATTTTGTCTTGGGTAACTGCCTAGTTTTCGTAACATCAAGGATGCGGTGACGGTACCTTTTTTAATCGAACCGGCTAAACGTAAAATTTCATCCCAATGCATCTGAATATTTTTGATTCCGAGTGTTCCACCGATCATCGGTTTCAGTGCATCGTATTTCTTTCCATTATCGGGAATATATATTTTAGTATCCGCTAAATCCCGTATCCTTGGAGCAAATCGAAATCCAAGCAGATGCATCAATGCAAACACATGATCGGTAAATCCTGCGGTGTCGGTATAGTGCTCTTCAATTCGCAAATCCGATTCGTGATAGAGAAGTCCATCGAGCACATAGGTTGAGTCACGTACTCCGACGTTTACTAGCTTGGCACTAAAGGGAGAGTATTGATCAGATATATGGGTATAAAATAATCTTCCGGGCTCGCTGCCATATTTTGGATTTATATGACCGGTGCTTTGAGCTTTGCTACCGGCACGAAACCGCTGACCATCTGATGAAGAGGTTTTGCCATCT